>NZ_CP081857.1 GCF_019797825.1 Limosilactobacillus panis | reverse complement strand
TGTTGGTTGCATTCTGTTTGTTTAGCATGTTAGACCCCGTGAACTGACCCTACATGATTTTAGCTCTAGTGATAGGGGGCATAAGTGACCACTAACAAAAGAAGGGCCCTAGCAAGCCGTGAGAGCCTGTTAGAGCCTGTTTAATTTGTCTTACTATAAAATCTATATGCTTCTTCTAAAATCGTTCTATTATGGTTTTTTCTTTTTGATTTGGTTAATAGGAATACATTAAGACATACATTTTTATACATTTATATACATTAGGGGACGCAGAAATGTGATAATATCAGTAGTATAAGAGTATCTTTATGAGGCTTTTGTACGTGCTTTGTGAGGCTTTTGTACGTGCTTTATGAGACTTTTGTACGTGCTTTATGAGACTTTTGTACGTGCTTTATGAGATGATATGCTTTATTGATTAAAACCATCACAAAAAGGTATAATACTCATTAATGAGAAAATAGTACGAGGTATATAAACATGCTCCAAGATAAGAAAATGGACGTAGCTCTGAATAATGTCTTAACTCGACAAGATTATCTTGTTACGCAAGGCAATGATTTAGCCAGGGCTTTCGGTAACTTAACTTCATTTGAACATAAAGTTTTAGATTATTGTTTTTCCTACGTTAAAAAGGAAGATACTGCTGATATGATATATTCTGCTAAAGCTTTGGACATTATTCATCATCTTGGATTGAATTCTAGTGGAAAAAACTACCAGCGAATAGTAAAAGCCTTTAAAGGCCTTAATGAAAATACCGCTATATATCTTGTTATAACTAAGCCAAGTGGGGATAAAGGAATACTTATGACTTCTCTCTTTGACAGGATAGCCTGCTTTGAAAGTGGTCAAATTGATTTTAGATTTTCACGTGACGTGGCTAAATATGTATTTCAACTAAAAAAGAATTTCTATTCCTTTAAACTTGGTGAGTTGGCACGGGTTCGTAGCAAATATACTTTAACGTTAATGAAATTATGGAATGCTAACAGTATGGGAAAATTAACTAATACAACACTTAAAGGAACACTTGAAGAATGGGAGTTTTGGTTTCTAGGGACAAATAATGATGGTAGTCCTAGAACAATGCCCGCTGGTGTATTTAAGAGAGATGTCCTTAAGCATGCAGAACGGGAATTAAAAAAACTTTATCCTGATACTCAATTATTTTTAGAAACCAAGAAAAATGGTGTTAAAGTGGTTGGCTACAATCTGGACATCGTTAGGCTACATACACATTTAGATTTTTAATGAAAGGCAGATTGCAAGAAATAACTTGAACAGATTAAAATAGCGTTCGTGTTCACTTACTAAAAATAAGTAGTGTATTATTCTAGGTGCTTAAAAGAACTAGGTTAGGCTTAATCTTGTTTAATCTCCCTTTATTCAATAACTAATTATGGTAATTCTAGCTAAACTTAGTCTTAATTTAGTCCCACTATCTGTTGCAATTTGAAAAGCTAAAAAATGCTGACATCCTTTGCTAGAGTAAGAGTTAAGAGCTACTTTCTAAGATACTTTTTCAACATTATTACATTAGTACGATAGTGTACACTTGATGTAAAAAGAGGTGCTAACTTACGGCTGAATTAAAGAGCCTAGAATTAGATTAAGTCCTACAGAAATGTGGGATTTTTTTATTGCCTTAATACGTGTACTACTTCTAGGTAAAAAAACATGTACACAATATTTAACCAAGTAAAAAAGAGTAACAACTACTAAATTAGTAACTATTACTCTTCTTTCTTATCTAAATATTCCAGCAAATTAGCTAATATATCTCTTCGATTATCGTAGATTCGTAGTATCTTAACCTTTCTTTATTCATCATGCACTTCATAAAATATAGTATTTTTTCGTAAATGCAAAAATTGATAGCCAGTTAACCAAGTAGACAAGTTCTCCGCTGATTTACATTCCACTCTTGTTAGATAAATACGGAATAAGATAATAAAAATAATAGATTCCCGCTAAAAAATAATAAATCCATTAGCAGGAATCTATTTAGTTATTTACCTTCATTTTTCTTTAACAGCTCAGTAATTTCTTTGAGGTATTGAGCCTCTTCACTTAATTTTGCAGGTTCTTCCTCCTTTTTATTTCTGAAGCGGTTAATCGCTTTAACCATCAGGAAAACGACAAAGGAGATGATCAAAAAGTTAATTACTGAGTTAAGAAAACTACCGTATTTGAACTGGGCATCGCCAATTGTCAAGACGAGATTAGAAAGGTCGATCTTACCAACGAATATCCCAATTAACGGGTCGACAAGGTTATTAACCAACGACTTAACGATTGATGTAAATGCAGCCCCAACGATAATCCCGACTGCCATGTCAACAACATTTCCTCGTGAAATAAAGTCTTTAAATTCTTTAATCATATGAGCCTCCTTTTTTTCGCTAGATACTTTTGGTAGAAGGAATATACCCATCAATTCTTCGAGTGGTTACTTTGCCATCAGCTTTTACCTGAACATCTTTTTCATAGGTAATGTAGTCATAGTAGTTGTCAATTCCATAAACTCGTTGTAGTAAATCGTTCCAGAAGGTCTGTCGATCTGCGTCCTCTCGCCCTTTATTATCAGTAGACCAGGTCTTCACAAATTCTCGTGCTGCTTGTTGTCGTGTTGGCATAGTCTAGTTCCTTTCGTGCTATTAGTACTTAATATTATAACCACTAATTAACTTACTTTCCGCCCTTCTTCTTTCGTGTAAGGTGTAATTTCCTTTATGATAGAATAAGAACGAAAGTATTAATATTGCACGACTTTCCAAAGACGGAAGAAGGACGGAAGAATGTCGGAAGAAAAGTTCTATACCATTAATGAAATCATAAAAGACGCAGGAATAGCCCGTTCAACGTTTGATAAATTTGCGAATAGTCGGAACTTACGACCCGTAAAGACAGAAAAACGAGGGAAGAAGTTCTATTCCTTGGCAGACAAGGAGTTAGTAGTGAAACATTATAAGCAAGGAGAAGGTCGGAAGAAAAAGGAGAAGTACACCAACCACAAGGAAGAACGGCAAGATGAAATCGTTGATTTACTTAAAGAACAGGTTCAGCAACTCAAACAGGCTAATGAGCAACTAGTACACGATAATGATATTCTTACTGACCAACTTAAGGCTAAAGATGAGCAGATTGCTTCTGCCTATAGATTAGCTGACCAAGCTCAGAAGTTACACCTTGGACTAGAGCAGAAGATGCAAATGCTGCCAGGAGGCTCTGACAAGGACGTAGTAGATGGCGAAACAACTAACGTGACTAATTCTTCATCATCGGAGAAAAAGGACGCAGAGGAGCCGACAGGCACTAAAAAATCCACCTCAAAACGTTGGTGGCAATTCTGGTAATCTATTAAATTTCCAAGACGGTTTTAACTGGCGTAATGTCCAGTTGGTACCCTGTTACCTTCCTTCCGGTCTTTTCGGTCGTAAGGTAGAAGATTGTCTTGGGGTATATCTTGCCAAGTTCCTTCATACTTACTCCCAAGACCCGTTGACGGAATCTTCCGGCGCTCCATTTCTTAGGTTTTCCGTCCTTATCAGTACCTAAGAACCAACTTTCCCATTCTTCAAGGGTGCCTTTAATGGTGGCCCTTTTTAGTTTACCCATGGAGTTAGCGTTCCAGAGCTTTAAGAGCGTCAAAGAATACTTAGACCTAACCGCGGATAACTCGGAAAGCTTGAAAGAGTAAAAGTTCTGCTTTAATTCAAAGACAAAGTGGTCGACTGCTTCCTTAGTCATCTGGTCAACGGCCGCCCGGTCACGAACGTCAGCCTTAATGGCAATTGCATGATCGGCGCCAATGTCGGCAACCACTTTATTTGCCAAATCAGGGTGCTGAAAGTAGTTGACGACCACGTTATAACCAATCTGAGCAAACTGCTTGGCGGTTTCCGCGCCTAATCCCCGACTACCGCCTGTAATTAGCACTGTCTTTGTCATTTTGTTATGCCTCCAAATTAAATTCATGAACCCCGTCATCACAACCGTTCAATTCACTCACTTAATTTAACTGCCAGCCAATCATCCAAAAAAGAGGTTGAATTCGCAGTGAATTCAACCTCAATCAAGATTTAATAACGCATCAATTTCCAGTAATTGTGGCTGCATTCCTCCGCTGGTACTGACCAGATCAGGTAAAAGGGTTAAGACTGCGGTCGCAATCTACTCTCAGCGCAATGGCTCCCCTTGCAGTTTGGTTAAGCAATTAAAGTATAGCACAGGAACAGCCGATCAGAACGTGGGCATAATTTCTCATGGCCGTACTAACAACCAGCATTCCCATTTTATTTTTAAAGCGACGGATCAATCATAATCTTCACCTGTGACTTATCGGTGGCCAGCATCTTAATGCCCTGATCCAGCGCGTCGTCCAGGCTGACTTTCTTAGTGATGACCTGCTCGAACAGATCCTTATTATTGTCGATAATCCCCAGAACGTTCGGGAACGAATTGTTGTAGCACAGGGTGGTGATGATATCCAGGCCCTGCATAATCAGGTCGTCGGTCATGTTCATGGTTAACGGCTTGCCGTACAGCGCAACAATTTGAATCGTTCCGGTCCGCTTGGTGACTTTCAGGGCCGAGTCAAATGTGGATTGGACCCCGGCACATTCAAAGGTGATGTCAACGCCATTTGGTAAGTCCTTCTTAATGAAGGCTTCGACGTCGGTTTGGGTTGGATCAAGGGCGTTTTCAATTCCCAGCGCCTTGGCCTTTTCCAAACGAACTTTGGAAACGTCCACGATGTAAACGTGGTTGGCGCCGGCAATTTTAGCGAGGACGGCTTCCAGCAATCCAATTGGGCCAGCCCCCATCACAGCGACGTCTTGACCTTCCCGCAGCCGGCTCTTCTTGATGGCTTCGTATACAACGGCGGTTGGTTCAGCTAAGGCGCCCAGTTCGTAGCTCATATCATCCGGCAATTTGTGGGCGAAAACGCCTTGGACATTGGCATACTCAGCCATGCCCCCGTCTTCAGAAAATCCCAGGAAGTTCCCGGCACCGTCGGTCGAAACCGCCCGGTTACAGAAGTTGTAGTTGCCGGCGCGACAGTTTTCGCATTTGCCACAGGCCAGAAGCGGTTCAACGGCAACCCGATCGCCGACTTTCAAATCATCGACGTCCTTACCGACCTTAACGACTTCACCGGAAAATTCGTGGCCTAACGTAATCGGCACCGTCTTGCCGGTCAATGGATACGGCACCGTTGGCAGGCCCCACCCTTCAAGGTAGGCGTGCAAATCACTGCCGCAAATCCCACAGAACTTCACTTTTAACTGAACTTGATCATCTTTAGGTTCCGGAATCGAAACGTCCTCAACCCGGATATCTTTTTCACCATAGATTCTTACTGCTTTCATAAGGTTAGCCTCCAAAATGAAAATTCATTTCCTAAAACACCTATATTTTACATCAAGATGAAAGCGCGTACAATACCCCTTAGGGTTGACACTTTAAATAATAAAAGTGTCATCTCTAGGGGGTGTTTTGAATAGGAACATATTCAACGACGGAAAAATTAAGGTTACTCAGTAATTACCAAGATTCAGACTACTCACTCGGGGTATACGCGGATTATCACCAGGTGCGGACCTCTAGCCTTAACAGATGGATTAAACAATTTTTAACGGCTGGTTTGGCTGGATTGATTCGCCCTGAACACAATCACAGGTACACACTTCAAACCAAGCGATCAGCCGTTAAAGCTTACCTTTCAGGTACCCTGTCAGGCCAAGCAATTCTCAATAGATATCAAATTCGTAGTCTTTCCCAACTACATCAATGGATTGTCCGGTACAATAGTGGACAATTAAGTGTTGCTTACGCAACAAGAAAGCGAGCTAGGAAAGTGGGCCGAAAAGTTACTTTTGAGGAGAAACGGCAAATTACTCAATGGACAATTGATCACGAGTATAACTATCAAGCCGCGGCAGAAAAATTTAATGTCAGCTATCAACGGGTCTATTCATGGGTACAAAAGTACCAAAGAACTCACGATTGGGAAGCCCTTCAGGATAACCGGGGTCGCCATAAAGGCAAAACACCAACCAATGAAGTGGAAAGATTACGACAAGAAGTAAGGCAGCTGAAAGCTAAAGCGAAGGAACGGGAGGTACAGATTGCCTTCGCAAAAAATTGGTCGAAATACACAATCGGGAGGTGGAACGGCCGGACGATATCAAGCGATTCAGGAAATGAGCCAAAGTGGGTATAATGTATCTGATCTAGTTAAAGCAGCCGGGGTAAGTCGGCAGGCTTACTACAAGTGGCTTACCCATGAACCGACGGTTCATGATATTCAAGATCAAGAAATTCTAAAGCTCGTTAAACAGTTAGAAGCACAACATAAACACTGCGTTGGTTATGACAAGATGACCCGTTTGATAAAGCAGGAAAGATTATCATACACAGTTAACAAGAAGCGCGTCATGCGCATTATGAAGGAACACAGTATTAAAGCGGACTATCGTCAGCCTAAGAGAAAACGTGTGCAGGAGCAGGAAACTTATGAAGCACAGAATACCCTGAACCGCCAGTTTGAACAAGCTGCCGCAAATCAGGTGTGGGCGACGGACACGACGGAAATTGCCTACAACATTCGTAAGTACAAAGTCCGTCTACACGTTGTCCTGGATCTATACGGTCAATACCCACTTAGCTGGATTATTACGCCTACAGAAACGAGTACTGGGGCTATTAAAGTATTTCAAATGGCCAAGCAGAAAGCCGGAGGTCTGGCACCGCTAATCCACACTGATCGCGGAGCAGCATATACTTCCAAAGCATTCAACCACTACTTGGCTAGTAATAACAGCCAACATAGTTACTCAGCCCCAGGAACGCCAGCTGATAATGCGGTGATGGAGCACTGGTGGGCTGATTTTAAATCTATCTGGTTAGCACACTCACCACAACCACAAACGTTTGAAGACTTAGAACAGCTGGTGACAGAAGGTATCGATTACTTTACGCATTCCTTTATTTCAGGCAAAAGAAATGACCTTACCGCAGCAGAATACCGCTTCGGCAAGGCCAACTAGTTTTTATTATTTAATGTGTCAACTTGACAGGGTACAGTACCATCTTTATAGGAACCCACAATGTTTATATTTTCACTTTTCTTTAGACTAGAGTTTTCAGCCCTTAAGCTTGAATTTTCTGACTTAGCTGATTGATTATTGCCGCAACCTGCTAGAACTAAACTAGCTAATAATATCGTCGAAGTTAAAATTGTTTTCTTTTTCCTTTACTTGATTATCTCGGATTATAAAGGCTCTACAAACTTCCTATATTTCTTATATAAGATCAAATCGTCATGACGTTGCTTATAGTCCATGTTAGTAAACCAACGCACGCCCTTAACTCTAATATATCGATGCCCTTGCTCATCAATTCGTATTCCCGAAGCCTTTAACAGGTCACTCAAAATAGCGAATTTGTTTTTGAGATTCAGCACTTTAATCGACTCTGGTCCCAACATCAACTGACTAGCCCAGTTATGACGCCGACACTCACCTACCACACCGTAGCAATTATCGAAGATTTATACCGCCAATGGACCACAAGTATTTGATTTGAAAAAACGCTTTCACAACTGTTATAGTATTAGTGTAACCAATAGTTATGAAGAGGGGTTCATTATGACAACTTACAATTATGACTTTCCAAAATCAAAAGCACAACTCAATCAACTGATTGCCGATATCAGCCAATTAAAGGTCAACGTTCAACAAACACACTGGTATATGCGCGGTGAAAACTTCTTCCGTCTCCATCCGCTGATGGACGAATATGGCGATCAACTAAGCAAACAGCTCGATCAAATTGCAGAACGCTTGATTGCTTTAAACGGCAGCCCACTGGCAACAACTCACGAATTCATTGAAAATACTGGCCTACCAGATGACAAAGTCGCTTTTGATCAATTAACGATGACTGAATTCATGCAACGGCTAGTTGATCAATTCAAGTACCTACGTGACCAATACCAAAAAGGAATCGAAGTTACTGACGAAGAAAAAGACTTCCCAACTCAAGATATGCTTAATGGCTTCAAGGATGAAACCGATAAAAATATTTGGATGATCAGTGCTTATCTAGGCAAAGCACCATTCGCTGACTAATATAAAAGACCATATGGCTATAAACGAGTAGCAATATGGTCTTTTTCTTATGCTTGAATTTACACTTTAAGTGCAACACTAATTAAATAAAGAATGGCCCATGCCAAATTTCTGTAAAATGATGTTTGCGAAAACAATCATGAAAGGAATTTAGCCATGGACCACTACAAGCATATTACCATAGATGAACGGGAAACTATCTTTTTAATGAGGAATCATGGAAACTCACTTCGTGAGATTGCCAGCCATATCAAGAAAAGTTACTCAACCATTTCTCGAGAATTAAGCTGTAATTCTACTGGTAGATCCTATTCACCTTCGAAGGCTCAGGAGAAGTATAAACAGCGCAAAGGCAATTGTGGCAGAGTCTCTCTTTTGAGTAATCCTCAGGTGTTTGAAGTGGTGAAAGAACACTTCTGCGAAGACCTTTGGTCTCCGGAAGAAATATCGAATCGCTTGGCAGTCGAAAAGTATCCGGTGCAGATCAGTACCACGACTATTTACCGTGGGATTTTCAATGGCTTATTTGATAATTTGTTTAAATCTGGCAGCTCTAGTGCCGTGCGCCATCTAAGGCATCACGGCAAGTCTCGCCACAATAAAGCTTATCAAGAAAAGCGAGGCAAGATTCCAATCCCCAACAAGATTCATGATCGTCCGCGAGAAGCTGACAACCGTGTAGAAATTGGTCACTGGGAAGGTGATACCGTGTTAGGCAAAAGCGGAAAGGCTTGTGTCGTTACATTGGTTGATCGAAAATCTCGTTACCTGCTTATTGGTAAAGCTGCTAAAAGAACTTCAGAAGCAGTCACGGATACTTTGAGCGACTTAATGAAGCTATGGCCTGGTAGATCGTTAACGATTACCCCGGATAGGGGTAAAGAGTTTGCCAAAGTTCAATGTTTAACTGATAAGTTTGGTACGCCCTTCTACTTTCCCGATCCTCACTCTCCTTGGCAACGAGGAACTAACGAAAATACTAACGGCTTGCTTCACGAATATTTGCCAAAAGGAACTGACCTTGATTCAATTACTGACCGCCGGATACAAGCATATGCAGAACAAATGAATAATCGTCCCCGTAAATGTCTCGGATGGAAAACGCCTTATGAAATATTCTTTAATGTAGTGTTGCACTTAATTTGACAATTCAAGTCATATTCTTTAGCACTCGATTTCCTTGTTATACCTTTAGAGCTAATTTGTAGTAGGTGCTGATAAGTCTCCATACGATTGAGTATCACCAGATGACCAAGTAATAGAACCGTCACTATGTACATATCCTACTTGTCCGTCTTGTCCACCACCATGAATTGCATATCCTCCATCACCAGTAGGAGTTGCTTGAAACGTACCAGGCTCGCTGTGCATACTATGCTCAACAAGATTAGCAGCGTCTTGAGCAGATTTGATTGGACTCGAAGAATTTGATGATGAGCTTGATTTGGCTTGCTGACCATCATTGGCTGAGCCATTATTATTTGAGTTAGTCTGGTTATTGCTGGATTGCCCTTGCCCCACTGAACCTAGAATTTCTTCAATTACACTCTTTTGATTGCCAAATTCTTTAGCTAATTGTTGTTTAGAGTAGGTCTTATGTCCATTATCGTGGCCCATACTATCCTCTTGTGGCTTATCATAAGTAACTTCTACATTATCCTCTGTAACTGTCATAGAAGTCGTATGAGCGCCAAAATCAATGTGATAAGTATTACCGTCTTGGTTCCAGTTCATATTATCCTTGTTACGATTTAGTTCATTAGCAGTCTGTCCTTGTAACTTCAAGTAAGCCATCAAAGCATAGTCTTGCTCACTATACTTCGCTTGTCTTTCACTCGACTTTTTAGCCTTCAAGCTGGAATCTTCCGCCCTTAGACTGGAATTCTCTGCTTTGGTTGAGTTACTGGTCGATTGATTATTACCACAGCCTGCTAATGCCAAACTAGCCAACAGTATTGTTGATGTTAAAATTATTCTTTTCTTCATAAGACTTACTCCTATCCTTTTGCATGTTTAAATTATATCTCTTTTCCTTTTCCTTAAAGTGTAACTTTTGAGTACACTCTAACGTTCAATTCATAAGCCCCGACATTAAGCCTTTACTACTGTAACATTTAGGTGTAACATAAGGGTGTAGAGAAATAAGGGGGTTATTCAAATGGCATTAGTATTCTATGCACGGGTATCTAGTAAGGGGCAAAATTTAGCACGGCAATTGGCTAGAGCTAAAGAAGTTGAAGCAGATAAAGTCTTTACTGATAAGCTTTCCGGCAAGACTACCGACCGGCCAGGGCTTCATGATCTTTTCTCTTATGTTCGTGAAGGTGACACGGTAGAGGTTATTAGTCTGGACCGATTGAGCCGTAATTACAAAGACATTCAGCGCCTAGTACAGGAGCTAAAGAATAAAGGTGTAAGTCTGATTGTTGATGACCTACCACAGACCCACACTGGCAACAATCTTGTTGACCAGTTCATGCTTGACATGATGATAAGTTTAATGGGTTTTGTGGCCCAGAACGAACGGGAAAAGATTAGAGAGCGTCAGCGTCAAGGTATCGAACAAGCTAAGAAGCGTGGTGCTTATAAAGGTCGTCCTACTAAGTTTTCCGAAGACAGTTCAGACCGTGAAGGCAGGCTAGTCTTTGAAGGTATCAAGAAAGATTATCAATCTGGCAATTATAAGAGTAAAGCTGGTCTAGCCCGTAAGTATGGACTTTCAAGACAGCAACTTTATAGGATTTTAAAGCGTATTGACCAGAATAACTAAAAGAGGGTAATTGTATGCTATGGAAAGTATTAAAGTATATCGGAATTGGTC
>NZ_CP081856.1 GCF_019797825.1 Limosilactobacillus panis | reverse complement strand
CATGGGGTAGGATTGAACAAGATGGACCACAATATAATCGCCGTGATCGGCAATCGAGTCTTCTTTAGTATTGGTATCAAGTTCAAGATGAGTGTCTTTAATTCCGAGAGCAGTTCTGATAGAATTATCCATGAAAGATGGTCCTTTCTTAAACGAAGACGGGGGTCAGCCATCTTTCGTTTTTTATTTTAAATTTAAACCAAAATAAGCACTGATGTTAAATCCATCAGTACTTAAAATTGTAGAACCTAAAGTCGAAACTCGCCAGGAATTTGGTCGCTTTGAAGCTGATACCGTACTTTCTGGTAAACGTAAAGGTCAAGCTGTGGCTACTTTTGTGGAGCGTAAAAGTCGCCTGACAATTGTTAAACGGCTCCATGGTCGCGACAGTCAGTCCATGACTCAAGCCGTACTTGAACTAGCTAGTCAACTTCAAGACAAGCTCAAGACGCTTACTGTGGATCATGGTAAAGAGTTTGCTAACTACCAGACAATTGAACAGCTAACAGGTACTCAGGTTTATTTTGCCCATGCTTATTCACCACATGAACGCGGTAGTAATGAGAACCGTAACCGAGTTTTGCGACGGTTTATTCCCAAGGGACAAGCCATTGAAGAACTAAGTGATTACCAACTGGTTCAAATTAATTGGTATCTGAATTCCCGACCACTTAAATGTCTTAATTGGCATACACCAATCGAGATCTTCTTGCTTAATTTACGTCACTAAATTCGTTCAAGTTATTTCTTGCAATCTGCCATTTATTTTTCTTCTTTTTTCTCAAACATTTCGAGCCACAATTCATATGACCGTTTTTCATCAGCGTTCAACGAGTTGAGCACCCGTTCAATAGCCTGGTCAACCGTGGCATCTTGGGTTGGTACCCCGAGAGCATTTTCCAGAGCATTGATTTTCAATACCGTTTTCTTCTGTAATCGTACCGTCTGGTAGGACTTTCGCCCACTCTTGGGCCGTCCGACTGGGCGTTTTTTCTTTGGTTGCTTTTGAAATTCAGCTTCGACTTGTTTCGTCATCTTTGCGGGGTCGTAAGTCTCTTTAGGCTTGGAGATCTTTGTTTCTGTAATCGGTCTTGGCGACTTTTTCTTAGCGCTCTTGTTAAACTCAAACTTGGCCATTATTTCAATTCAACCCCTTTGTCCTTTAAGCGTGAGACGATTTCCTTCGTCAGCGTGTTGTAAATATAATGCAGCCGAGTATCGTGCATGTCGTACTTGGTCAAGCCCTTCTCGGCGATCCCAGTTCGGTCATAACGCTTGAGTCGCTCCATGTGTCGAATGATCTGGTCAAAGAGCATATCCTTACCGAAGTCTGTTTCCGCGTCTTTCAAGATTTGACTATCAAGGCCTGCGTTGTTCTTCAGCAGAACGGCTAGGACACCAAGAATATCAAAGTCGACGTTTGCGTAGTCGTTGTACATCTGCTGGAGGTACTCAAAGAAAATCTCGGCACCATCCAGTGACCGTTGTTGCGTCTGGAGGACGATGATAACAAAGTCAGTCGCGTAAATAGCGGAGTCAGTAAAGATGGAAAGCGTCGGTGGTACGTCGATAATGATGAAGTCGTACTCATCACGCACTTTGGCGAGTTGCTGGGCGAAGTAGGCGATTCGTTGTTCCTTAACCTTGCTCATCTCGCTTTGCAGCATATTGCTATCACCCGCCTGGATTTTTTCATTATCCAGCATGAACTTCATTTCAAGGAAATCTGGGTAGTTCTTAAAATCCTCGGAGGATGGTAACAGGTAAAGATTGTCCATGATGTTGACGATAGCGGGCTTGATGTTCTCGTCCATCAGCGCGACCATCATGGTTTTGTCGATCTGTAAATTGGATCCATGTTGTAAGCCATAGGTCCGCCGCAGCAGTTGGGTAGCATTGGCCTGGGGGTCCAGGTCGCATACGAGCGTCTTGTAGCCCAGTTTGGCAAGTTGGTAAGCCGTCATAACGCTGTTGGTTGTCTTGCCGACTCCACCCTTCATATTGCCGTAAAGAATTGCTGGCATTATCATCACTCCTTTGAAGTCCCCTGTTCAAATTCACAATTAGTTTACTACAATTAACTGATTATGGCAATTATCACTATAATAACGGCTTACTCTTGTTTAATAATTAGTTGTAGTAAATTATATATTTACCACAGTTATATATATATATTGTATATATCTACTACAGTTATTTATGAGAGGTTAGGGCCACATGGACAATATTTTGGAATATGACAAAAATTTTCACTCGTCAGATAATTAGTTGTATTAAATTATATATTTACCACAGTTATATATTGTAGTAAGTTAATTAGCTTTTTCGAAAACAGAATGTTGTTAAATCAACGTTTACAGATGTAGTAAATAAATAACTGTAGTAAGTTATATATTGTAGTAAGTTATTTATTTACTACAATTATATATTTACTATAATATATAACGTACTACAACAAATTCGAAAGCATTTACATTCGCTTCAGATTAGCGTATTTTAATAGGTGAAATAGTTTTTGCAAACTACTTCACTAACTAAATAAACGAGAGTAAAAGAAAAAGCCCGTTGAAGTATTGGCGTACTTCAACGGGCTACCGAAAAGCTACCGTAACTAGCTGATCGGGGTTGTCGTTTCATCTATAAATAAATTATAGAAAGAAATGGCGAAAAATTCAAGTTATCAAAACTAGAGTTGAAACCCGAAGAAGATAAAAAGCGTGTAGCTAATCGGCTACATGCTTTTTCTTTTGGTTCACAACCGTCAAACTCAAAAGCAGTGACTCTGCACCGTGGTAGTATCCCGAAAGCGTCCGTGGATCTGGAGACGCGCCAGATCCGTAGTTAACATCATAGGTATGCTAAACCTTGTTCTTATCGCACGGAACTAAAGACGTGGCTTGGAAGCTTCGGAAATGCTACGGACAGCCCTATTAATTACGCGACTTACTTGAGTTCTCGCTGATGAATTGCTCTGACTGCAAATACCAAAATCAACTCTAAAGTTAATAGGGGCAAGGGCGGAGTGCGCTTAAATTGTCTGCATTACTCATTTACTGAGCTAATGATATGAATTGTTAGTTGAGTAAATGAGCAATGAGTGTAACGATATGCTATCGTTTTGTCACATTTTAGCCACAGACAGGCTAAGTGTGATGATGATGCTACCGCATTACTTTGGTGGGGTTTAAGGATGAGTACGCCCTAAATATCAACGATAAAGAAGCCTATACAACTAAATGGTCTAACCAATTTTGAAGATATTTCAATGCTTTCACGTCAAGAACGACATAATATAGGGGCTTCCATGGTATTGTGGGGACTATGAGTTGAGTAGTGATATATGACCGTGCAGTTGGAGCATAGTTATTGACTATATATAAATATACTATGCAGTGGTTACATATTAGTTAAAACTATCTATTCAATGTATACACACTAATGGTAGTAAATGAAAGATACAATTAAAGAGAGAATTATAAGGAAAGAGATAATTTAATACGCCACTTTATGAGTGACGTATTCTCAACGCCCATATATCAACGATTGAGGAGGTTATCAATCTGAAAGAGAAAGAAATTCAAGACGTAATTTTGAAAGTGAAGCCATACGAAGTGAAGCGTGATCGTGATCTGGCCAAGCAACGCCTACAAGTGACGTATAAATCGCTTATAAAGCACGATCTAGAAGAGAAGAAGCCGGGAGTGTGGGGCTGGCTTCCTAAATCAGTGTTTGATATGGAGTTATCAAGTCGAGCCTATGGGTTGCTGGTAATCCTTGCGATGCAAGCTGGACCAGTCCCTGCGGTCGATAATGAGCGAGTGATTGAGAGAGTAAGTGAGACTACTATTCTGCGATGGTTAGGTATCAAGAACAGCAATCAACGGCCACTGGCCCACGACTTATTGAGAGAGTTGGTAGAGGCCGAGGTAATCACGATTGACGAGGATTGTATCAAGCTTGACTTCCCAACTATTCAGTCTGTCGAGGGTGGCTTTAGCAAAATCTATGCAAGCACCTATAAAGCTATCCTTGACCAGTCGCACGGGATTGCAACGCTTAACCGTCTGGCTGTTTACCTTGGCATAAGATCAATGATTTTTGAAGGTGAGAAGGGCGGGCCAAACGGCAATGTAGTATATAAGGGCCGGGGCAATAGTTGGATTGCCGAGCGGGTCAACTTGCCACTGGCCACGGTTCGGAATACTATCCAATGGTTGATTGAACATAAAATCATGGCCTGGAATTTAGTTGTTAATCGCAACAAGTACCACAACAAACACTACTACTTAGCCGAACAATTCCAAGCCGAGCGCCTAGTTAGTTGGATATGCATGGAACTAAAAGGCGGGGCTTTGTTGCGAGTGGTGTCCTAATTGACGATGAGACGCAACAAAATTGCACTGGCAAGCTAATTTTATTCATCAAGATCAGCCTGGTGATTGCTGATTGACCTGGACGAAGAAGCTAGGAATGGTCAAAACGAATAATCAGGATTTATCTTATAACAATCGTTATAATAGACCGTTACGGCCAGGTTCAAGTGAGTAGTCAAGGGCAAGAACGTTGATATACCAGCGTTTCAGTGCTTGTCTAATTAAAATTGTAATTTTAAGGACAGATTAAAAGGGGTGAAATTATGGAGCTAGATAAGACAATCAGGGCAGCCCAATCATGGACCCGGGAAGCATCACCGGGAAAGATGAGAGACATATCATGGCAGGTCAAGCTAGATCAAGCCTATTCCCGTGGACTGGTGATCGCCCCTCGCGACCATTTGACCGAGTGGGTGCCACGTGAGGGCATCGTACTGGTAAGCAGTAAGACGTTGGGACTATCGCCTATGGAAGTAGAGGTAGAGGTGTTGCTAAGGTACAACCGGCCACATGATGAGGTACTATCCTGGCTACGGACACATGAGCAGACAACCAGTAAGGGCAAGCCAAGGCGTTACCCACACAGCCATGCAATCGACAAGCTACTAACCGACGATGAGCTGGCTATCTGGTCTAAGGCGGACGGGTGGCAATGGTCTTTTAAGTATGGTCTGGCATGGACAAGTAAAGGGAAGATGAGTAGTGCTAAGCCCGGCAAAGATAGACGATTGAGGGTGAATGGTAAAGGGCTGTACTGGTGGTTGATGATCGAATGGCTGGCAAGGACAGCGCCGTATACGGCCGTTCAGGTAATGAGAGGAAATTTTGAAATACACCACTTGAAGCCTTATCTGCTGGACCAGTCAAAAGGGAACGCCTTGCCAAACTTGCGAATTGTTAGGGCTATACCAGAACATAGCCATTTGAACAGCACTCAAAGGAAAATCAGAAAATGGTGGAAAGATCACCATTCATAAAACCCACGTTTTACCAACAAATATCAATCGTCTAAACGCCCTTATTTAGGGACTTGACAGCAACGGTAATTGCACAGGAAATTGTGAAACTATAATTACACACCCAGCATAAACGCCTATATATAGGCATATTATGCTGGGGTGGACTTTTCACAAAGTCGATATTTTGGCAACCATACATTATAGGGGTATCTAAAAATTCACAAAATATGTTGAGTATCTAAAAAGGGGGGTAGTTGCCACTAAGAGAAGAATTATATAAGGGGTGGTGGTAATCAGTAGCTTCGTTCACACACCACGGAATTTTTTAAGTAGGGGGTATAGTCCTATATGGCCATGAGAGCCATTCTGAGCCGTTTCAATAAATCCAATAGGAGATTATATGTATTTTATATTAAAACGCACTTAATGAGCTGTGAGAGCGATTAGCGTAGTAGCTAGATGATCTGAGCATGATTATGGTTGGATTACTCTACCATATGAAAAACTGTGTGCTTGAATTGTTTAGGGTTGCATACAGCGAATTAAAGTGTTAAAGTTAGTCAAATTGACATATCCGGGAAGTTATAAGTATCAATCATTTTTGCTATCTATTATTTTCTTAGATGTTAATTCAATTTGGTTACTTTGGTTTGATTCCTAGGAGGATATATATATATGCAAAATGGTACTGTAAAATGGTTTAATGCTGATAAGGGCTTTGGGTTTATCTCTGGTTCAGATGGTAAAGATGTATTCGTACACTTTTCATCAATTAAAACTAACGGTTTTAAGAGTCTTGAGGAAGGGCAAAAAGTTAGTTACGATGTTGAACAAGAAGATCGAGGACCTAAAGCGACTAATGTTGTTCCACAATAATTTGTCTAATATTATGAAGAACTGCTTTTGATGGAGCAGTTCTTTTTTATGGCTCTTCGTCAAGAAGTACTGATAGAAAAATTTGAATAACTTTTCAAACAGCTCGTGTCTGAGATTGGACATGAGCTGTTCTTTTATTCTTCCAGTTGATGGCAAAGTATGAGTTAGGAAGGGCAAGCAGGATTCGAGCCCGAAAATTAAAGAAGTTACGAAAGCCAGTAAGCGTGGAATAACTTCAACGTCGGTCAACTGAGTATAGCCAAAATTACGACGTGACCAATAGTTATCATATTTGAGTAACCCCGCTGGGGTTAGGATTAATTTCCAGAAATGCTTGAGTGCCCGGGGTTACACCGTATAGTGGCGCTTGCATGGTTGCGAGTGAGTGGACAACACGACTTATATTGGAAAGCACTTACCCGCCCCCGTGCTTATCCTTGCCACCACATAAAACCGTGGGCCAAACTGGACCAGCGAGGGAACAACATTTTCAATGTTGAGATATTACCCCGTACAATCCACCAACGATATGAGAGTATAGCTACTCAATTGGCAACGGAATACAAGCGCGGCGAGTTGACTATTGAGTTGACTATTGATGATGAAACAAGTTTGAAAATGGTGGGAGAATAGAGAACTATAAAACCCGTCTTTTACCAACATTTAGCAATCTTCTAATCGCCCTTAAAAAGGGGAACGACAGCAACGGCAATTACACAAAAGATTGTGAAATTACAATTGCACACCCCACATAAACGCCTATATATAGGTGTATTATGTGGGGGTGGGCTTTTCGCAAAGTCGATATTTTGGCAACCCTATATTATAGGGGTATCTAAAAATTTACAAAATATGTTGAGTATCTAAAAAGGGGGGGGTAGTTGCCACTAAGAGAAGAATTATATAATGGGTGGTGGTAATCAATAGCTTCATTCACACACCACGGAATTTTTTAAGTAGGGGGATAGCCCTATAAAGCCACGAGAGCTATTCTGAGCCGTTTTAATCATTTAAGGCAAATCGAATTCAATCCTAAGATGGCTGAGGATGGCTTACATGAGCTGAAATTAAATCTCACACAGCAACAGCACTTGGAAAGAGGAGCTTGGGAACTTGGTCGACTTAATGGGGGGCGTCGGTTCGGACCAGATAGCAGAATAGAATGAGTATAACTTGATTGACTGATCGTGATGATCGGTCTATTTTATTGCCGTAAAGGCCATAGAGATAGGCTACGAGGTGGGATTTTGGGAGTTGGTGGAATGGGGGAATTGAGCAGATATACTCACACACCAGCGATTTTTTTGCAAAAATAGCCATTTTAAGGGGGTAAATTGGCCGTCAGACCGCTAAAATATGGCACTCCTATTAGTTCACGCAAAACCGGGCATCGGACCGCTAAACAAGGGAGATGTATTAGTATTTGCCTTGAATCTTGATTTTGAGGAGCAAGCATGGCTCAGACCGCTAAAGTGTGGCATTAGTATTAGTTCATCTTGAGAGTGACCTCCGTATTTGATAATCTGAATAAGGCTATAGGAGAGGGCAATCGTAGCAACTCAACAATGCTGATTGCCCTTTTCTTATGCGACGTGTTTGCCAGTCGAGTATTTTAAGCGGTCGCTGGTTAATTTGGAGTAACGTCGTCGTTAAATCTTGAGTACTAATGTGTTCAAAACGAGTCCCTTTAGGATAAAAATAACGTAAATTCCGATTAAAGCGTTCATTACTACCACGTTCAGCTGGAGTATAAGCATGGCAGTAATAGGTCTTAATACCATATTGTGATTCAAGTGATACTAGCCCACTAAACTCAATGCCACGGTCCACAGTAAAGCTGTGCACCGGACCATTAAAAGTGGTTAGGAACTTAGTTAGTGCTTCATTAATAGTCGCTAACAGTCGCTGTCGTCCGATCTTTTAACCGGTATGCCCAAAGAAACTGTGATTTGCGATCGATTAAAGTTAATAAAACAGCCTTACTATGCCCACGAGGACCAACGACTGTATCTAGTTCAAAATCGCCGATGCGATTACGTTGATTAATCATCATGGGACGCTGTTCAATTGATCGCCCCAAAGATTGATTATATTTGGATCGTTGGTCAACGTTACGCCGTTGGCGTACGCCATGTTCAGGTAGATCATTCAAGGAAAAACCAATTCTCCCCTGATTTAGCCAATTATAAGTAGATTTAGTAGCTAGTTTAAATTCGTAAGCAATCATTCCTGGTGACCAGCTTAGACGTAAATGGTTGAGAATTTTTTGCTTTAACTCATCGCTCAGCTTAGTTTTCCGACCACATCGTGATCGCTTGTATTCGGCATCTGTTTGTGCTAATTCAGTCTGATAAGGTTGACATCGAGATAATTCATAAGGCAGATTGCAAGAAATAACATGAACAGATTAAAATAGTGTTCATGTTCACTTACTAAAAATAAGTAGTGTATTATTCTAGGTGCTTAAAAGAACTAGGTTAGGCTTAATCTTGCTTAATCTCTCTTTATTTAATAACTAATTATGGTAATTCTAGCTAAATTTAGTCTTAATTAAGTACCACTATCTGTTGCAATTCCAAAAGCTAAGAAATGCTGACATTCCTTGTTACAGTAAGTGTTAAGAGCTACTTTCTAAGACACTTTTTAGACATTATTACATAGGAATCTGGCAGAGTTTGAAGTTATAATTGGACTGAAAGAGGTGGTTTGCAATGGCTGAACTTAAAGACTTAACTAATCACGAAAGCGTGCTGGACCAGATTAAGCAGTATCATAATTTAATTAGCTTAGAGGCTGACCAGTTACAGGACCTTAAAGCTAGGATTAAAGAGCTAGACAACGGCGATTACAGCACAGAGCTAAGGGCAATTAATGAAGCTCAACAGAAACTATATGAGGCACTTAAAGTACTAGAATTAGATTAGCCCTACATAATTGTGGGGCTTTTTATTTGTCCTTAAAATGTAACTTTTGGGTACACTCTAACGCTCAATTCATAAATCCCGACATTAAGCCTTTACTACTGTAACATTTATGTGTAACATAAAGGTGTAGAGAAATAAGGGGGTTATTCAAATGGCATTAGTCTTTTATGCCAGGGTATCTAGTAAGGGGCAAAATTTAGCACGGCAATTGGCTAGAGCTAAAGAAGTTGAAGCAGATAAAGTCTTTACCGATAAGTTTTCTGGCAAGAATACTAACAGGTCAGGGCTTCATTCTCTGCTGAATTACGTTAGAGAGGGCGACACGGTAGAGGTTGTTAGTCTTGACCGATTGAGCCGTAATTACAAAGACATTCAGCGCCTAGTACAGGAACTAAAGAATAAAGGTGTAAGTCTGATTGTTGACGACCTACCGCAAACCCATACTGGCAACAATCTTGTTGACCAATTCATGCTGGACATGATGATTAATCTTATGGGTTTTGTGGCCCAGAACGAGCGTGAGAAGATTAGAGAGCGTCAGCGTCAAGGTATCGAGCAGGCCAAGAAGCGTGGTGCTTACAAAGGTCGTCCTACTAAGTTTTCCGAAGATAGTTCAGACCGTGAAGGTAGGCTAGTCTTTGAAAGTATCAAGAAGGATTACCAAGCTGGCAATTATAAGAGTAAGGCAGGTCTAGCTCGTAAGTATGGACTTTCACGGCAACAGCTTTATCGGATTATTAAGCGTATTGACCAAGCAAGTTGAAAGAAGGGTTTAGTATGGTTAATCGTGAAAAAAGGACACTGCGCTTGCTACTGGTGTTAGCGAGAGTACCGTTAAGCGCATCAAACGGCAGGTTAGGAAAGATGGGCTGAATAATAATTAACGTTAAAAAGAATAGCCCTAGGACGCTGTGAGAGGTTCCTAGAGCCTTTTTAATTTGTCTTACTGAAACTTGAAAGTATGAAGACAGACTGATCCCTTGGTATCACAGGGCATATTTTAATTAATTTAACCATTTAGCTTGCTGTTAACAGCGAAACTAACCGTTTCGGCAAAAATGTGAAGAACTGATTCATCATCTGAATAATTTGGGCTCTTCTTGCATAAACTTCATGATTAATAATCGTTTTTAACGAATTTAGAAGCCATACCAGTGCTTGAGACAACTCAATATCTGGCATGGCTTCGTTCATTATAAAGAATAAATCCCCAATGGTGCGATCATCCTGATTTTGCCGTTCCTGCCAAGCTAATAGGTCATAAGTCATCATGACAATTGCTAAATGGCCACAAAGCCCGTCATAATTTTGAACTTGTGATTTGTCGAGCCGCAAGTATTGCTTGGCAACTTTAAAGTAATTCTCAATTTGCCATCTTCGGGCGTATAGTTGAATGATCTCTTGTGGCTGAAGGCCTAACTGAGTCGTTGCCAGTACTAGGTAGTCATCTTGACGGGCCCGATTAGCCACAAATACCAAGCGAAGCTTGAATTTTTGGTTCCCGACGTGCGCTTCGACAAAGCAGCTGTATTGATAAGCTTGCTTGGGTTGATATTTTGAGGCCTGCAGTCGCTTGTATAATGCTTTAACTGAATATTGCCGTCCGCGATATTGATAGTAAATTTTGCTGGACCGTTTAAGCATGCCCACGCCGTTTAATCCCAACTTGGTTAATTCATAGAACATTTTTGGTGAGCTATACCAGCTATCAAATAACACATAGTCAGCTAGAACGCCATTTGCGAGGGCTTGCTTGACAAGCTGCAATGAAACGAGGTTCATTTTTTGCTGTGCTTGGCGACGTCTCCGGCCAGCAATTGTTCGTTGATCGGTTGTTTTAGCTGATTTTCCAAGGACGTTTTGTGGCTTCTTGGAAGACATTAATGCAAAGTTGATCGGTAAGAATGTATTGGCGTCACTCCAACCCAAAGTTAAAGCCCGGTATCCCTTAATATATAACTGTTTGTCATGGTCAAAGACTCGCGCTAGTAATTCGGTTTGGGTGGCGTACTCACGGGAAAAGAGTGTATCGTCAATGATCAATGCTAACCGCCGCCGGCGGTCAATAAACGGTCGTAAATGCTTGATTAAATGACTCCCAACTTGACAAATCAAGCGTTGCCAATTGATCCGGCCATCGTTCAAATTATTTCTGACGGTGCGACTGGTAAAGTTAGGTGTTTCATGGGCTCGATAAAGCGAGCGCCCCAGGAACTTTGTCGTGAGCAGCCATTCAATGACCTTCATCAAGCTGATTTCTGAATTCCGGCGATAATTCACCAACTTGGTGAGTTTAGATAGACCAATGAGGGAAGTAAATTGATGAACAATATTGTGAAGCTCGTTTTCTGTATTTTTTTGTCTTATAATATTCATGACGTAAGTCTCCTTTGTATCTTGGTTTTGGTCGACTAAAGTATACAACGCAGGAGAGCTTGCGTTTATTTTTTTGCCAAAAAAGCCAATAACCACACGCCTTTGGCGTGATTATTGGCTTTCAAGTTTCAGTTGTCTTACTGAAACTTGATTATAAAACGCGCGAATCTAATTAAATCAGCCTTTTTTATAATCTTTTTTAATTATATTCACATTCGTGATTTCGATAAAAAAACCTTTAAGACGTCAACTTTGTCTTAAAGGTTTGCTTTAATTAATCTTTATCTGTCGATTTTTCAGCAGCTTCTTTAGCTTTAATGGCATCCATAGGTGGAATCACCTTAGCAGTTTCTTTCATTTGTTGTAACTCAGTGATGTCCCCTGTAAAGTCAAAACAACCAAGGTATTTACCATTCTCATCATGAACTGCATAAAAAGAAATATAAATTTTACGACCATCAAGATCTAGTAAAAATTCAAAATTATCCTTTGTACCAGCATGAAATTGTTTCAATAATTCTTGAACCTGTGGGCGGGCGCCGCCATGATGTAGGCCTAAAACGTTTTTACCAAGGGTCTCTTTAGAACGTTTGTAGACCCGATGTCCATTATCAGTGAACCATTGAAATTCATCATTCTCGTCACAAAATCCCAATTCAAAGGGAATCGTATTCAGAATTGTTTCCAAAACAGGTAAGGCAATATTACCAGTTTTAAAATGTAACATATCTTTTATATCAACGGTCTTTGATTCTTCAGCCATGTTAATCACCTCATATAAATTTAGTTGTTCCAATTATAAACACACTAACTAAATGTATAGAACTTTAGCTTAAATGTAAATAGAAAATTACGTTGGTTGCTGTTTTATTCTGACCTTAGGGCAATGGCAGCATCCTTTTTAGCTGCCATTCTAGCAGGCACATGGCCACCCAAGACGGTTAATGCTGTGCTGATCAGAATTAAAATTACCCCATGCATGAGATTAAGGGCGGCTACGCCACTTAAGCCGGTAATTTTCTCCAAAATAATATTTGCTGGAAAAGTCAATAACCACGCAATTAAGACACCTAAAATACCTGAACCAAAACCTAGTATAGTTGTTTCAGCGTCAAATACCCGGGTAATATCCCTTTTTCTTGCACCTAAAGCTTTTAAAACACCGATCTCTTTAGTCCGCTCCAGTACCGAAGTATAGGTAATGATGGCAATCATGATCATGCTTGTGATTAACGAAATGCCTGCAAAGGCCACTAACACATAAGTGATCGCATCCATCAAGCCACCGGTTAAATTAGAAACATTCCCTGCAAGATCAGTATAAACCACCTTATTGACCTTACTTTTACCTTTATTATATTTATCTAAATAGCTCAAGATTTGATCTTTATCTTTAAAGCTTGAAGGATAAATCTGAATACTAGTTGGTACAGCATTGCCACCAATCATGGCTAACATCTGCGGCTTGGCTTCTGCTGATAACTCTTGATTGGTCATGACATTACGATTACTGTTCTTTTGTGCCTTGACAATAGCCGAATCGCGATTATCTTCCATAACTTGTTTAGTCAACCGATCACTATAAGAATCCCACTAGCTAAAATACCATCGCTATTTTTAGACTTAACTCGCAAAATTCCGACCACTTTTAACGTCTTGGTTTTATTGGCTTGAGACATTTTTTGATAGTCATTTCCTGGTAAAAAATTACCCGTCGGTATGGATTGATAAAAATCATCGTTACTAACTAATTGCATCGTCGTCCCAATTAATTGATCAAAGGTAAACTTTTTATTTTCTTTAACAGAAATTCCTAAATTACGGAGAGCATTGATATTAATTGAATTATCTCGATTAACGACCATCACAACATCTGTCGGTTTATCAGGATAAGCCCCAGGCAATAATTTATAGTTAGACTTTAAAAAACTTTGACCGCCATTCCGGTCAATGGGATATACAGAACCACCTACACCTGTAGTTTGAGCCATTAAGGTCGCAAAATCGGTTTGACCACTTTGTTTGGTATTTGAAAATTTAACAGCCTGATATTTACCGTTAACACTTCTAATCAAATTAAGTCCAGTGGCATAGGTCTTACTAATATTTTTAGTGAGCGAAGGACTAATTTTATCCACATAGTCAAGATAATTTGACGTCAATTTATTTTCATGCTGAGCTTTTTCAGCTGCACTAGTAGCGGCTGTAACCGAATTACTTTTGTAAAATTCTTGTTTTAAATTTTGCTGCTGCCCGGAGCCATCCTGTCCCACTTGACTAATAGTCACTGGAAATTGAGATAGAGTCTCCTTCTGGGTCTGATCGATTTGTCTTTGGAACCCATTTGACAGTGCTAGAACCACCGCAATACCAATAATACCAATGCTGGACGCAAACATGGTCAAAAAAGTACGCCCCTTTTTGCTTATGCTTTTGCTAATTTAAGTACTTCTGCTTTTAGGGCGCTGATCAACTTAGGATCGTCATTAGGCATTTGTAGTCGGGTTAATTTGCCACCCTTAGTTTCAATAGCCTGCTTTAATTCAATATCCACATCATATAGAATCTCTAGATTATCATTGATGAAACCAACGGATGCGGAAATAATATGTTTGATATTATCCTGTTCAATTAAGTTTTGTGCCACTGTAACAAAATCTGGTCCGATCCATTTCTGTTCTGTCCGACCAGCACTTTGCCAAGCAATGGTATATTGATCTGGCGTTAATCCAGCAGTTTTAACCACGGTACGCATATTTGCTTCAACTTCATCACGATAACTGTCACCCCCATCAATGATACTCATTGGTAAACTATGGGCACTGAGAATGACTTTAGTATCAGGCTGGTCGATTTGTGGTTTCAATGCTACCAATTGATCACTCCAAAAATGAATCAAATCATCATTTTGCCACCAGCTCTTTGCTTCAACATAGGTTACATCTCCATGGTTAACCAACACTTCCTTAGCTCGGGCATGATAGTCACCCGTGTTAAAAGCTGAGTAGTGCGGTGCCAAAGGAATACCGTAAATAGTTTTAATCCCAGCGGCTAAAATATCTTTAACTGCATCTTGAATAAATGGATGAATATATTTATAACCGACAAAAACTTGATATTCACCGGGGAACTCTTGATCTAATTGTGCTTGCAATCCTTTCGCCTGGGCGTCAGAAATCTTAGCTAACGGTGAAGTCCCGCCAATGGCTTTATAACGGCTTACCAATTCATCATACAATGGCTTTGGTGGCTCGTGATGGTTGCGAATATTGGTGTAATAGCCCATAATATCGCTAATTTCATATGGTGTACCATAGGACATTAATAGAACTGCTTTTTTATTACTCATAGATTTTCTTCTTTCGTAAAGGGAATTAAACTAGTAACAATGATGCTGATCACTGCAATCACTACTAATAGGACAAAAATGCCACGATAAACTTGAATACCCATGTGGACATTATTCACATTTAATTGAATAACGGAGGCGTAGACAATTGGTGCAACGGTGGCACCAATTTTTTTGGTGGTGGATAGGCCGCCGATTGCTTGGACACGATTCCCCTTACCAGCCATCCGACCGGCAATAACTTGCAATGGTGCAGACATGAAGCTACCTAAACCAAGGCCGAGGATGAAGGAGAATATTATGAAGAGGCGTAATTGGCTTAGACCAAAAATAATTAAAAGACCGGATAAGCCAATTGAAGCGGCCGAAATAATTAATGTTCTTTTATTACCTAGTTTATCGACCATTAGGCCACCGATCCAAGAACCGATCACACTCCCCAACCCGGTGACAACTAGAGTCATCCCTGATAGACGCATTGGTAGATGGAAAACAGTATGAACATAGGTAGGAATGTAGATGAATACGGCGAAAAGTGTACCGCCGAGTAAACCTAATAACAGCGTTAAACTATATGCGGGTTTCTTCAATAAATTAATTGGTAAAAATGGCATCTTATTAGGTGCAATATTGCGTTCAACTCTGATGAAGGTCCACAGGCTAATTGCTGCAACTACTATTAGAGCAAAGATGAGATACTTATAAGTGTTGAATTGTTGAATAAATGTCAGGAAGAGCATGAATGAGGTGATAAAGATTGTAAAGGCGGTTAGACCTGGAAAATCAGTTTGCCACTGTTCTTCTTTCACTTCGTTATCTAAAATCCGCCATACTAATAGGAATAAAATAGCAATAAATGGCAATAAACTATAATAAAAGGCACGCCAGTTACCTGTAAAGGCCAGCGTTAACCCTACAAAAATAGGGGCAAAGATTGAAGCTAAACCTGAAACAACACCAACAACAGAGACTTTACGGCCTTGGCGTTGATGTCCAGCCGTATGTAACATGAGATTGATGGATAATACAATAATGCCACAATCCCCTAAAGCCAGAATAAAACGACCTAGTAGGAATAAACCGTATGTTGGCGCAATACCGGTTAATAGAGCACCCAGGAACCAAATACCTAGTTCACCCATAAATATTTTTTTTGCGCCATAAATATCTGATAAATTAGAAGCGATTGGTGTACCGATCACTAGTCCCAATGTATAAATGCCTGCAACCCAGGATGAATTCACTGAACTCAAGCCAAAAGTCCGGGTTAGTGCTGGAAGCATCGTTGACACCGTGCCCCCATCTAGTTGCGAAATAAAAACTGCAATTGCATAAATCCAGAAATGCGATCGTACTTTCTCAACCGTATTAATCATTAATAACTTAAGCCTCCCAATTTTCTAAAAACATTTTTTATAATCCAGCATTGTCCATGTGTGTGCCCACCACAAAATATGGAAACTCACCATAGACAGAACTGGCTTCATAATAACGCATCTCAGCAATAATTTTTTTGAACATCAGTGGTGTCTCTGCAAAAAGAGTCACGCCCCATTCGAAATCGTCCAGACCAATGGATCCAGTGATATATTGCCAAATTTTACCAGCATATGTCCGACCGACTGTGCCATGATCATGCATGAATTGACGGCGCTCATCGTAAGTTAGGGTATGGGCCTGTGACAATAAGACAGAAGTTTGCTTGATCTGTTCAGTTTGGGCTTCAATTTGCCTATCTTTGACAACTAACTGTTCATTAAGGGTCTTAATTTGAGCCTTTAGATCGTCAATATGATCCTGTTGTTGTTTAATTATGTCATCTTTGGTTGATACTTTAGCAGAATTAGTTGACGGCTTAGCCTTATTCTTATAGTGGCTTTTAACCTTCTTTAAGGCATTGCTATCATAGTATTTACGGCCGTATTTGCCCATTCTTACTGGGGCTAATTCTGATGACTTAACTAAATTCGTCATTGACGCCTCAGAAACGCCACAAATTTTTGCCATTTCCTTGTTTGTGTAGAATTTAGAATTAGTATTAGCCATGAACTAGCCTCCTTTTATGCTAATTCTATTTTATCACTAATTGATATATTAACGTTTGCATAGTTTTATAATTAGGCAGATTGTAAAGGTTCTTAACATAAGAATTGCCATCAATTATCAATAAGCATACATAAAAAGCCCTCTATATTAAGAGGACTTTAATTTGTAGTTAAATCAAGTTTTAGCTGAATATATTACAACACAATTTTTCTAGTTAAAATAACATAGCCTGGAGTAGCAAAAAGTAATTGAGCTAACTATTACTTTTCGTTCTAATAACCTGGGGTGAGGGGTAACATGAACAAAGAATGATTACTAAATACATCTTGAACGAATTCTAAAAGTGTATTTCTTATTCAAGCTAATCCCTACACCTTAGTATGCCAGCCTATAAATTAATCCAAGTATCAGAACTATTACCATTTCCTACTGGGTCATCAGTAAATCTTAAAACAAGTTGTAAGCCCTTGGTAGAAAAAGTAGGTAGATCAAAGCCTGCACTAAATCCGCTATATTGGCTACGATAAATTTGAGGATAGACCTTAGCAACATCATCACGTTCACTAAGATTTAATCGTTGACGTCCAATTTCTTGGCCATTTTGCAATAGGATTGCATAAGCATATGGTTTGACCATCGAATTATCATTAGCCAACCAGCCTTGCACCGTCATATGACGACGATTAAGCGTCACATTATCAATATAGTGAGCCGATTGCTGGAAGGTACCCATGTTTAACCAGGAGTCAGTATGTGCACCATTATTACCATTACCAGTGGCGTCTGCCGAATAGCGGCTAACTAATGAGTAATTGTGTCCTGGAATTAAATGAAGCGAATCAAAAGTGTAGTTGAACCGCGAATGATTTGCAGTCTGAATATCACCAAAGACATTCTTAACGTCCTGAGATGATTGCAGATCTACCTTTTCAGAAGCAACCTGTTGTCCAGTAGTATTATCAAATGGTAGATTGTAAAATTTAAGTTGAACATATTAGTGGACAGAAAAACCCATAAAGGTCTTTAATGGTGTCACCACAACATTCCATTAGAAAGAAGGACCTTTATGGGGCACCACTATTTTATCATTCCAGAACCGTGTTGTCATTGAAACGCTTCATAATGAAGGACGTTCCTTGCGATACATCGCTAACTACTTAGGCTTTAGTAAGACCACCATCTTTAACGAACTTCACCGGCTAAATAGTGAGTACCAGGCTGAGCTAGCGCAAACTGACTTTGAACGCAAGGTTAGTCAACGGGGGCGGAAGTTTTCGCTCACTAAAAACCTTAAACACTTGATCGAAGAAAAGATTCAAATCCAGAAGTGGTCCCCTGAACAAGTTGCCCATGTGGTTGGGATTGCCTACAAGACGGTCTATAACTGGATTGATCAAGGATGGCTTGATGTACAGTTGCCCGATTTGCCTGATCATGGAATTCGTCGTCATCGTGCTAAAGAAAAGCGTGGTACGTTCAGTCACGGCCGCTCCATTGAGGAGCGGCCTCATAAAGTCGAAACTCGCCAGGAATTCGGCCACTTTGAAGCTGATACCGTACTTTCTGGCAAACGTAAAGGCCAAGCTGTGGCTACTTTTGTGGAGCGTAAGAGTCGCCTGACAATTGTTAAACGGCTCCATGGTCGCGACAGTCAGTCCATGACTCAAGCCGTACTTGAACTAGCTAGTCAACTTCAAGACAAGCTCAAGACGCTTACCGTAGATCATGGTAAAGAGTTCGCTAACTACCAGGCAATTGAGCAGCAAACTGGTACTCCGGTTTATTTTGCCCATGCTTATTCACCACATGAACGCGGCAGTAATGAGAACCGTAACCGAGTTTTACGACGCTTTATTCCCAAAGGCCAAGCCATTGAAGAGTTAAGCGATCGCCAGCTGATTCAAATTAATTGGTATTTGAATTCCCAACCACTCAAATGTTTAAATTGGCGAACACCGATTGAGATCTTTTTGCGTAATCTGCGTTACTAAATTTGTTCAAGTTATTTCTTGCAATCTGCCGTAAGTATTTATAGAAATTAACTTTACTTACCAGTGCATCACTCATTAAGCAAGCAAGTAAACTACTATAAATATACCTATGTATAAAGTAAAAAGCATAGACGATCCCTTAAGCCTACGGCTAACCGCTAGGTTCATTCATTAACAGCCTAATAGTGGCTAATCGTCGTTAATGAATGTAACATTCGAAACAGCGAAAAAGCAATTACTGTTCAATTAACTAACTAAAGCTAGCTACTTAACTCAACAGTAATTACTTGAAAGACCATTTAAGCGCATCTTGCCCTTGCTCCTTATATCGCTCATTAACCCAGTTAGCCGGGGGGTTCTTTTCTGTCATTAACCTTTGAACTAGAAAGGTATTATTATGAGAAACCATTAGACTCACGGTTAATATAAGGATAGTCTTTAGCATTTCCAAGACATCCAGCCACGTCTTTAGTTCCGTGCGATAAGAACAAGGTTTAGCATACCTATGATGTTAACTACGGGTCTGGCGCGTCTCCAGATCCACGGACGCTTTCGGGATACTACCACGGTGCAGAGTCACTGCTTGCGAGTTTAACCGGTTGTGAACCAAAAGAAAAAGCGTATAGCCGTTTAGCTATACACTTAGTCTTCGGGTTTCAGTATCCGGGTAGATTACTTGAATTAACGCCATTTCGCTCCTATAATAGGAGTATAAATGAAATGACAACCCCGTTAGCTAGTGTGTTTAGCTAATCGGTAGCTCGTTGAGGTACGGCAATACTTCAGCGGGCTTTTTCTTTTACTCTCGTTTATTTAGTTGGTGAAGTAGTTCGCCAAAACTATTTCACCTATTAAAATACGCTAATCCGAAGCGAATGTAAATGCTTTCGAATTTGCTGTAGTACGTTATATATTGTGGTAAATATATAACTGTAGTAAATATATAACTTACTACAATATATAACTTACTACAGTTATATATTTACTACATCGACAAACGTTGATTTAACAGCATTTCATTTTTTGAAAAAGCAATTAGTTTACTACAATATATAATTGTAGTAAATATATAACTTACTACAACTAATTAATAGACTGCTAAAATTTTTTTGAGTGATCCCACGCTTCTTCACTCCGCAATTTGTTTACTATAATATATAATTGTAGTAAATATATAACTTACTACAATTAATTATTTTGCTAGTTAATGCCTATATATTAGCGATTATTGCCATTTTTTATTACTTGTAGTAAACTAATTATGAAATTGAACCAGGGACTTCAAAGGAGTGAAGAAGATGCCAGCAATTTTATACGGAAACATGAAAGGCGGTGTTGGTAAAACAACCAACAGCGTTATGACGGCTTATCAATTAGCAAAGTTAGGTTATAAGACGCTTGTCTGTGATCTGGATCCGCAAGCCAACGCAACTCAATTACTTCGACGGACATATGGGTTGCAGCATGGGACTGATCTGCAAATCAACAAAACCATGATGGTTGCACTGACCGAAGAAAATATTAAGTCGGCCATTGTTAACATCATGGACAATTTATACCTGCTGCCATCTTCCGAGGACTTTAAGAACTATCCAGACTTCCTCGAAATGAAGTTCATGTTAGATAAGGAAAAGATTGAGGCCGGTGATAGCACCACTCTGCAAAGTGAAATGAGCAAAGTTAAAGAACAACGAATCGCCTACTTTGCCCAGCAACTTGCTAAGGTCCGTGATGAATACGACTTCATTATTATCGACGTACCACCGACATTATCTATCTTTACCGACTCCGCCATTTACGCCACGGACTTCGTTATTATTGTTCTTCAAACTCAACAACGGTCTCTAGATGGTGCTGAAACATTCTTTGAGTACCTTCAACAGATGTATAACGATTACGCCAATGTCGACTTTGATATTCTGGGTGTATTAGCCGTCCTTTTAAAAAACAATGTCGGCCTCGACAATCAAATTCTGAAGGATGCCGAAACCGACTTTGGAAAGGATATGCTATTTAACCAGATCATCCGTCACATGGAACGTCTCAAGCGTTATGACCGAACCGGGATAGCTGAAAAGGGCCTAACGAAGTATGATATGCACGATACCCGTCTGCACTATATCTACAACACGTTGACGAAAGAAATCATCGCACGCCTAAAAGACAAAGGGGTTGAATTGAAGTAATGGCCAAGTTCGAATTCAATAAGAGCGCTAAAAAGAAGGCGCCAAAACCAATTACGGAGACAAAGATCTCTAAGCCCAAGGAAACCTACGACCCTGTTAAGATGACAAAACAGGTCGAAGAAGACTATCAACAAGAGAAGCCAAAGAAAAAGCACCCTGGTAGACCTAAGAGCGGACGTAAATCTTACCAAACGGTTCGCCTACAGAAGAAGACTGTGCTGAAGATCAACGCACTTGAGAATGCACTTAGCGTGTCGACACAGGATGCTACAGTTGACCAAGCAATCGAACGTGTTCTTAATTCCTTGAATGCTGATGAGAAGCGTTCATATGATCTTTGGTTGGAAATGTTTGAGAAAAAGGAAGAAAAATAAATATAGGTGATTAATATGCAAGTTGAATCTAAAATTATGGAACAAGTAAAATCTGTTCTCTCGGGCTTTGGCAATAAATACATAGATAGTAATGGCGCGTTAAAACGAAATAAAGTTATCGAAGATCTAGATCACTATGACAAGAACTTAATGACGGCATTACTAGCCAATCAGCAAATTCATGACCAATACACAGAAGAGATTGCCAACACTGAAATTTTCAAGTTAAATCAATTCCTTGATGTTTTTGCGTACAAGGAGTTTTGGGAAGACAGCTTTACAAAGTACACTAACCGAATTGGCTTAACGACTGACGGAAAGTTTATAAGTGACTCTGAAGACGTTGTTCTGGACTTCCCCTATAAAGATACTGTCCTAAAAGCTGGTATGAGCAAAGAAGATGTAGATAAAGAGGTTGGTGCAGATGAACCATTTTTAAACGAAACCTTAGCACATTCAGAAATTAGTGAGCTTCTTGAGCCTAAAGTAATGGTTAATATTAAACGTTATGATAAAAATGGGGAACATACTATAAGCCATTTTAATAAACAAGATAATTTACTCATAAAGGGTAACAATCTTATTGGCCTATCTTCCCTGTCTGTTAAATATGCTGGAAAGATCAAGTCAATTTTTATCGATCCACCTTATTATTTTGGCAGTAAAAAGCCAGCTGATACATTTTCATATAATTCAAATTTCAAGCTTTCGTCTTGGCTAACTTTTATGAAAACTCGTTTAGAATTATCCAAAAAGCTTTTAACTGAAAATGGCACCTTGTTTATTTCTATGTCAGATGAGGGAGTTCATTATTTAAAGGTTTTAACGGACAGTATTTTTGGACAAAATAATTTCATTGCAGATGTGACTTGGGAATCCAGGACTTCCGTCTCTAGTGATGGATTAATGTCATTAAATAGTAATCATATTTTGATTTATGCCAAAAATGTAGACTGTATCGACAAAAATAGTTTTCGTTTAGCCTTAAACAAAGAATCATTTAAGTACAACGATCATGATGGCCGTGGACCTTATCGAGTCGAGCCATTTGATGCACCACATATCCGAAAAAATCTTGAGTATGAAATCCAAAACCCTACTACTCATGATATCTATGTACCACCACGTGGTAGATGCTGGAGAACAACTGAAGATGAATTTAAAAAACTATTAAAGGATGGGAGAATTAGATTCGGGGTAAAGGGAACCTCAAAGCCACAACTGAAAGCCTATTATTATGAAGTTAAAGATTCAGGTAAAGGCAAGGCCGCAAGCACCATTTGGCATGGAATTAAAGAAAATAATAGTATTTCATGGCTAGAAACCAACACTAATACTTCAGCTACTAAACATTTAAGACAAATATTTGGCAGTGCCGTTTTTACAAATCCTAAGCCTGAAGAGTTAATTCAGCGTATTTTGGAACTTTCTACCAATCAGAATGACTTAGTCTTGGACTTCTTTATGGGTTCCGCTACCACTCAAGCAGTAGCAATGAAAATGCACCGTCATTTCATCGGCATTGAACAAATGGACTACATCAATACTGTCTCTGTTCCACGCCTACAAAAGGTCATTGCTGGCGAACAAGGTGGGATTTCCAAAGACGTTAACTGGCAGGGCGGCGGGTCCTTTGTCTACGCCGAACTGATGGAAAAGAATATGGGCTATCTCAAAGACTTAGAAAATGCTACGACCATCGATGACTTAAACTCTGTTTATCAGCGCATGAAACAAGGTGCTGACTATGACTTCCGAGTAGATCTGAACAAGTACGAGAATGATCCGGAACGAAAGAGTATGTCCTTTGAAGAGCAAAAGAAACTCCTGATTAAGATGCTCAACAAAAATCAGCTATACTTTAATGAAGACAACATTGACGATGCTGATGTGCGCGCATTAATCTCCGACAGCGACTACCAATTCAACAAGAGCTTTTACGGAAAGGGAAATGACTAATGCCCCGAAAAAAGAAAGATAAACAAGAGGAAAAAATTGAGTTAAAGCTATTAAATGCCTTGAATAGCACTGACCTATTCTCTCAACAAAATAATCGTATGGATCGTTTGCCGCTTTACATTAGCGACAATATGAAGCACCACCTGCGTTCTTATCAATTAGACGCTATTCGTCATCTGGACATGGTTAGACATATGCAAGGTGCAGATGAGCTTTACAACCAACTCATGTTCTACATGGCCACTGGATCTGGTAAAACGGATATCATGGCAGCTACCATACTCTACCTTTATTATGAATGGGGCTACCAGTGCTTTCTCTTTACCACACATACTACGGCCGTCGTAGCTAAGACTCTTGATAACTTTATTAACAGCGATTCACCTAAGTACCTGTTTAATGAGCCCATCTCAATTGAAGGAAACCACATTACCATTCGCGCAGTAGACGAATATCCAGCTGAACTAGAAGACGACACTATTTATATTAAGTTTGCTGGGATTCAGCAGCTTTCCAATAACATTTACACTCCACTCGAAAACAGTATTACTGAGGACTCACTGGCTCGCAATAAGATGGTAATCCTAGCTGATGAAGCTCACCATTTTAATGTCGGGACACGGAGCAAAAATAGTAACAAGGATAGTCGAAACTGGGAACGCTTGTTAGACCATATTCGAAAGCTAAATCCTAAAAACTTACAACTGGAATTTACGGCCACCATCGATCTCCACAATCCTGAGATTTATCAAAAGTACCAAAATAAAATTATCGCTGAATATGACCTCAGTAAGTTCATCAATGATGGGTATTCAAAGAAGGTCTACCGACTACAAGCCAACAACTCCGATGAGTCTAAAATGCTCAATGCGATTCTGCTTTCCCAATATCGGAAACGAATTGCCCGTAATATGGATATTCCAGACTTTAAGCCGGTAATTCTATTTAAATCGAGCACTATCGAAATGTCCAATAACACTGAACAGATCTTCCACGAAATGATTGATGACCTAACGTCAGAGTCATTACAAGATTTTATTCAATCACAAAATAAATCTACTCAGAGTGAAGCGCTTCATCTAGCTTACCAATACTGGCTAAAACAAGACTTTGCTGAGACTGTTTCAGAGCTAAAACGCGATTTTCGGCGATTCAACGTCATCAACGCAAATGACTCCGGATCTAAGGACATCCTTGATGATACCAGTGTTGCTCAAAAGCTGAATACGTTAGAAACTAACTCGGTTCGGGCTGTCTTTGCTGTTGCCAAGCTGAGTGAAGGTTGGGACGTCTTAAACTTATACGATATCGTACGTATTGGCGAAAAGAATATTAAGCTAAAAGATACCAATTCAGAAGCACAATTAATTGGACGTGGAGCTCGTTATAATCCATTTATTTATCAAGGAAAACGATCATATAAACGTCGCTTCGATGAACGTAAACCCGAAATTCAGTTGTTAGAACGACTTTACTACCACACCATTAATAATCCGCAATACCTTGAAAATCTACGGAAATCGCTGGACGCAATTAACCTGCCAGTTAATGAAGATACGAAATACCAAACACATGAGGCCATTGTAAGGCCGTCATTCAAGCGAACGGCCATATACAATCACGGCAACATCTACTACAACAAGGTGGTTAATGTGCCTGCTTCTAGTTACGACTCTATCAAAAAGTACGGTATCGATACAGAATCGGCTTCGGTTATCGATTTAGAAGATGCAACGACGGAACGCAACTACGATACTGGTGCCGATAAGCATGAATTGTCATCTAGTCACACTATTATTGCAGCACGGTTTAGTAATCCGGCCGATCAGGCGTTGATTAAAACGGCGGTGTCCTACATGAAGTTCTTCCGTTTTAATAAGTTAAAGCAGTACTGTCCAACACTCACTAGTATGTATGAGTTTTTGACCAGCAAAAGTTGGTTAGGCCAAGCTGTTGTACAAGCAAGGGTTGCTAATGGAACAGAGAAACTGACCAGTGACCAGCGACTGACTGTCGTAGAACGGTACTTGGCTTATGTTCAACAGGCAATCGTTAAGAACTTTATGCGGTCAAAAGGAACTAATGAATTCTTACCAATGGCGGTTAAGGAAGTCGTTAATGACTACACCAAACGAGTCGCAGTGGACTTTAATAACCCCACTGCAGCTAAGATTGGCCCATATCCAATGAGCACCAAAGATTGGTATGCCTATGACCAAGCAATCGTTGACGTCTTAGAAAAACAATTCATTGATCAAATTGGTGCCATCATGCCTACTCTAAAACAACAGTACCAGGATGCCTACCTAATCCGGATTGATGAGCGTGCAGATGACTTCAAGCTACATGACTTCGACTCTGAGGTACCTCATTATGCTGGTTACATGCCAGATTTTATTCTGTATCTGAAAGACGCGGACTATATCTACCAGGTATACATGGAACCTAAAGGTGATCAATTGTTAGAACGCGACAACTGGAAGCAAGAACTATTGGAAAGAATTAATCCGAAGAATGTTGTTATCTTAGGGGAAAACCAAAATGTTAAGTTGTATGGTGTTAAGTTCTTTATCCGTGATGACAAACGTCACACCATACAAGAACTTCGGGATAAGAACCTGCTGAAAGACAGCCGCGATAACTTTGAATTAAGCTAGTTCATATCGATTACGGACCATTGTTATAAATAATCCTATCCATGGAAAATAGTACAAAGCATGGTATAATATTTATAGAGAATATGTCGTTAGGTTCATAGCAATCTAACACAAAAGCCCCCAAGCTACTGCAATAGCAAGGAGGCTTTTTTTGTGGGCTTATGCCGTTCGATTACTCGTTATGGTCTACGATTGAGCCACCAAGTAAACCACACTACAATGAGTGAACTAACGAGCGAGAATATGTCGTTAAATAGGTTCATAGCTAACACCCCCTTCCTATCACGGCAGAGGGACGAACGACCTAGTTATTATACCATTTGCAAGGAATTCTAAGTTATAATTAATCAAAAGGTGGTGGCTTAATTATGGCTGAATTGAAGGATATTACCAACCATGACAGCATAGCAGACCAGATTAATCAGTATCATAATTTAATTAGTCTTACAGCCGATAATCTTCAAGACTTAAAGAGCAGAATTAAATCACTAGGCAACGGCGATTGCAGCACAGAATTGGACAGCATTAATGAGGCTCAACAATGTTTGTATCAAGCACTTAAAGCACTAGAATTAGAATAGAGGCTGGGAAAAAACTCCTAGTCCAAAGCAAAAACCGGATGATGAATTTTTTGAACAATTCATCATCCGGTTTTTATGTACACAGGAAATCGTTCCTGATATGATGTAATTACCACAAAACAACCCAAAGGAGCGATTTTCATGTATCAAAATTATACCATAGGACAAACCGAATTCGTACTAAGCTATAACTATGATTTACCACAAAATCATATTGCGCGGCTAATTAGTGATTTTGTCGACTCGATTCCACAAAATGTGCTATTAGAAGATTCAGGAGCGGCTACCGGCCGCCCTTCATCGCATCCAGCAATTATGCTTAAGATTCTCTTGTTTGCCTACGCACGTCAAACTTATTCTGGAAGAAAGATTGAAATGATGTTGGATGAGAACCTGCCAATGCGTTGGTTAGCTCATGATTATGCTTATAGCTACCATACCATTAATAACTTTCGACGCAGTCAGCACGCTAGTAAGCTAATTAAACATGCCTTTGTTTACTTTACCATGGCTTTGAAAGATCACGGACTAATTCAAAATGATGCAGTTTTTATCGATGGGACCAAGGTAGAAGCCGATGCCAATAAATATTCATTTACTTGGCGACGGGCAGTTGAAAAGTATCACGCTAAGTTAAGAGAAAAGACGAGTAAGCTTTATGAGGAACTAGTAGAAAAACAAGTGGTGCAAGAAATGGCACCCGAGCTGGTTACTTCTGCCGAAGGCATGGAAGTAATGGAACAAGAACTTGCGGAGAAAATCACTAAGTTAGATGAAGAGATTAAGCAAGAACCAAAAATCATCAAAGGTGGTTCAGTTAGAAAACGGCGCCGTCGTTTTCTAAAAAAACTTCGCCATCAATTAAGCAACGACCTAATTCCGCGTGCCAAAAAGTATGAACGTGCCGAAGATATCTTCCAAGGTCGTAATAGCTATTCCAAGACTGATCATGATGCGACTTTTATGTGTATGAAGGAAGATCCGATGATGAATCGGGAGTTAAAGCCCGGCTATAACCTGCAAATCGCTACACATAAGCAATTTGTCCTTGATTACGGGCTCTTTTCAAATCCAACTGACACCAGGACCTTAGTGCCATTCCTTACCCAGTTTCATGCTTTAGATTTCTTTAAGCATATCGTTGCCGATGCCGGTTATGGTAGTGAGTACAATTACACAATGATTCTTGATCAGTTTGAAAAGCAGCCTGTTATTCCATACACAACTTATCAAAAGGAACAGAAACATAAATTTAAAAACGATCCAACTAAATCACAAAATTGGCAGTATAATGCCGAAGATGATTACTACATCGATCATTTAGGAGTTCGCTTTAGCTTTTATCGGTATAGTAGGCGAACCGATAAATATGGTTTCGAACGTGATTTCAAACTCTACCGAGCGGATAAGCACCAACTGTCAGAACAATTGGATGAGTTGGCAAAAACACCAAGTGGTCGGCAACGCTATATGCAGGTTAACCCAACGTGGAATTATTACAAGGCTAAAGTAAAAGCAACCCTCTCAAGTGACGAAGGCAAGGCAATTTATCGTCGACGAAAGTTCGACGTTGAGCCAGTCTTTGGTCACATGAAGAGGGATTTTGGCATACGCCGAACTCATCTACGCGGACAACGGGCTGTGGAAAATGACATTGGGCTAGCCTTGATGGCATTAAATCTAACGAAATTTGGTCAATCAATTAGTCGATTGGCGACTAATTTTATAAATAATTTAAAATCCGGACTATGATTTTTGAATCGATCAAAAATTATAGTCCGGATTTTACTGTTAGAGAACCAAGAATTAATAGTTAATTCCCAGCCTCTTTTTATTACCCTAAAGTGTCACAATTGGGTACTCTTTAGTTGCTTACCAATCTTACTTAGACATGGAAACCGGGCAACTAAGAAAGGTAATCCTTAACAGAAAAGATTATTATGAGTTTCCACCAGAAATACATAGTAAATTACTTTATTTGATGGGATTAGAGGTGACTGGTTTAGTATTAGAAGTGGCTTAGTCCTTAGTTACTTTAACTTAATTAAATAATAAAAAAGCCTAACAGAACTAGAATCTTTAGCTATCTGGTAGGCTAATTTAGGTTACTGAAACTTGAAAGTATGAAGACCGACTGATCCCTTGGTATCACAGGGCATATTTTAATTAATTTAACCATTTAGCTTGCTGTTAACAGCGAAACTAACCGTTTCGGCAAAAATGTGAAGAACTGATTCATCATCTGAATAATTTGGGCTCTTCTTGCATAAACTTCATGATTAATAATCGTTTTTAACGAATTTAGAAGCCATACCAGTGCTTGAGACAACTCAATATCTGGCATGGCTTCGTTCATTATAAAGAATAAATCCCCAATGGTGCGATCATCCTGATTTTGCCGTTCCTGCCAAGCTAATAGGTCATAAGTCATCATGACAATTGCTAAATGGCCACAAAGCCCGTCATAATTTTGAACTTGTGATTTGTCGAGCCGCAAGTATTGCTTGGCAACTTTAAAGTAATTCTCAATTTGCCATCTTCGGGCGTATAGTTGAATGATCGCTTGTGGCTGAAGGCCTAACTGAGTCGTTGCCAGTACTAGGTAGTCATCTTGACGGGCCCGATTAGCCACAAATACCAAGCGAAGCTTGAATTTTTGGTTCCCGACGTGCGCTTCGACAAAGCAGCTGTATTGATAAGCTTGCTTGGGTTGATATTTTGAGGCCTGCAGTCGCTTGTATAATGCTTTAACTGAATATTGCCGTCCGCGATATTGATAGTAAATTTTGCTGGACCGTTTAAGCATGCCCACGCCGTTTAATCCCAACTTGGTTAATTCATAGAACATTTTTGGTGAGCTATACCAGCTATCAAATAACACATAGTCAGCTAGAACGCCATTTGCGAGGGCTTGCTTGACAAGCTGCAATGAAACGAGGTTCATTTTTTGCTGTGCTTGGCGACGTCTCCGGCCAGCAATTGTTCGTTGATCGGTTGTTTTAGCTGATTTTCCAAGGACGTTTTGTGGCTTCTTGGAAGACATTAATGCAAAGTTGATCGGTAAGAATGTATTGGCGTCACTCCAACCCAAAGTTAAAGCCCGGTATCCCTTAATATATAACTGTTTGTCATGGTCAAAGACTCGCGCTAGTAATTCGGTTTGGGTGGCGTACTCACGGGAAAAGAGTGTATCGTCAATGATCAATGCTAACCGCCGCCGGCGGTCAATAAACGGTCGTAAATGCTTGATTAAATGACTCCCAACTTGACAAATCAAGCGTTGCCAATTGATCCGGCCATCGTTCAAATTATTTCTGACGGTGCGACTGGTAAAGTTAGGTGTTTCATGGGCTCGATAAAGCGAGCGCCCCAGGAACTTTGTCGTGAGCAGCCATTCAATGACCTTCATCAAGCTGATTTCTGAATTCCGGCGATAATTCACCAACTTGGTGAGTTTAGATAGACCAATGAGGGAAGTAAATTGATGAACAATATTGTGAAGCTCGTTTTCTGTATTTTTTTGTCTTATAATATTCATGACGTAAGTCTCCTTTGTATCTTGGCTTTGGTCGACTAAAGTATACAACGCAGGAGAGCTTGCGTTTATTTTTTTGCCAAAAAAGCCAATAACCACACGCCTTTGGCGTGATTATTAGCTTTCAAGTTTCAGTTAACGTTAAAAAGAATAGCCCTAGGACGCTGTGAGAGGTTCTTAGAGCCTTTTTAATTTGTCTTACTATAAAATCTAAATTATTCTTCAAAGATTGATCTAGAATGCTTATAATAAATATTGAACAATTCATTGTCTAATTAAATTATGGCAAAAAGAAAAGCCTTAAATCTTCGAAATTTGGTCGTGGAGAAGATAAAAGGCTAGCTAAGTTCTTGATAAATAGTAATCAAGAGTATGTTATTATGTTCAGTTCTCATTATACCAACTAAACCATTATAAGCAACAGTTTTGTGGCGTATTTTGAACCATAATTAATATAAAGAACGGCTTCTTTTTGCCCGTCATACAGGCAGAGAGGAGCTTTTTAATTGCTAAAAACTTTAGACCAAAACGTTAAAGCAAGCTATGTTCACGATTATGGCCAATCTGAACTGAATCTTTTGAAAAGTGATGCCACCGCCTTGAGTCTTGACGTTGCAGAAAGTAGCTACCACCTTCTGGTGCCCGATGACCCCGGTGTGGGGGCGTTCTAAAGATTAACCTGTATTCCTACCGTAAGACTGGCAGGACTGGTAAGCGTGGTTCATACGCTAAAAAGAAACGACACGATAGACAATACCTACTCAATAAAAGACGGCAGGTAAAGCGTGATTTTGAGTTATTCCAGACAGAAAGTCCAGACCGTCTATGCACTGGTGTACTTCACTTTGATAAGTTGAAGCAGTGTCCTAAGACACCTCATACAGCCCTAGATAAGGTCTTTTCTTGGTTAGATAGTAATTCATACCTAGACCCTCACAAGTTTTGTGCTGGGGCTGAATATGGCGATGATAAAGCTATGCACGTGCATTTCCTAGCCTGCTTAAAGTCTGGCTTAAAGTTTGAAACAGCTAACCATAAATCTAAGTTGGTTAAAGCTATTCAATCCAGTTGGTCATATGGCTATGCTAGTGTAAAGCCACAGCCCTACCAATTGGAGCGATTAGCCAATTACTGGGTAGCAGTACCAGAAGTTGAACAGAAAGCCTATGGTGAGCTGTCAGACGGCCAGATGGTGGCGTTACGGGACAGTATCGCCCACGAGGTCAATCAGTGGCAGAAACTACCACAGACACCACAGAATAAAGGTAAGATTGAAGAGCTAAAAGATCGTAAAAAAGAAGTCCAAAAGCAAATCAAACAGGGCCGGGCTAACTGGTACCCTAACTCAAATATTGATAATCCATACCGTTCTAGTCTTAGTGGGTTTCATTCTCAAAAGCTTAACCTAACCCTTAGTCAAGCTAAAGTCTTATCACGACTTGGTAAGTTTAGTCATGCTAAGTTAAGCGCTAAAGCCTTAACAAACGTTAATCCAACAACTGGAGAAATTAGTAATGGCCCTGTATTAGCTACTGTTTCACTTTTCCTAAAGCTAAGTCCAGAAGAAGTTAAACAAGCACTAGTTCTTCAAAAATCTGGTGAAGTTCGTTAAAGATGGTGGTCTTACTAAAGCCTAAGTAGTTAGCGATGTATCGCAAGGAACGTCCTTAATTATGAAGCGTTTCAATGATAACACGGTTCTAGAATGATAAAATAGTGGTGCTCATCAAGGTCCTTCTTTCTAATGGATTGTGTGGTAACACCATTAAAGACCTTGATGGGTTTTTCTGTCCACTTAAATGTTCAACTTAAATTTTACAATCTGCCATTTGGAAAAAACATGATTTAGTAAATGAAGTTATTAAACAGATTGAACTGATACAAGCACTTTAATTTAATTATTAAAATGTTTGATCAGATATTTAGAGTGTAAAAGAGAGAATTCTCGTCATTTAGCCACTTTTAGGCTAAGTGACGAGAGAGTTGAGCTTGCTCATACTCTCATCCATTTATAGTGCTTATCTATAAGTTATAAATATGCCTTCTGCTGTGTACATCTTCTATTACAGAACTTTAATCGTGATGGCGTGAACATGTCCCTAAAAAGTAAGCACCAACGGCTAACAGAATCAGTAAGCTGATAATGCCCAAGCCGCCACCCATCCACATAAAGGGCATACCGCCAGTAAAAGCCCAACCGCACATCATGGTCACCACTTTCCTAATTATTTTAGTTTCAGTATACGCGCTTTTGCCAGGTACTACCAACCGTTCTGCATTATTTTAAGCTGTTGAGTAGTTGACTTTGTTCATTGGTGGTTAACGGTAAAATTGGTAGACGCGTGCTTCCGACTAACCAGTGTTGGGCGTTCAGCGCTGCTTTGGCGACTTTGATTTAAATTTTTTGTTCAATCTTATCGATATCGACTTTCAAAACTCTGGTAATCCAAGGAAATTTCTTCTTCATTGTATCGAAGTCATCACCGGATGTTAAGAATTGGCCGGTCCCATAAACGTGAAAGCCGGCACCGGGTCCCTGGGTACCTTCAACCTCTTTACTCCCAACCGTTACAATCACGTGGTTGTCAGTTGAAAAATCCTGCTCTATGCTGTGCATGCCGGCCGCCGGAATCAGCAATTGCTTGTCTGTTACCTGGACGTATGACATCCAGGTATTAACAACGTGGGCTGGTTGCGCATTAATGGTTACAATTGTGGCAGGGCCTTCATGCTTCATGACATCTAAAAATTTTTGATCCATCGTAATACTCTCCTTCATCAACGTTTCAGTGATCGCAATTTGATCATTATCACCAATAATCATTTTACACCACCAAATTGATCAAAACACTTTTTTTAAAAAACGTTCTCCGGGATTTTTATTTGCTTTTAGCCACTAGGGTATACGCACAAACACTAAAAAAGCCGTCGAAATTCGGCGGCTTTTCATCATATTACGTTAAATTATTCAGCGTCGTAGGCAGCTTGGAAAATCTTGATGATATCTTCCTTTGTCCCCTTACGAGGGTTAGAGAAAGCATTACCATCCTTCAAGGCATTTTCAGCCATCAATTCAAAGTCTTCTGGCTTAGCACCAATTTCTTTGATTGAGTGAGGAATACCAACGTCTTCGGATAATTGCTTCATGGCCTTGATGGCTAATTCGGCAGCATCCCGCGTTGATAGGCCTTCAGTGTTTTCACCCATGATTTCAGCCAATTGGGCGAAACGATCTGGGCAAGCAATGATGTTATATTCTTCAACGTAAGGTAGAAGTAAGGCACAGCAAACACCATGAGGTGCGTCGTATTGACCACCGAGTTGGTGAGCCATGGCATGAACGTAACCCAAGTTGGCGTTGTTGAAGGCCATCCCGGCTAACATTTCAGCTTCGACCATCTTAGTCCGAGCGTCCAAGTTGTGGCCGTTAGCAACGGCTTCACGAAGGGAAGTTTCAATCAACTTGATAGCTTCCACACATTGTGAGTCGGTGATAGGGTTGTGGTCAACGGAAACGTAAGGTTCAACGGCTTGAACGAAGGCATCCATCCCAGTAGCTGCGGTTAAGCCCTTAGGCACATCGAGCATCAGAGTTGGGTCGTTGAATGAAACCAACGGAATGTTCCGCCATGAAACAACCACGAACTTCAAGTGGGTTTCTTCATTCGTGATAACCGCGTGACGGGTTAATTCAGAACCAGTACCGGCCGTCGTGTTAACGGCGATTAATGGTGGCAAAGCCTTGTCGAGTGTTTCAATCCCAGCCAACTTAGTAATGTCGTCGCCGTTAGTCAAAATAATGCCGGCACCTTTACCAGTATCGTGAGCAGAACCCCCACCAACAGTGATGATGGAGTCCGCACCGGATTCTTCGTAAAGTTTCTTAACTTCTTTGATGTTACGAATCTTAGGGTTGGGTTCAACGTTGTTGTAAACAACGTAGTCCACACCAGCAGCCTTTAAAGAATCCAAAGTCTGTTCCACGGCGCCGTCCTTTAAACCTTCAAGGAACTTATCCGTGACGATAACGGGCTTTTTCATCCCTAACATCTTTGCTCGATCACCAATCTTACTAATGACACCAGGGCCAAAGAAATTGACGCTGGGCATCAGAAAGTCATAACTACGTTCAGCCATTGTACAGATGCCTTCTTTCGGAAGTTTTGAAAACAATTAGTACCAATTTCACAAAGCAATTATAACTAATAAATTTACAGCTTGCAAGCGTTTTCGGGTAAAAGTCCCTTAATTGTGCAATAAAGTGCTAATTTGTCGGCGGTTTAAACCGTAATGATTAATTTTACTGTCAGTATTTTTGGGTCTAGAATTTTTGGTGTTGGAAAGTATTTCCATTCCAAAAGTACTAGGCCCTTTTTTTGTTATCAAAAAATACTAGGCCCTAATTTAAAAAGCCATTGATAATGGATCAAAAACGGCCACTAGGGTATACCCTAGTGGTCTTTTTTATTTCTGTGCTATACTAGGAATTACAAGTGTTCATTAGAACTGTCCAAAAGGAGAATTGGAAATGGCTAAAATCGGTTATGCGCGTGTGAGTTCCAAGGAGCAACATTTAGATCGACAGTTAGCGGCTTTAAAAGACGTTGATAAATTATTTACGGATAAATTAAGTGGGGCTAACACTAATCGGCCAGAACTGCAAAAAATGCTGGCCTATATTCGTGAGGGTGATATTGTAATGGTTACTGAATTAGATCGCTTAGGCAGAAACAACCATGATTTGACTAAGATCATGAACTCCATTCAAAATAAGGGTGCCACCCTAGATGTGTTGAATTTACCGTCCATGACCGGGATTGCTGACCCAAATTTACGTCAACTGATGACCAACTTTATTATTGAACTCTATAAGTATCAGGCCGAAAGTGAACGTAAGCGAATCATTGAGCGCCAGCAACAAGGGATTGCCTTAGCTAAGCAGCAGGGTAAATATCATGGGCGCAAACCCCAATATGCCAAAGATGATCCCCGTTTGCAACATGCTTTTAAGCTTTATCGAGCTGGCATGAGTGACATTGATGTGTCCCGAAATACAGGTATTAAACGGACGACCTTTATTCGATACCGTGTGAAATACGGTATTAAAAGAAAATAGGGCCCCCTTTTGGTTAGCACATGTTAACTGAAAGGGTCCCTATTTTCTTTACAATCTACCTTTTACCAAGCAATTGATGAAATGCTAGCTAACGCTAGTCCTAGTGACAAATTGTCTAAACGCTTGCAAGCAATCTTTGCCCAAGCATCTATTTCTCGGCGTGATATGTTGGGTGCAATGATTGGCGCCGGTATGAATATTGCTACAGCAAAAAGTGAATCATTTGCAGTGAATGAACTCAAACAGCAGTATATCGATGGCTATAATAATTCAAGCCCTAATAAACTATCAACAGTTCCAGATAAAGTAGCCAACCAAGCTGAGTATTCTCAACGAATTTGGGTGCATGGCGACGTCATGACCACACGAATGAAAGAAACCCTGAACAAGGGTTTGAGTCGCCTCATGAAAAAATCAGACATCAATAAAATGACCCGCAGTATTTCTCAAAGCGGTGATCGAATTGATGACAATTTAGCAACGCCTATGAACCAAATGCTATCCAGAATTCATACGTTAACAACTAATGAAGCTATACGCAATAGCAACGGTGGTATGAATAGAGCGTATGATGAACAGAATGTTCAGTATGTGATGTGGTTAACCGAGGAAGATGATCGTGTTTGTGATATTTGTGAACCACTTGATAGACAAACATTTACCTATGGACAAGCACCGATTCCAGTCACGGATACTCATCCAAGGTGTCGTTGCCAGCTGGTAGCCTGTGATGAAGATGGGAATCTGCTGTCTGGTGAACTTGATAGGGTATTTAAGGAACAAAAAAAGCCCACTTAGTTTAAAACTAAGTGGGTCAGGAATATTATTAATTGGCTTCGCTCACAACAAAGTCGAGGGGTGCTAACTAAGTTAGCATCTATAATTTAGTATAAGAACCTTAAATGAAGCTTAAAAACTAATTCTTTAATTTACCGACAAAGAAAGAAACTATAGCAACAACAATTACTGCTCCAATAATTGAAGGAATAATTGCCATTCCGGCTAATTGAGGGCCCCAAGATCCGAGTACAGCTTCTCCAATAGAGGAACCAACTAATCCGGCAACAATATTAGCAATCCACCCCATTGATTTTCCTTTGCTAGTAATTGCTCCAGCAATAGCACCAATGATGGCACCAATAATTAAAACCCATAACCAATGCATAAAACATCATCCTCTCTTATTTTTCGAAGGATGTTTTTTAGATTTGTTATAGTTTTGAATTTCTTTAAAAATGGCTAACAAAAGTTGAGATATAGAAACGATAATTGATATTTTTGACCAAAGTCTAAATCTCTTCATATGAAATCCTCCATTATCTAAATTGCATCCTTTTAAATCTAATTATAGGCAATTGAATATTTGCATACAAGTTATTCGATTGTGCCATTCTTTTTAAAATAGGAATTTTTGATTTGCCTTTTTCTCAATTACAAGCGTTAAAGAATAATCGATTTAGTTATTACACTTATTTAAAGTTAAGGATTGCTTTTTGTTCTCTTCAGTTGCAATCGCTTGCAACTCGCACCTATCCTCTGCTATGCTCGTACCAACAATGGTAATTGTTTATTCACTTAAATTTAGGATGGAGATAATTAAATGACTGAAAGTTATCAATTTGATGTTTTGTACTTAGGCGCGGGGCATGGTGCCTTCGACGGGGCGGTTCCACTAGCTAATAGTGGTAAAAAAGTCGCCATTATCGAAGCGGACAAAATCGGGGGAACTTGTCCAAACCGTGGATGCAACGCGAAAATTACGCTGGACAACCCGGTTCAACTTTTACGCCACCAAGAACGCCTTGATGGCATTGTAAATGGTGACTTAAAGCTGGATTGGACTGCCAATGTAGAACATGAACACGAAGTCATCGACGGCTTGCCGGACATGATTACTGGTTTACTCGACTCTGTTGACATCGAAATTATTCACGGTCGTGGAAAATTTGTTGATGCTCACACCATCGAAGTGGATCAACAGCGCTACACCGCTGACAAAATCGTGATTGCAACGGGGCTACGTCCCCACCATCTAGATGTTATGGGCTCAGAACTTACGCATGACAGTACCGATTTTATGAACCTCAAACAGCTTCCTGAAAATATCGTAATTATTGGCGCGGGCTATATCGGCATGGAATTTGCCACGATTGCCAATGCTGCCGGCGCGAACGTCACTGTACTTTTACGCCATAATCGGGCGTTGCGCAAATTTAATCAAGATTACGTAAAACAAGTCATTGCCGACCTCGAAAAACGAGGGGTGAAGTTCATTTACAACGCTCAGGTGGATCGTTTTGAGGAAGACGGTTCTCATTTTACCGTGTCTTATAACGATCACGAAACCCTCACCACCGACTGGATTTTGGATGCTACCGGACGAATTCCTAACATCGAAAACATCGGATTAGACGAAGTAGGCGTTAGTTACAATGCTAACGGGATCGAAGTTAACGATCATCTTCAAACTAACATTGATAACATCTATGCTTCTGGTGATGTGCTTGATAAAGAACAGCCTAAGCTCACCCCGACTGCGATCTTTGAATCTAGTTATTTAACCCAACTTTTCACAGGAAAGACTACTGACGCAATCAACTATCCGCCCATCCCAACCATTGTCTTTACCTCACCACAAATCGCACAGGTTGGTATGAGCGTCGAAGAAGCTCAGCAAAATCCTGATTACACCATTAAAACTAATCATCTTCCTGACGGATGGTTCCGCCAAGTTGATAAGGAAACAATTGGTGATAACACCTTGATTTACGATCAAGACCATCATCTTGTAGGAGCAGCTGAAGTTAGTGAACATGCTGCCGATGCAATTAACGTTTTATTACCAGCAATTGAGTTTCAATATACAGCTGAACAACTAGGCCGCATCATACCTCTCTTCCCTACTTTGGGAGCGGACGTCTGGTCACAGATTTAAAAAAACGCTGAGCCTCTTCAAACTCTTCGATAACCTTGATTATAAAGATCTACTACTTTTGAAATAGCGTCATGGGCCCCACGGTGGGGACGGAAGCCAAAGCTATTATCAGAGAAAATACGCTCAAAGATAGGCGTAAGAATTTGGGCTACAACTTGTTGAACCATTCGGTCCACCACCGTTGGTATTCCAAGTCTTCTTACTCCACCATTAGGCTTCGGAATTTCTACCCGTTTGACTGGAGCTGGTTTATACTTGCCCTCACGCAAACTAGCGATCAGTTCCGTCTTATTTTCTCTGAGATATGGCAGAAGGTCATTGACTGTCATATCGTCAACGCCTGCTGCTCCTTTATTTCTCTTAACTCGCAAATAAGCCTGATTAAGGTTATTGCGATCCAAGACCAGGTCTTGGATAGTGACACTCATACCTTTACCTTCACCATAACCGGTACTACGCGCCCTTGTGTACTTTCGGTTTTCCAAACCTATCCTCGACAAGCGGTCAGCTTGTTGTTCTGTTTTCTGCGATTGTCGCACCTGATTACACCTCCGATATAAGTTACAAGTTATTGTCGTTCAGTCCTTCATCTGATTATTCAAACTACTATGACCTCGGCTGACTTCTGGCTTACTCAACACTGCATCACTGCACCGCTTGTTTCTGTGGAAATTAAACTTATTCCTCTTGTCGGAAACGTGTAGGCCAGATCTCCCCGGGTAAGAATATTAGCTTTCGTACCATGTCATCGTTAGCTTTACTGAGACCAACTTCGAGTAGTATTGGACTTCAACTTGTCTAGCAGCCTTATCCAGTTAATTTCAGCCTTATAGCTACTTCTTGTTCATCGATGCAGTACTTTGCCTTAGACTTCCTTCAGATTCCACCTCACGGTGGACACCCTTGTCCTCAGCTCATGGTTCCGACTACTACGGCCCATAGCGGACTTTCACCACCTAGCTAATACCCATGCCGGGCGCACTAGCAAAAAAGTTTGGAGCGTCAACTCCAAACTTTTATTTTTAATCAATTTATTGAGCAAAATATGATAGACATTAAGTAATAAGTGTTACCCTTGAAAATGTAATGAAGAAACTATTGTGTTAGGAGGATTTTATGGATAAACGTAAAATTGTAATTGTTGGTGCTTCACATGGTGGTCATGAATCAGCAATTGAGCTGTTGGATAAATATAATGATGTAGATGTAACTGTTTATGAAGCTGGCGACTTTATTTCATTTATGTCCTGTGGTATGCAATTATACTTAGAAAATAAAGTTACGGCTGAAGATGACGTCAGAAACTTTGCTCCTGAAGATGTTGAAAAGAAGGGCGGTCATGTTTATGCCAACCATGAAGTAACCGCGATTCATCCTGAACATAAGACAGTAACAGTTAAGGATTTAACCAATAATTCTGAAGAAGAAGTTCAATATGATAAGTTAATTCTTTCATCAGGTGTAACGCCAAAGTTTTTACCAGTACCTGGCAATGATCTTAAGAATATCTATTTAATGCGTGGACGTGATTGGGCTTCTAAGTTAATGAGTGCTGTTAACAATCCAGCAATTAAGAATGTTGCTATTGTTGGTGCTGGTTATATTGGTACTGAAGCTAGTGAAGTATTTGCTAAAGCTGGCAAGCATGTAACTTTAATGGACATGATTGATCGTCCATTAGGAACTTACTTGAACCCTGAATTGCTTGATGTTTTGGAACCTACCTTTAAGAAGAATATGGACTTGAAGATGGGCGTTAAAATTGAAGGCTTCAACGGTAATGAAAAAGTTGAAAGCGTCAAGACCGATCAAGGCGATGTACCAGCTGACTTGGTTATTGTTTCAGCAGGGGTAACTCCTAATACTGATTGGCTAAAGGACACAGTTGATTTAGATCAAAGAGGCTGGATTAAGACTGATCCATACTTGAGAACGAATGTTAAAGACGTTTACGCTATTGGAGATGCAATTTTGCCACTTTCTATTCCAGCAGGTAAGCCAATGCCAATTGCTTTAGCTACTACTGCTAGAAGAGAAGCACAATATGTGGTTGATCATATCTTTGAAGATAAGCCAGATCGCGCTTTCAAGGGTGTTATCGGTGCTTCAGCTCTTAGCGTCTTTGACTATCACTTCGCTACTGCGGGATTAAATAAGTTTTCAGCTGCTAAGAATAAGCTTGATTGTCAAACTAGCTTCTATGAAGATCATATGCGTCCAGCTTATGTCCCAGAAGCAGATAATCCTAAGGTATATGTCAGCTTAACCTTTAATCCATATACTCACCAAATCTTAGGCGGTGCTGTCCTTTCTAAGTATGATATTACTGCTCAAGGCAATGTTTTAGCTTTGGCAATTAGTCATAAGATGCGCTTGGAAGACTTGGCTGAACAAGACTTCTTCTTCCAACCAGGATTTGACCGTCAATGGAGTTTGCTTAACCTAGCTGCTCAACATGCATTAGGTATGGCAAGATTCTAAGGCGAATTGTCAAACTAAGTGCAACGGTTTGTCAAAAAATACTTCATATGGGGTTTCATAGTTTAACACTTTGCGCGGACGTTGTTTTAACTGCTTTTGGCAGTGTTCAACGTCCTGTTCTGTATAATTATCAATATCTGTTCGCTTGGGAAAATATTCCCGGATTAATCCATTTGTATTCTCATTTGTTCCACGCTGTTCAGGGGAATATGGATCGGGCCAATAGACAGTAACACCTAATCTTTCGCTGATTTCATCAAGATGAAAAAATTCGGTCCCATGATCTGGTGTAATAGAATGAACAAATTCTTTAGGAATGGCCCCTAACAGTTCAACTAAGCCTTTATTTATCTCCTGCGAATCCTTTCGTGCAACCTTTTTGATAAGAGTAAGCCGACTAAGCCGATCGACAACCGTTAAAAGGATGAAATGACCCGTTCGCCCAATCACAGTATCGATTTCCCAGTCACCAATACGTTGACGCTGGTTGATAAAACCAGGGCGCTCATGAATTGAGATGTAGTCCGTCTGTACTTCTCGATGTCGTCTAGTATTCTTTGAATGCCGCGTCCGATGTTTATGTCTGAGATGGCGCTGAATACCGGTATCGCCATGTGAGGAGTACTTCTCACCTAAATTGTGTTGATAGATATGACGGTAGATTGTGTTGTAGCTAACACACCATTGATGTTCCTTATTAAAGCGAGCGGTAATCTGCTCTGGTGACCAGTGCAGATCTAAGATGTAATGAACAATTTGGCGGCGTAGTTGTGGATGGCTGTCTAATAGCCGCTTCTTGTGACAATTCTTTTGCTTTTGATGATAGTCATTTTCTGCTTTACTTGGAGAATAATGACCTGCACAACGTTTTAATTCTCGTGAAATAGTGCTTGGATTTCGCCCCAGCCGTAACGCAACAGCCCGGATAGATAACCCCTTAGCTCGTAAAAACATAAGCATTTCTCGTTCTTTTATAGTAAGATGTTTATAGCTCATACCGGATACCTCGAATTGTTTGATTTGGTCGTTAAACATATTCTACCCGGTATGGGTTTATTTTTTTACTTTGTGTTGCATTTCAATTGTAAATTCGCCCCCGTTTAAAAAGCGTCTCGTAGAAGCGTGAAAGAGCTAGTAATTGTTCATCCATCGCTCGTTTGCGATACTCGGAAACAAAAGCGACCAATAACGCCGTTTGTCTTTTGACGGACATCCGTTTAATCAGACTGGCCTTGGCTTTAAAAGCATAGTTGGCCAGATTCTTTAACTTTCCTGCTGGAATTGCGCCTAATTGCCAATCCTCAGTTTTAAATTGTTGAAACTGTTTTAATCGAGTAAAGCCACGGTTAATTTCTTTGCGGCTTTCATCCATCAAAGGATTTCTTAAGAGATCCATTTTAATGGTGGCCCCATAGATGGGTTCCCCAACGGCAGTTAACAGATTTAAAAGTCGGTCCGTTTCTTCCGCTGAAGGGACGGCCACTAATTGACTATCCAAAAGGTCGGCGGCAACCTCCGTGACCCCATTAACAAAGCGTTCAAAGGTGGTCACCCCTGGTAAGAGAATTTTTTCATCCAAACATTTTTTTAGCAGCATATCAAAAAGTAGTTTTTCGGTTTCGTTTGTAAAACGCGCTCGCTCAAGCAGCCAGTCGTTCAGGCTCGCTTTGACCGCGGGATCAGTAAAGGCTTGATAATGATATTTTCGCTTAATCAGCGCCATATGTTGGCTAATGGTCATTTTTCGCGTGTAGCCTGCTAATGCCCGACCATCAATAGTTAACTGTTTAGCTAAATAATCAATTACCTCAGCTGGGACTTGTTGTAGATTAGTTGGAAAAGTTCCTAAAAACCTAACTGAGCTCAATTGAACGGCAAAGCCTAATTTAGTCGTTGCGGAACGCATTTCATCAATTAACGCGCGATCAAAATCAGTTAATTGAAAATACAGCCGCAGTTGATCGGCAGAAGAGATGCCCTCAAAAGTTCCGAAGCTTTGTTGGTGATGCGGGTTAGTCGGCATATTATTCTCCAATGTTTTTAGAAAACTATAGTTTTTGGAAAGGTTTCGCTATACTTTGATTAGGTTGATTTAACCGGTTTTTGAGTTTTCAAAAACTCATTATCAAAAAGTTTATAATAAACCATTGCCAAAAGATAGCTAATTTTCCCTTGGCTATCAAAAAACTAAGGAGTCACTCATGATTATTGGATATGCCCGCGTTTCAAAAGACGATCAGAACCTTAATCGCCAAATCGATCAATTAACGGCCTATGGTGCCGAAAAAATCATTCAAGAAAAGTTTACTGGAACCCGACAAAAAAGACCCGGAATTACCCAGCTTCTCCAGACCATTCGGGCTCACGATGTTGTGGTCGTTGAAAGCATTTCCCGGTTGGGCCGCAATACGTTGGATATTTTAAATTTGATTCAATTACTGCACCAAAAACAAATTAAGTTTGTTTCTTTAAAGGAGCAGATGGACACCGAAACACCTACCGGTCGGGCCATGCTGCAAATGATGAGTGTGATTGCAGAACTGGAGCGGAATCTACTGGCTGATCGAGTAAAGGAGGGGATTGCGGCTAGTTGCAAACGTGGCGTAACAGTTGGCCGTCCACGAATCGCCCAAGAAAAGTTGGATATTGCCATTCGGATGTATCAAAGTGGTGACTATTCAGTTAAAGAAATTTTAGCCACTAACCAAATTTCCTCAGGAACTTTTTACCGCGAAGTGAATCGGTTGAAACTAAAAAAGCTCAAGCGAAAAAACGAACAACCTCACTAATTTAAGTCCTGGTTATTCGCCTTTCTACCGCTACTTTTCGTTTGGATGTTCTATTGCCCCCGGAGTGGGGAATGATCTTCTCGACAGACCATATGACTAAGCTAGGGGGAAGGTTGGTGCCTTGGCACCGTTCTTCGCCCGTACTTAGGCACTAGGTCTGTGGTCATTTTCCACGTTATCGGAAGTGCGATCCAGCCATAGGGCAGGCCGTGGGCTAAGGATAGAAACTAAAATGAGACAATCGTTTTTACAGCTCAGATAACACAAAAACCGGCTAATTCGCAAAGAAACGCGGATTAGCCGGTTTTACTTATTGAGAGGGTGGTTGGTCACCACTTGCTGCTAGTACCCGTACAGCTTGTCGACTTCAACGAGGTCTTCATCGACCCCAGCGTTAACGAGGAGGTCATGGTTAGATTCGACGATCGCTGGTGAACCGGACAGGTAGTAACGAACCTCGTTATCCTTTTGTTCTGCCAGTTCCGTCAGGTGGGCAACGGCGTCCTTACCGTGGTCTAAGAGGGTCAGGGTCAGATTTGGCATGTCGGCGGCCCACTTTTCAAAGTCCTCTTGGTAGAGGTGAAAGCCATCCGCGACGTAGACCACTTCTACCGGGCGGTCTGACTTAGTGTCGTGGAGTTCCTTGACCAGGGCGCGGATAGGGGTGATCCCCACCCCGCTGGCAAAGAGGACGAGGGGCTTGTCTTCGTCCTTTAAGGTAAACTTGCCCAGTGGGCCGAGGATTTGGATTTCTTCGCCCGGCACCAGGGTTTGCACGTTGGCCTTAAACGAAGAAGGTTCGCCGTGCTGGCGGGTCCGGGTACCTAAGAGGATGTGACCGTCCGCCGGTAGGCTCGCAAAGGACAGGGCGCGGACCTTCTTTTGGTCGGTCACTTCCTTGGTGGGTAGGCCTAAGCGCATGTACTGGCCGGCCTCCCAGGTGAAACCAGCCGGGATTTCGAGTAGGATTTCGAGGTAGTCGTCCGTCAGGGGACGCACGCTGATCAATTTGCTTGCGTAACTAGGTAATTCTTTTGCCATGATAATTCCTCCTATTTAGAATTTACACCAATTATACGGACATAACCACTATATTTAATTGTTTTATATTTCATAAACAAACCTCTTTATTATGCTTTATCGTCAGTCTTTTTTACTTTTTTGAAATGTAACTCGTTACCAATATTAGCAGACACACTGGAAGTAGTTTCTAAAACATTATGAATTTGTTCTTGTGTCTTTTGTTTTTTTAACGCTTTTTTACTTTCGGCAGATTGTAAAATTTAAGTTGAACATTTAAGTGGACAGAAAAAACCATCAAGGTCTTTAATGGTGTTACCACAAAATCCATTAGAAAGAAGGACCTTGATGAGCACCACTATTTTATCATTCCAGAACCGTGTTGTCATTGAAACGCTTCATAATGAAGGACGTTCCTTGCGATACATCGCTAACTACTTAGGCTTTAGTAAGACCACCATCTTTAACGAACTTCACCGGCTAAATAGTGGGTATCAAGCTGAACTAGCGCAAACTGACTTTGAACGCAAGGTTAGTCAACGGGGGCGAAAGTCTTCGCTTACTAAAAGCCTTAAGCACTTGATCGAGGAAAAGATTTAAGTCCAGAAGTGGTCCCCTGAACAAGTTGCCCATGTGGTGGGGATTGCCTACAAGACGGTCTATAACTGGATTGATCAAGGATGGCTTGATGTACAGCTACCCGATTTGCCTGATCATGGAATGCGTCGTCATCGTGCTAAAGAAAAGCGTGGTACGTTCAGTCACAGCCGCTCAATTGAGAAGCGTCCTCATAAAGTCGGGCTCTTCGTCAAGAAGTACTGATAAGATAAATTGAATAATTTCTATGCAGCTCTTGCCTGACCCTGGACATGAGCTGTTTTATTATGCCAATTAATGGCGATATAAGAATTCGGCAGGGAAATCAGGATACGAACGCGGAAGTGGAAGAAGTTACGAAAGCCATAGGCAGTCCGTTTGATAACTTTAATCTTATTGTTTGTACCCTCAACGGGACCATTCGTGTAATGATCATATTTGAAGCTGGCGATGATTTCTTGACGATGGGTTCGCAGAGTGCGTTGGACCTTCTGAAACGCTTGGGGAAGCGCGGTCCATTTGATAGCTAATAGTTGGTTGAGAGCTGACTTACTCCGATGATTAACTGCTAGAATCAGGTCTTGGTAATATTGATAGGCCTGCTTAAGCTCGTCGTCGAAAGCTAATAAACGATGAATAACCTCAATATCAGTTAGCTGGGCGTAACCAAAATTGCGGCGGCGCCAAAAGTTATCATACTTGAGGAGTGCACTAGGGGTTAAGAGCAGTTTCCAAAAATGTTTGAGAGCTCGCCATTGCCGGGAACTTTTTCCGGCACGGTTCATTACTTTAATCCTAGTTTGGTTCAGGGCACGATAAGCTTGAGCTACGACATGGAAGTGGTCCGCGATAATTAAAGCATGCGGAAATAGCTCTTGAATCAAGCGGCGGTAAGGAGTATAGAGATCGACCGTAACAGTTTGAACCGCTAAACGAGCGCGGTGACTATAACGCAGGAAGTAATTGCGAAGAAAGCTACTCCGGCGTGAAAGAATGATATCGAGCGTTCGATGGTTCTCAATGTTTACGAGAATCATGCTCATTCCGCTGGGCGCAAAGCGACCAGAATGAAAGTCATCGAAGGCAATATGACGGGGAAGCCAATGGTAGTTAGGCTTAAAGACATGATCAAGGTGATTAATTACGCGCCTGACGGTCCAGCCCGAAACAGAAAAATCATCGGCGATATCAGTTTGGGATTCATTCTTAACCAGTTGCATCATAATGCGTTGCTTAATACTCGTGGCGATATGGTGACGATATTGGACATCCTCGACCGGAGCTAATTTCGTCACTGTTTGTGGACATTGAGGAGAAGCTGGGCAAATATACTTCTGCTTTTTAATCGACCAAACAGTCGGCTTGTAATGAAGGTCTGCCCCATGATAGTTAACGATTTTAATGCCATTCTTGTACATTAGCCGGCCACAATGAGGACAATG
>NZ_CP081855.1:1800000-2071550 GCF_019797825.1 Limosilactobacillus panis | reverse complement strand
AATAATTCCTCCTAATATTTAAGTCCAACGGGTATTTTATCATTCTCTAAAAAAGTTTTCCACAGGGTAGTCGATGGAATAAAAAATTTACACAACTCTGTGTGTAATTCATTGTTATAGGATGTGGAAAAGGTGGAAAGAAGCAGATAAATGATGGCTATTAACAGCTGGCTGTGGATAACTCATTGCTGTTATAGCGGTGATTTATCGACCTTTCAACAGAAATTAACAGGCCTGTGGATAACTTGATAACAGGGTGTGAATTTGGGGATGACCAGTGCAATTTCCTGTGTAAAAATTATCCACAGGGGGAGCTTTTACACAGTGCTGTGGATATTTTTTAACTCTCTGTGGATAACTAAAAAAATTAAATAAATTTTGGCCGTTTATTAATCCTGAAAAATATGTTATACTGCCAAAGTATGTTTGAAGAAAGATTAGAAACAATCCCATTTATAAAATAGGAGGTGCAATCGCATGAAGCGCACGTTTCAACCAAAGAAGCGTCACCGTGCACGTGTCCATGGCTTCCGTAAGCGCATGAGCACCAGCAATGGCCGTAAGGTATTAGCACGTCGGCGTCAAAAGGGCAGAAAAGTATTATCTGCATAACCACGGCCACTTTTATAGTGGCTTTTTTTATTGTATAGGGGCGGGCAAGCAATTCAGCGAACAACGATCGTTGGCGTTGTTGTTTGCCGGGCCCTTTTTTAGTACCGAAACAAGTAAGGCTGGAGATTAGACATCATGAGAAAGTCATACCGAGTAAAAAAGGAAAGTGAGTTTCAACGGGTTTTTGAGACTCACAATTCCGTTGCGAACCATAAATTCATCATTTATCAGATGGCTAAGCCAGGCCAGAAGCATTTCCGGGTCGGAATTTCAGTTGGGAAAAAAATCGGTAACGCGGTTCACCGTAACTGGGTTAAGCGGCGCATTCGCCAGACCCTCTTAGAGGTAAAACCCCAATTGCGGTCAGATGTTGACTTTTTAGTGATTGCCCGCCCGGCTGCTGACGGTTTGGAAATGGCAGAAATAAAGAAAAACCTGGTTCACGCTTTGAAGCTGGCCAAGTTAATTAATGAAAAGTGAGGAACAATAGCGTGAAAAAGAAGAAAAAAGCCCTGAGCTTAGCGGCTGTTGCTAGCTTAACAATGCTGCTGGCTGCATGTTCTAACAAGCCGGTAACGAGTCACAGCACCGGATTTTGGGACCACTACATCGTTTATAACTTCTCGCAGTTTATCATCTGGCTTTCCAACCACACCGGTGGCTACGGGATGGGGATCATCATCTTTACAATCATTATTCGGGCCCTCCTCTTACCACTGATGTTCTACCAGACTAAGTCCATGATGAAGACCCAGGAATTAACACCAAAGTTAAAGGCCATTCAAAAGAAGTATTCATCACGTGACCGGGACTCCATGATGAAGATGCAAGAAGAGACCCAAAAGCTGTACAAGGAAGCGGGTGTCCACCCGATGGCCTCAATGTTACCGCTCATCATCCAGCTGCCAATCATGTGGGCCCTGTACCAGGCAATCTGGCGGACCCCTGAATTGAAGCATGGGACCTTCCTTTGGCTGCAGTTAGGGCACACTGACCCTTACTATGTAATGCCAATTTTAGCGGCGGTCTTCACCTTCATTAGTTCCTGGCTGGGAATGGCCTCCATGCCAGAGAAGAATAGCATGACAACGATGATGACCTGGTTCATGCCAATTATGGTATTCTTTATGGCTCTTGGTTTCTCGTCCGCCATTACCCTTTACTGGGTGGTTTCTAACGCCTTCCAAGTTGTCCAGACCCTATTAATTCAAAACCCATTCAAGATTCGTAAAGAACGGGAAGAAAAAGAACGGGCTGAAAAAGCGCGGAAGCGGAAGTTAGCCAAGGCTAAGCGGCGGGCCTACCAAAGTAAGCGTAAATAGGTAAAGCCCCCAACTTAAATTTTTAATATTAAAATCACGACCTAGTTCAAAAAACGGGGTCGTGATTTTTTTTTAATAAACAATTACTGATAAACGCTTGTCAATAGGCCCCACACGGTGTTCCTTGTGAGTAGCCATGCCGCTTGGCCCACTCCTTCAGGTAGGCCTCCTTCTTCGGCCCCATCTTAGCCAGGACCAGCACGTTATTGATTTAGTTTTACAGAAGTTTCCGGACCAGTTTACTGACGAACGGGCCGTCCGCAATCACCTCTATACCGTGGTCGCCCAGGGCTTTGTTCGCTACCGCTGGCTGTTGACCTACTTATTTGGGGCCAGCCCGGTGGCCGAGGCGGGCTACTTTGATAAGGATGACTTCCTGGCTTACCCCCTCCGTAGCATTCGACAGAGCAAGTATGGTTTTGGAACCAAGTTCAAGGGGGACTACACCAACCTGACGGCCTATATTAACCGGATTGAAGAGGGGGTTAAGCAGGGAATCCTGACATCAGACTACGAGTTCCACGGCCCCGTGCGCTTTAAGGGGAACCGTAACCTAAAGGAATTACCGAAAAAGGGGATTGAGTACCTTAAAAGGGGATTGAGTACCTTGAATTGCGGATGCTGGACCTTGACCCGAGTAGTTCGGTAGGGATCCGCACCGGGACCGTTCGTTTTATCCGTCTACTGGCAAGTTACTTTATCATGCACCCGGCGATGAAGGAATCAGAAGTTGCCCCCCTGCTTGATAAGGCCACTCAGATGAACCAGATTACGGCGGCGGAGGAACCGACCGCCCCGAGTAGGTACCAGGCGACCGCATTAGCAGTCATTCGTCACCTGGAACACTATGCTAACCAGATCCAACTGGGGCCGGAGTATTCGGAAATCCTAGAGGACCTTGAGGACCGGGTGGTGAACCCGATGACAACACCGAGTGCCCGCCTGTTGAACTATGTTAAGGACGGGTCACTGGAGGAATATGCCCTGCGTCGGGCTCAGCGTTACCAGCGGGCCGCCTTGGAGACCCTCCACCCCTTCCGTGGCTTTGAGGACGGCCGGATTTATACTGCAGATGAGTTACGTAAAGAATTGGCTTGGTAAGAGAAAGCATCAGAATGCCCCGTAACATCAAGGTTACAAGGAGCGCTCTGATGCTTTTTCCCATTTTAAACATGCTCTAGCACGGTCCACAAAGAGGCCTTTAGCACGCGGATTTTCGGGTACTAAAGGCCTCTTTACTGATACTATTAATTATTGTCTAGCGGCAGCAGCCCGTTGGATGAGGTCGGAAAATAGGTTCTGAGAATACTGGTAGTGCTTAAACATATTTTCTGGGTGCCACTGAACAGCTAAGACCTGGTCATTGGCCGTTGATTCGACCGCCTCGGGCACCTGATCGTCGGCAACCGCGGTGACGTGGAGGGTTGGGGCAATCTCATGAAGGGCCTGGTGGTGACGGGAGTTGACGTAGGGGCGGCGGCCGACCAGGTTGAACAGGCGGCTGTCTTCATCAACGGTAACGTGGTGGGAAGGCAGGTTGCCCGGAGCGTCCTGGGTGGGCATGCTTGAGCGTCTTTTTGGGGTCTTCAGAAAGGTCCTGGTAGACCGACCCCCCAAAAGCAATGTTGATCAATTGCATCCCCCGGCAAATGCCCATGACCGCCTTGTCTGCGGCCAGGGCTTGCTTTAAGAGGGCAATCTCAAACAAGTCCCGTTTCCGGTAGGTCGTGCCCAGTTGCTGGTGAGGTTCTTCATTGTAAAAGGTCGGGTCGACATCGGCACCGCCGGCAAAGATAATGCCATCAAACAGGCCTAGGTAATCTACGGCTAATTCAGGTTCAACAATCGGAAAGATGACGGAAACCCCACCAGACTTAACGATGGCTTCAATCAACGGGCGGGGCGCAAAGGCGGCGTTTCGCTCGTTGATAATGTTGGTTGCTTCAGTTAAGGTATCAGCAGGAATGGCAATTCGTGGTCGCATAGGCGCCCTCCTTTGTTTCTAATCAAAATTTAATGTTTATTATATAATGAAAATACGGACCCTGCAAAGGATGTATTTCCCGGGAAATGAAATTTTGAAAAGGTGGTATCCTTAATAAAGGATACTAATTCGGGGAGGAAATATTTATGGTCGTTTATACGGGCAAGACAGTTAAAGAAGCGATTCAAGTTGCCAGTCGGTCCCTACACAAGCTAGAAAAGGAATTAAAGGTCGAAATCATCGACCAGCCGCGGAAGGGATTTTTGGGAATTGGCCGGCGCCCAGCAAAGATTGAGGCAACGGTGAAGCCACCCGTTGTCAAAAAGGTGACAACCACAGTTAAGACACCAGCAGTCAAGAAGCCGCAAAAAAATGCGGGAATGCAGGCACCAGTCGCCAAGGAAGTCGACGTCCCAACTAACGATGGCAAACGGGGAAGCGACCAGGACCCGGCCGTGATTGCAGCCCGGCACGAAGCCAACGTTCGCCACACCAGAAATACCGGACAGCAGCTGACCGTTTACCTCAAGAAAGTTTTTGCAACACTGGGCATTGAGACTAAACCCGAAATCAGCAAGGTGGCCGCCCATGCAATCACAATTGACATCAAGACGGGACAATCTGGTAAGGTGATTGGCCACCACGGCCGGCGGATCAACGCGATGGAACAAATCAGTGCTGCTTTTATGAACTACCACGGGGCCCCCAAGACAGCAGTCATTTTAGACACGTCTAACTATCGTCAACGGCGGCAAGCAGCCCTCCACGAAATTGCGGAACGGGCGGTTACCGAGGTGGTTGCTAGTGGCCAGGCGGTTTACCTGGACCCGATGCCGGCGCGGGAGCGCAAGCAATTGCACCGGGAATTAGAGGACAACGACCACGTACGGACGTATTCACACGGTCGGGACCCCTACCGGAGCGTTGTAATTGCGCCTAAGGACTAGTTTTCGATTGACAATCGGTCACGAAGAATTTAGAATATGGGCGATTATAAAAATTGAGTTGTTAAAGTAGTGAAAGTGCTTTGACCATGTTTGCTGTAGCTGACGTGGACTAGCACTTTTTTTAGTGAAGGGAGCATCGACTAGTGGCGAATAGTGAAAATGATACGATCGCGGCGATTTCAACCCCAGTTGGTGAGGGTGGTATCTCAATTATCCGGATCAGTGGGGATGACGCGATCCCAGTGGCCCAGAAGATTTATAAGGGAAAGAACCTGGCCAAGGTCCCGACCCATACGATTAACTACGGGCACATCATTGACCCCGATACCAAGGAAGAAGTAGACGAGGTCATGGTGTCGGTAATGCGGGCTCCGAAGACCTATACCTGTGAGGACGTTGTTGAAATCAACTGCCATGGTGGCCTTTTAGCAACTAACCGGATCTTGCAGCTGGTCTTGAGTTACGGTGCCCGGATGGCCGAACCCGGTGAGTTTACCAAGCGGGCCTTTCTAAACGGGCGGATTGACCTTTCCCAGTCAGAAGCGGTCATGGACCTGATCCGGGCCAAGACTGACAAGTCGATGAAGGTGGCCTTAAACCAACTTGATGGGGATCTCTCCCGGCTGATTCGCCACCTTCGTAAGGATATTCTGGATGTCCTCGCCCAGGTCGAGGTCAACATTGACTATCCAGAATACGACGCGGTAGAGGAAATGACCACAAAGATGTTGAAGGAAAAGGCCATCGACATCCAACAACGGATTCAGGCCCTTTTGAAGACGGCCAAGCAGGGTAAGGTCTTAAGAGAAGGGCTGGCAACGGCCATTATTGGCCGTCCCAACGTTGGCAAGTCCAGCCTGCTGAATTCCCTACTGCACGAGGATAAGGCCATTGTGACTAACGTGGCGGGAACGACCCGGGACGTCATTGAGGAATACGTCAACGTCAACGGGGTCCCCCTCAAGCTGATTGACACCGCAGGAATTCGCCACACGGAGGACACGGTCGAAAAGATTGGGGTCGAACGGAGCAAGAAGGCCCTCGATGCGGCCGACTTGGTCCTGCTCCTCATCGACAGCTCATCCCCGTTGACCGCAGAGGACCGGGAACTGTTGACCGCTACCAAGGACAAGAAGCGGATCGTGATTCTTAATAAGACGGACCTGCCGCAGAAGGTCGACTTAGCGGAACTGAAGCGATTAATCGATGGCGCGGCCCTGGTGGAAACTTCGATTGTTAAGCATGAGGGGATGGACAAGCTCGGGCAAAAGATCAGCCACATGTTTTTCAACGAGGGGATTGAGAGTGGCCAAAACACGGTAATGGTCACCAATGCCCGCCACATTGGCCTCCTCCACCAGGCCAACGACGCTTTAAACGATGTGTTGAAGGGAATCAACGACGGGATGCCAGTTGACCTGGTCCAGATTGATATGACCAGGTGCTGGGACCTCTTGGGAGAAATCACCGGTGACTCTTACCAGGATGAGCTCCTTGATCAATTATTTAGCCAATTCTGTCTAGGAAAGTAGGGAAGATTGTGAAGTCAAGTGAATCATTGAAAACCTCAGATGCCGTCCAGTATGAAGGCGGTACTTACGATGTCATTGTTGTCGGTGCCGGCCATGCCGGAAGTGAGGCGGCCCTGGCGGCGGCCCGGATGGGGAACAAAACCCTCCTGATTACCATTAGTCTGGAAATGGTCGCTTTCATGCCATGTAACCCGTCCGTCGGGGGACCCGCCAAGGGAATCGTGGTCCGGGAAATCGACGCCCTCGGTGGTGAAATGGGCCATAATATCGATAAGACTTACATCCAGATGCGGATGCTAAATACCGGTAAAGGCCCAGCTGTCCGGGCATTACGGGCCCAGGCAGACAAGCACGCCTACCACCGGCAGATGAAGTTAACCATGGAACGGGAACCAAACCTGACTCTTCGTCAGGCAACCGTAGACCAACTAATTGTTGAAGACGGTGTCTGCAAGGGGGTAGTCACCAATACCGGTGCCCGCTACCATTCGAAGACCGTTGTTCTGACGGTGGGAACGGCCGCCCGGGGAAAGATCATCATCGGTGAATTGCAGTACCAGTCGGGTCCTAACAATTCGAAGTCTGCAGTTAAGCTTTCCGAAAACCTAGAGCAGCTTGGTTTTGACCTGGAACGGTTCAAGACTGGGACACCGCCGCGGGTCAACGGGAACACCATTAACTTTGACGAGACGGAAGAGCAGCCGGGGGATGTCGAACCGCACCACTTCAGTTTCGATACCCCAGATAGCAAGTATATCGCCGTTTCCGACCAGCTAGCCTGCTGGTTGACCTACACCAACCCGACGACCCACGGGATCATCCGGGCCAACCTGAACCGGGCGCCAATGTTCTCCGGTGTTATTAAGGGAGTAGGGCCCCGCTACTGCCCATCGATTGAAGACAAGATTGTGCGCTTTGCCGATAAGTCCCGTCACCAGGTCTTCTTGGAACCAGAAGGCCGGGATACGGACGAGTACTACCTCGACGGGGTTTCTACTTCGATGCCCGAAGAGGTCCAGCAAAAGATTGTGCACTCCATCAAGGGACTGGAGAAGGCCTCACTGATGCGGCCGGGATACGCCATCGAGTATGATGTCGTAGCCCCTTACCAGTTGCACCCGACTTTGGAAACGAAGCTTATCAAGAACCTCTACACTGCTGGTCAGACCAACGGTTCTTCCGGTTACGAGGAGGCGGCTGGACAGGGAATCATCGCCGGGATCAACGCGGGACTCCGGGCCCAGGGCAAGAAGCCGTTTGTCCTCAGCAGGGCCGATGCCTACATCGGGGTCATGATTGATGACTTAGTTACCAAGGGCACTAAGGAACCGTACCGTCTACTGACGAGTCGGGCGGAATACCGGCTAATCCTCCGCCATGACAATGCCGACTTCCGGTTGATGGAAAAGGGCCACGCGATTGGCCTGGTTAGTGATGCCCGCCTGGCAAAGATGGAAGCTAAGAAGAAGCAGGTGGCCGACGAAATTAGCCGGCTGAAGGCCATCAAGTTCAAGCCGAGTGATGACCAGGTTAACGACTTTATCGAAGCCCACGGTGACAACCGCTTGAAGGATGCGGTCACCGCGGCCGACTTCATCAAGCGCCCCTACGTCAACTACCAGACCCTCCTGCAATTTATCCCGGCCCCGGCTGAAAAGCTGGACCGGCACGTAATTGAACAGGTAGAAATCCAACTCAAGTACGCCGGCTACATCAAGAAGGAAGAGCAAAAGGTTGAACGGATGAAGCGGATGGAAGCCAAGCGGATTCCAGACGATATCGATTATGAAGACATCGATGGTCTGGCAACGGAAGGTCGTCAAAAGCTGGAGAAGATTCGGCCGGAAACTTTGGCCCAGGCTTCCCGGATCTCCGGGGTTAACCCTGCTGACCTAGCAATTTTGAGTGTCTACATTCGTCAGGGGAAGTTCTCCAAGAAGGACCACGAAAAATAATTTCCCGGGAAATAGAAGCTGAAAAAAGCAACAGAGTGCTCCGTATGGCTAGTATAGGACGGAACGGGTCAATGATTGTCCGTAATCAATAGACTTGCTTCGCGGCGCTAGCCACTAGGAGCACGCTTTTTTCGCGATTACTATGTAATATTCGGAAAGCTGAATGAGACTGGTGAGAAAACAAAATTTCCTCCCAGCTTCTTTTGGGCTTACGTGGATCTTAATATCTGGTGAAACTAAGGATGAAATCCCTTGATGTTGGGTTGAGTATGTTATAATTTAGTTTCGAGCTAATCCATGACGAAATATTTTAATTCTGAAGAAAGAAGAGGGACTTTACAATGTGTGGAATTGTTGCGTTTGTTGATAACGAAAAACCACAACTAAAAGATACTTTAATCAAAAAGATGAAGGATCGAATTATCCACCGGGGCCCCGATGCCGAGGGGCAGTACGTGGATGACGACGTGGCCCTCGGCTTCCGGCGGCTCAGCTTCATTGACGTGAAGTCTGGTAACCAACCCATCTTTAACGAAGACAATACTAAAATCATCGAATTTAATGGTGAAATTTACAACTTCGAAGAGTTACGGGCCCAACTGATTAAAAAGGGCCACACCTTTACCACCCACGCCGATACGGAAGTAATCCTTCATGGTTACGAAGAGTGGGGGAGAGACATCTTGCAAAAGCTGCGGGGAATGTTCGCCTTCATCATCTGGGACACGAAGAAGAAGGAGATGTTTGGTGCCCGGGATCACTTCGGCATCAAGCCGCTCTACTATGCTCAAATGAATGGGACCTTCTTTGTCGGTTCTGAGATCAAGGCCTTTCTTGACCACCCGAACTTCAAGATGGAGTTGAATAAGCGGGCACTGAAGTCCTACATGACCTTCCAATACAACGTTACCCAGGAAACCTTCTTCAAGGGTGTTTTCCGTCTGCCAGAAGCCCATTACTTCACTTATAAAGACGGTAAGTTCGATATGGAACAGTACTGGGATGAAGACTTTGACCCGAAGAAGGAGAGTTTTGACGAGGCCGTTGACAATATTGATGACGTGGTCAAGAACTCCGTTAAGGCCCACACCTTTGCTGACAAGGGGATCAAGGTTGGTTCCTTCTTGTCTGCTGGGGTTGATTCAAGTCTGGTAACCGCCCTGATGCGGCCAAATAACACCTTCTCAATTGGGTTTGACAGTGGCTACGATGAGACTAAGCAGGCCCGTGAATTGGCTGCCAAGCTGGACCTCAAGAACACCGACAAGCTCCTGACTGATGAGGAGGCCTTTAAGACCTTCCCACTGATCCAGTACTATTTGGACGAGCCCGACTCTAACCCATCGGTCGTGCCGCTTTACTTCTTAAACAAGTTGGCTAAGGACAACGGCTACAAGGCCCTCCTGTCCGGTGAAGGGGCCGACGAATTGTTTGCGGGATACACGGCATACGGCTTTAACACTAAGGTTAAGTTCATTCGCTGGATCACTGACCAGCTGAAGAAGCTACCGAAGGGAAAGCGTTACAAGCTCGGTGAATGGCTGGAAGGCAAGCACTTCCACGGGTCCGAACACCTCTACCGGAACCTGGCCCCGGCCCGGGAGACATTCATTGGCCAAGCTTACATCTTCAGTCCGGAAGAAGCGAACGAATACCTGAAGCCAGAATACCAAGATGGCCCATCTATTGTCGACCTGCTCAAGCCACTCTACGACAAGTGTGACGAAAAGAAGGACATGAACGAAGTAGCAAAGAAGCAGTACGTTGACTTGCACCGCTTCATGCCTGGTGATATTTGCTTAAAGGCCGATAAGATGAGCATGGCTAACTCCGTGGAGATCCGGGTGCCACTCCTTGATAAGGAAGTAATGAAGGTTGCGCAAACGACGCCAACCAACTACCTCTTTAACTACAAGGGGACTAAGTGGGCATTCCGGATGGCCGCCAACCGTCACCTACCTGAGGAATGGGCAACTCGACCAAAGCTTGGCTTCCCAACCCCAGTTCGGGAATGGTTACACGAAAAGAAGTACTATGAAATTGTGCGGAAGATGTTTGAGCAGGATTTTGTTAAAGAGTTTTTCGACCAGGACAAACTGTTGAAGCTGGCAGATGACAACTTTGCGGGCAAGATTGACGGCCGACGGAAAATCTGGACAGTTTACACCTTCTTAATTTGGTACAAGCTGTACTTCATTGATAACTTCAAACCTGATGAATCAGGAATTGACAAGGCCAAGGCAACGGCTGCTGAAGCTTAAATAACATGGCTGGGTTTAATCCCGGCCTTTTTTGTTTAGGTGCCATTCACATTTAACAGAAAAAATGAAATAATATAGTTTTAAGAGAGAAAATCAAGAGGGGGCAATAATATATGGAATTGCATGTTACGCCTGCACTAACGCTACTGCGCGAGCACCATTTATTGGAACATATTAGTAACTTAACTGATTTTACCGCCACGAATGTATCCTATGATTCGCGGAAGGTGACGCCGGGAACCTTATTCTTTTGTAAGGGCAACTTCTTACCAAAGTATTTGACGATGGCTAAAGAAAAGGGTGCTATTGCCTACGTTGCTGAACAAGAATACCCTGAAGGCGGTCAATTACCGGCAATCATTGTTAATGATGAGCAGAAGGCAATGGCTTTGCTGGGAGCGGCCTTTTATGGCTACCCGCAAAATGACCTGCAGATCATCGCAATTACTGGGACGAAGGGGAAGACCACAACGGCCTATTTTGCTGACCATATCCTGGCCCACGCGACAAAGGACCACGTGGCGCTCTTCTCAACGCTTGACCGGGTATTAGGCAATCAGCCGGGCGACCGATTCAAGTCAGACCTAACCACTCCTGAATCTTTAGACCTCTTTCATGATATGCGGGCGGCAGTTAATAACGGGATGACCCACCTGGTGATGGAAGTATCATCACAGGCTTACAAGAAGAACCGAACTTATGGCCTCCACTTTGATGTTGGTATCTTCTTGAATATCACGCCGGATCACATTGGCCGCAATGAGCACCCAACCTTTGCGGACTACCTCCACTGTAAGGAACAGCTGCTGGTTAATTCGAATGTTTGTCTAATCAATGCCGAAACCGATCACCTAGCTGATGTTTACTATGCGGCCAAGACTACAACCCAGCCAGAGAATATCTACCTCTTTGCTCGGCATGGGGCGGACGTCGATCTGCCAGAGGGAGCAGTGATTGACTTTGAGTACCGCAACGACCTAGAGGACCTCCACGAGAGTGAGTTTGAACTGCGGGCCTGCTCAAAGAAGGGGCAGCGGTTTGCTCTTAACGAGCGTTACACGACGAGTGTTCCCGGTGATTACAACGAAGGAAACGCTGTTGCGGCAATTATTTCGACGGTCTTAGTGGGGGCTAAAGCAGATGATGCCCTAGCCACCCTTGATCACGTTCACATTAAGGGCCGGATGGAGATGCAGAAAACCCAACGCCATGGGACGATTTACATCGATTATGCCCATAACTATGCCAGCCTGAAGCGGCTTCTGGCCTTCTTAAAGCGGCAAACGGATGCCGGTAAGGTGACAGTTGTCTTGGGGGCCACTGGTGACAAGGGGATTTCCCGTCGTAAAGGATTCGGGAAGGCCCTCTCGGAAGAGCACCCCGACCGGATTATCCTTACGACTGATGACCCTGGTTTTGAAGACCCGATGAATATTGCCCGGGAAATAAATTCCCATATTGAGCATTCACAGGTCGGCAAGGTCCAATACGAAATGGACCGGGCAACTGCCATTAAAAAGGCGATTGACAACAGCGGAAATGATGATATTGTTGTTCTTGCCGGGAAAGGTGAGGACCCTTACCAAAAGATCAAGGGTGTTAACACCCCGTACGCGACTGACAGTAAAATTGCCGCCGATTATGTTCGGCAAATTGAAAAATAATTTACAGGAGAGGCACAGGTTATGAAAGCATTTCGTGAAACGATGAGCTGGATTGTTCCCATCGTTATTGGATTATTAATCGCACTGCTGATTAAGCAGTTTGTTTTTCAAATTGTCCGGGTTGATGGACCATCAATGGAGCCGAACTTGGTTAACAATGAGCGGGTCTTCTGCCTGAAGACCGCAAAAATTCGTCATGGCAGTGTCGTTATTTTCGATGCCAACGGGGTGGATCCCCAGGTTGCCCAGAAGACGGATTATGTGAAGCGGGTGATTGGGTTACCCGGTGACAAGGTGCGGTCAAAGAACGGTAACATTTATGTTAACAACAAGAAAATTGACCAAAACTACATTAGTAAAGACCAACGAACCGCGGGAACGGGGAATTGGACTTTGAAGAGCATTTCCGTCCAGAACAGCTGGTTAAAGCATAACGGAGCAACGAAGGTACCAAAGGGTGAATACTTCGTCTTGGGAGACCACCGGAGTGTTTCCAATGATGGTCGTTACTGGGGCTTTGTTCCGAAGAGTAAGATCGGTGGAGTTGTCAAAGTGCCTTCCTGGTCTGGTAATAAGACAATGCGTCAAAACGTCAATAAGGAGTGGCAACACTTCTACGATAAGTAAACTAAAGGTGTCGCCTGTTTGTTAGATTGTTGTCTAATAAGCAGGCGGCATTTTTTGTTGTGGCTTGTACCTGAAATTTTTGGGTGGTGGGGGAAGGCCCCTTTAAAAACTATTATTAGTCCAAAATTAAGACGTTTTGACATATCCATCTTAATTTTAAATGAAAATATTACTTTTAAAGAAAGGAAATCGCTATAATAAAAGCCAAAGAGGTGGCAGTGATGGCTAATAATAAGAAGGTAGTAGACAGGTTAGTCCGTTTTAGACAATTATCCTTTATTCAAATAATGCAACGGACGATGGTGACTCTTTTCCCGGTGGCTTTAATTGGTAGCTTTGCGGGAATTTTAAGCTATGTCTTCTTTTCCCCAAGTGGCTTTTTGGGGAGTGTCCTTTACGTCAAATACTGGCTTTTTCAATATCATTTTTTACAAAACCTGTTTGGCGACGTCAGTGTTGTTACCGTTGGCTTTTTAGCGCCTTATGCAACATTTGTTAGTGCCCAATTAACTGTCCACCAACACCACCGGGAAATTCCGGCGACGGGAATCATTGCAATGGCCTGCTACGTTCTGATTTTTTACCATAGTATTCGACCTAACGGTAATACTATCGATATGCGGTACTACACAGCTAACTGGTTCGTGGTGGGGGTTATCATTGGTTACCTGGTGGGGCTGATATTTGTAAAATTTGGCCACCAGACTTTGATTAATAATTTTGATGTTAAAAGTAACGATATCCTAAAAAGTACCTTTACCAACCTGGTTCCTATCCTGTTAGCCCTGTTTATTGCCTTTTTATTTCACCTTGGCTTTGCCCTAGCAAGGGTATGGGGACTTGATACCGTGATTAACGAAACAATAACCGCCGCCATGGACAGCCATAGTAATTACGCTGTGACCATGCTGATAGCGATTTTAGCAACGGCTTTGACCTGGTTGGGCTTTGCTGAGTCCATCAACATTTCTAATGAGATGTTTAAAAGCGAACTCTTTACCAACCTTAACTATGCTTTGACCCATAAGACAAGTCTGAATGTTCCCCACCCCTTTACTCCCGCGGCCTTATACAATGGCTTTGGCCAGTTTGGCGGGGTCGGGTTAGCCCTCGCGTTATTGATTGCAATTCTGTGGGTTAGTCATCACGAAAACCAGCGGGCGGTTACCAGGGCTAGTGCTGTTCCCGTCTTTTTTAATACTAACTTACCTTTAACGATGGGGTGTGTGGTAATGCTTAACCCTATTTATGTTCTTCCCTTTGTTTTCTTGCCCCTTCTCAATATGGTCCTGGCAAGTGGGCTGATCATGTTTCATATAATTCCCCCGTTGGTTTATCCAGCACCGTACGGAACCCCAGGGATACTTGCGGCCCTGATTGAAACAGGAGGGAGTTGGTGGGCCCTATTTTGGTCACTAGCTTTACTGGTGGTCGATGTGCTGGCCTACATTCCCTTTGTCAAACTAGCCGACCAAGTTGAAAAACGGTTGGCAATTCAACGAAAAGCAGGTGGAAAAGATGAGAAGGACTAGCCGCCGGCGCTGGTGGGTAATAATTTGTTTTACCCTCGCAATCGGCCTTTTTGCAATACTGGCGGGCCGGTGGACAAAACACAATGTGGATTTAATGGAAACGCGGCAACGGTCAACCATGTCACCGGTTATTATGATTCCCGGAAGCAGTGCGACTGTTAACCGCTTTGATACCTTAGTGCGGAAGCTCAATGCCCTCGACCACCAGAACCATAGTCTCTTGAAGGTAAAGGTTTATAATAGTGGGCGGATCACTTACACTGGTAAAATTCGGCCACGTGACCGGGAGCCATTTATCGTTGTCGGCTTTGAGAACAATCACGATGGCTATGGTAATATCAAACTCCAGGCGAAAATGTTTAGTAAGGCTTTTAACCAGTTGAAGGGCCATTACGCTTTTAATAATTTTAAGGGGATTGGTCATTCGAACGGGGGCCTTATTTACACCTATTATCTTGAGCACTACTTTAAAGAACGCCAGATTAAAATTACTCGTCTGTTGACCATTGCCAGTCCGTTTAACTTTGCGGAACCGACGAACCGGAAAACGGAAATGCTCCGCGAATTTGAAAAAAACCGGGACGAGCTCCCCAAGAACATGGTCGTCTATTCGATTGCGGGTTCGGAAAATTACATTCAAGATGGCCTCGTTCCGGTTAGCAGTGTCGAAGCTGGTAAATATATTTTCCAGGGTGTTGTTAAAAATTATACTCAGGTTACGGTAACGGGAAAGTTAGCTCAACACTCAGCGTTACCGCAAAATAAACAGGTTATTGTACTCATCCGCCGGCACGTGTTAAAACATCAACACCCCCACCCAAATCGGGGGATGCCGCCGACAAATAACAATAATGATTGAAAATTAAAACTCCTTCAGCCTTTATTTGCTGGGGGAGTTTTAATATTTTTTATCATCGTGATATATTTTATATTGTGAAAGCGCTTTAATTCTGCTGAGCTATAATTGTAGAATGATTCACAAGTCCTAAGCAGGAGGTAGTTTATTATGGTAATTGATAAGCAGCAGCTATTGCAAAAGCACCCTGATATCAAGGACTTCCTGGACCTTAAACCGACCTTATGGTTGAATCCGCATGCCCTTTCAAATAATCAGATTTGGCAGCATGAACAGTTTACGATTGAGGATATTGAGGCTGCTGATGCAGACCTGCACCGCTACGCACCATTGCTGGAAAAGGTCTTTCCGGAAACGGTCAAGACCCATGGAATCATCGAATCACCGTTGGTAGCGGCTGATAAGATGGGACAAGTCCTTGCTACAAAGCAGAACTTCAATGGTCACCTACTGGTAAAACTTGATTCTGAGTTGTCGGTTGCCGGATCAATCAAGGCCCGGGGAGGAATGTATGAAGTCCTCAAGTTTGCTGAAAAATTAGCCTTAGAAAACGGCATTATTGAAGATAAAGCTGACGATTACACTAAGCTCGCTAGTCCGAATGCCCGGTAACTCTTTAATCAGTATAAGGTCCAAGTTGGTTCAACCGGGAACCTGGGCTTATCGATTGGGATTACCGCTGCTGGCCTTGGCTTTAAGGCGATTGTCCACATGTCCGCGGACGCAACCCAGTGGAAGAAGGACCTTCTGCGAAAGAAAGGGGCCAAGGTGGTCGAATACACTGGTGATTACAACACGGCAGTTGCCCAGGGGCGGCAAGAATCAGATGCGGATCCCCATAGCTACTTTGTTGATGACGAGAAATCTGCCACCCTCTTCTTGGGTTACGCAGTGGCGGCCCTGCGGATGAAAAAGCAACTTGCCGATCTTAATATTAAAGTAGACAAGGACCACCCGATGTTCATTTATAGTCCATGTGGTGTTGGTGGATCACCAGCGGGTGTTTGCTACGGAATGAAGATTCTCTTTGGTGATGCCGCCCACACATTCTTTATTGAACCGACCCACTGTCCAAGTGTCGGCCTCGGAATGGCAACCGGCTTAAACGAAAAGATCAGCGTTACGGATGTGGGAATTGACGGGAAGACCGCTGCCGATGGCTTAGCCTGTGGCCGGCCATCCGGAATCGCGGGACGAATCATGAAACCAATCTTAGCAGGGGACGTTACGGTAGATGATGCAAAGCTCTTTGACTACATGCGGCTTCTTCATGACACCGAAGGCCGCATTATCGAACCATCTTCCTGTGCAGCCTTTGCCGGGCCGGTAATGTTATATAACACGGCGGCCGGGAAGAAGTACATGGCAGAACATGGCCTAACTCCTGAAATTATGAAGAACAGTATCCACGTTGCCTGGGCAACCGGGGGAAGTAAACTTCCGGAAGACGTTGTTAAAAAATACCTAAATACCCACCTGGATTAATTCAAAGTGACCTCACCGGCGACATTGGTGTTAAAGAACTTGGCAACGGCCGCGACATCCATCCCTTGCCCAAGGGCCCACATCAGTTTAGTGATTGCACTCTCGGAGGTCATGTCGTGGGCACTGATGGCCCCTTGTAGGAGTGCTTGCTGGCCAACCTCATACTTTGTTAAATCGCTCCGTTCATACAGGCATTGACTGGAGGCAATTACCGGAATGCCCCGTTGGATTAGTTTACCAACGGCAGCGACCAGGTTGCGCCGGATATAGGTCATGCCGCCAAGTCCATATGCCTCAATCACGATTCCGTGACAACCGCTCTGTGCCATTGCGTGGAGAAGGCGGGGGTCAAAACCAGGAAAAAGCTTAACCAGAGAAACGTTTGCGTCGATGTTAGTGTTTAGTACACACTGACCGTTGCTGACCTTCTCTGGTTTTTGGATTTCAAAGCCGTCTGAGGTAACTCTGGCGACAGGGGGAACGTTGACACTCTCAAAGGCATTGAAGGAGGTTGTCCGGACCTTGACGCTACGGCAGCCAAGGATTACCTGCCGTTCAAAGGCCAGGTAGATTCCCGGGGCGCACTTGGCAGCGGCCGCAAACGCAACCTGCAGATTACCAGGAGCGTCACTCAAAATAACGTTCATCGGTACCTGACTACCTGTCAGGACAACGGGGAGATTGATATTTTGCAACATGAAGGTTAGCATCGAGGCGGTATAGGCCATTGTGTCTGTTCCATGTGAAACAACAATTCCGTCGTAGTCGTTACGGTACTTGTAGATTTCCCGGGCAATCAGTTTCCATTCCTCCGGCTGAATGTTGGACGAGTCGAGTTCAAGAATGTCCTTGACAACGATCTTATAGGGGATGCGCCCGAGCATCTTAAGCAGGGCCTCGCCAGATTCACCGGGTACCAGGCCAGAATCAGAGACGACGGAGGCAATCGTGCCCCCGGTTGATAATAGTAATAATTTTTTAGTGGTCATTTTTTCACCAACTTATCCTTTTTAATTGATATTTTAGTGAGCAATTATTCAGGTGACAAGTCCTAACTTTCCCCGACACTAGCGAATGGAATATGGTAAATTAGGTATTAAGAAAAACCGAGGAAGGAATCGTGGATGTTTTACTTTATTACTAGTCGTCAGGACATGTTAACCTCAGCGATTGAGCTGGCTCAGGTGCGGCGGCTCAAAATCTTTGATTATTTGAAGCAGCCAGCCAAGATTGTTACCTTAGAATATAACCATGCTCACTACGAAGTGGAAAAGAAGCTTGGTATTACTGGGCGGGTAATTAATCTTTTCCAGTATTTTCAACAGTTACCGTATCAAAAAGTGGGAAATGACCAGGTAATCATTGATAAAATCTTGCACCAACCGGGATTTACAGTTCAAGATTTTGTGGCCAAACGCGACGGTAAGGAGCGCATTAAGGTTGTTTTGAACGGTAACCGTCTTTACTACGTTGACTATTTGGACCGCTTTGGTTTTACTGACCGGCGGGACTTTTATGACCAGGGTTGCTTATCCTATACGGAGTTCTTTGAAGACCGCGCCCGGGTGGTAACGCGTCAGTACTATGATGGTCAGGGACGTGTAAAGCTGGTTTACCATTACCGGGGTGGTGAAAACAATATTGCCGTGTTGACCCTCATCCAGTTGAATAACCAGGGGAGTACACACCAATTTGATAACGAGATGGCCCTGCATGCTTACTTTTTGGACCGTTTAATAGGGGAAACGGCGCACCCCGTTTTAATCAATGATCGGTCGGACGCCGATTTTGCTGCCTTCAAGTTAATGAAAGGACACGTGCCATGCTACCAGGTCTTTCACTCTACCTATACTGTTGATGGACAACCCGATAGTAAATTATTTGAAGTCTATGAACCTTTGGAAAAGATGCTTCAGGAGGGGCAAATCAGCGGCCTGATCTCGGCAACCAAGCGGGAAGCCCGGGATGCGGCCCAGCGATTTAAGACGTCTGCTAGTTACGGTATTCCCGTGACCTACTTGACTGACAAGCAGCTTAACAAGCAGATTCCGTTCAGTAAGCGACGACCGGGTCAACTGATTGCCGTGGCCCGGTTGACGAATGTTAAGCGCCTGGACCACATCATCAATACGGTTATTCTTCTCCATGCGAAGTACCCCCAGGTTGACTTGAAGATTTACGGCTTCGATGATAGTTGGGATAATTACGCAACGTCTAATTCACTGAAGCGGTTGGTGAAGACCCGACAGGCAGGAGAATACGTCCACTTCTGCGGTTATCAGCATGATCTGACGAAGGTTTACGAAACGGCCCAAATTGAGGTACTAACCAGTTCGTACGAAGGGTTTGCAATGGCCCTTCTAGAAGCCCAGGGACACGGCTGCCCAGTAGTTAGCTATGATATTAACTACGGACCCGCCGAAATTATCAATGACCAGGTCAGCGGGCGGTTGTTACCTGCGGGGGACCCTCACGCCTTGTACGTTACCCTGGAAGAGCTATTGACCAATCCTGCTAAATTGGAATATTATGCTAGCCATGCGCAGGCGGCGGCTGCCAAGTTCTCCTTTACTAACGTTACCCAGCAGTGGGCTAACTTCTTGAACAGTGAAGGGATAAGAGAATAATTTAGAAAAGGACCCGAAAAACGGTGAAGTTTTCCGGATCCTTTTTCTACGGCAGAAAAATTTCCGCGAGCTGGTGCAGAACCGCCTGGTCATTGTTGGTGCCGATAATCTGAGTTGCGGCCGCCTGCACGTTGGCCGGGGCGTTTCCCATTGCGTAACTTGTGTTGGCAAGGTCAAACATCTCCAGGTCGTTTTCCCCATCACCAAACACGGCCAAGTCTGCTGGGGTCAGATGCCAGCGCTTGAGAAGGAGCTTGAGGCCATAGGACTTATCCATTCCCGGGATAATCAGGTCCACCGCGCCATAACCACTGGCAGTTGCCCGGACGATTCCCGTAAACCGGGTGTTGATGTTGTGGATGAGGGTCGCCTGCTGGTCGTGGGGGACATTCAGGGCGAATTTGAAGATAAAGTCATCGTCAACGTTATTCACGTCGTCAACGGTCTTGATCCGGGTGTAGAAGTTGGGAATGATCCGCTTAAAATTGTCGTCAGCTCGGTTCAAAACATAGACGTACTGGCGGCCACTTGCGCAGTAGTTGATTCCGGGGAGGGTGTCCAAGTATGTCGTGATCTTACGGACATTTTCTGCTGATAAGCGGTCGCAGGCGAGCTCCTCGTTTTGGTCAATGGTCAGCACACCATTTTCTGCAACATACGCAAGCTGGTCGGCCTGGTCAGGGAAAAGGGACCGCAGAAAGTAATACTGGTCCCCACTAGCGATAATTAAACGGGCCCTCTGCGCTTGCATCGCCGCATAGACTTGAGCGAAAAGCTTCCGGTCATACGTCCGGTCCTGACGTAGAAACGTCCCATCAATATCTGTTGCCACTGCGCGAATCATACCGATTCCTCCTTAAATTACTTGTTTACTAATATCATACCGGTGGGGACGACAAAAGTAAAAATAATCGCAACGATACGCGACAGTACTGTACTCTGAAACATAATTATCAAAAAATTGAAATTTCGTGTCGCTTGGGCTTGGCAGACATGAGCTTGATTGCACCAACGGCAGTCAGGTAGTCAATTGCTCGCCGGGTCTGAGCCTTTGTAATCCCCTTTTGCTTATTATTGTCAATAATTTCATTGTCCCGAATCCCCAGGGCGGTCTGATATGAGAAGAGTTTTGACTGGGCAAGCGAGAATAATACCTGACCGACTAGCTCAGGTGATATCTTTTCAGGAAAATGTGCTTGGTGGTGTTCAATCCACTGACGGATTTCCCGTTTGGCATTGTCTAGTTTTGTCATCGATTGACGTAAGTTAACAAGGTTCTCTTGCTGCTGACTCACGAGAATATCAAGAAGGGACTCAATAAAAGAGGTTAAGTCGGCACGGTTCTCCGCATTATCGGCTTCAGTGAAGACCTTGTAGTAGTGCTGGACGTTTGCGTGAATGGCCGTTGCCACTGAAAGGCCAGTAAAGCGGTCAAACTTGCTGGAGATATAGGAAGAAAGTAGGTACCGTCCCATCCGTCCATTGCCGTCTAGGAACGGGTGGGTGTTTTCAAAGAAGAAATGGGTGATGAGGGCCTTAAAGAGAGTGGGCATATGATCGTCATTCATGAACGTAATCAACGTGGTCAACGCCTGCTGGATTTTACTTTCGCTAACGGGTGGTCGGTGGACGACCTTAGTGGCGGAACTAATTGTCAGGGCTTCACCGTTTGGTAGTTGGTCCCGGAAAATTTGGCCATCGGGGAGTCGGTCCGCGGTGATTTCACCCTTAAGAAGAATATCGTAAATCTTTCGAAAATCGTGAAGGGTACTAATGTGAATTGGCTTACCATGTTGCGTTTGCTGGTAAAGTTTAATTGTTGAGCCGAGACGTCGTTTAGAAACGTTATTTTGACGATGGGCAATCAGGTTATTCTCTTGAATGACCGTCCCAATTTCAATTTGGCTGGTTTTGACGCTTTCAATTTCATTGGTGTAGAAAATCTCAGCAATGAGAAGTCGCCCCTCTGCGGGGGATTTTGCACTTCTTATTAACGTGCTACAAGCCGCCGGGCCTGAGTGTCCAGTTACGAAAAATGGCTAGCCCGTATCCGTGCTAACCATTTTCCTATACTGGCCATCCGGCCCTAATACGCGGCTTTCCGCACTTCTGTTAACGTGCTGCGTGGCAGTGGACCTAGTGCCTAGCACACAAAAAGGCCCGCCGCATGTTGCGCCAGACCTTTTTGCGATGCTAGTCATCCGGTCCACTTCTGGCCACTTCGCACTTCTTTTTTATGGGTTCAAGCGGTTAAGCATCCGTGGGAATGGGATGTTTTCCCGGATGTGGTCTTGCAAGGTTACCCATGCTAAGAACCGTTCCAGACCCATCCCAAAGCCAGAGTGCGGTACTGAACCGTACTTGCGGAGATCGTCATACCAGCCGTACTCTTTCTTGCTTAGGCCGTTTTCTTCCAGATTATTGGTGATGTATTCGTAATCGTATGAACGCTCCGAACCACCGATGATTTCACCATAACCTTCTGGGGCCAGCAGGTCGGCACAAATAACCTCGCGGTCATCTTCAGGATTAGATGGCATGTAGAAGGCCTTGATTTCTTTGGGGTAATTCTTAATGAAGACCGGTTTCTTAAATTGGTCCGCCAAGTAAGTTTCCTCCGGTGAACCAAAGTCGTCGCCGTACTTAACATCAATGCCACCTTCTTGCAGCATTTCGATGGCCTTCTTGTAGGTGATCCGTGGGTATGGCAATTCAGTAAATGGCTTCAAGCTTTCGACGCTCCGACCAACCATTTCCAGTTCCCGTGAGCAGTGGTCAATCAGGTCCTGGATCATGTAAGCAACGTATTGTTCCTGAATCTCTTCACTCTCTTCTTCGTGGCACCAAGCCATTTCTGGTTCAATCATCCAGAATTCCATCAGGTGCCGCCGGGTCTTGGACTTTTCGGCCCGGAAGGTTGGGCCCATTGAGTAAACGCGGCCTAATGCCATGGCCCCGGCTTCTTCATATAATTGACCAGATTGTGATAGGTATGCACTACGGTCAAAGTAGTCCGTTTCAAACAGTTCCGTCGTTCCTTCTGGAGCACTTCCCGTTAATTCAGGAGCATCGAACTGGGTGAAGCCGTGCTTGTCGAAGAATTCCATTGTGGCCAGCTTTACCCGGCTCCGGATCCGCATCAAAGCCCATGGCTTGCGGCTCCGCAACCATAAGTGACGGTTGTCTAACAGGAAGTCAATCCCGTGTTCCTTGTTACCAATCGGGTAGTCTTCACTCTTGCCCACAACTTCAATTTCTTGAATGTGAATTTCGTACCCGAATTTGGAACGCTTATCTTCGGTAATTTCACCGGTAACGTAAAAACTCGTTTCCTGGTGTAAGTCGTGCTTTGCCAGGTCAAATGTTTCAGGTGAAACATCGTTCTTCCGGATGATTCCCTGGAAAAATCCCGTTCCGTCACGGAGCTGTAGGAAGGCAATCTTCCCACTTGACCGTTTATCAGTTAACCAAACACCAATCTTGACAGTTTCACCCATGTGCTTTGGGGATTCGCTGATCGTAATTGTCTCCATCTAATACTCACTCCTAAATTAAGATTACAGAATCTGAATGTGTGCGGCAGCGCACTTGTCTAACATTTCTTGTGGCCAAACACTGGCTTGAACTTCACCAACGTGGGCTTTGCCAAGGAGCAGCATGCAGAGCCGCGATTGACCAATCCCACCACCAATGGTGTATGGTAGTTCACCCTTCAGCAACATTTGGTGGAACGGTAGCTTTTCCCGATCTTCAGCACCGGCCTTTTGCAGCTGTTCCTTCATTGATTCAGGGCTAACCCGAATCCCCATGCTGGAGATTTCCAGCTTCTTTTGAAGGGGCTTGTACCAGAAAATAATATCACCGTTGAGTTGCCAATCATCGTAGTCGGGTGCCCGGCCATCGTGTGGCTTGCCGCTGCGCTTCAGCTTATCACCAATCTTCATTACGAAAACGGCACCAAGTTCCTTAGCAATTTTATCTTCCCGCTCCATTGGGGTCAAGTCTGGCCAGCGGTCTTCTAATTCCTGAGTTGTAACGAAGTGAATTTCGTCTGGCAGTTGGTAAACAGCGTCCGGGTAAAGTTCCCAGAGTTCACGTTCAATTTTCTTGATGACCTTGAAAATTTGCCGAACGGTGGCCTTCAAAGTCGTTTCTGTCCGTTCTTCTTTGGCAATGATCTTTTCCCAGTCCCACTGGTCAACGTAGATGGAGTGGAAGTTATCGAGATCCTCGTCCTTCCGGATGGCGTTCATGTTGGTGTACAAGCCTTCGTGCATTCCGAAACCGTACTTCTTCAAAGCCATCCGTTTCCACTTAGCCAGGGAGTGGACCACTTCAATGGTTTCGCTTGGCAGACCCTTCATGGAGAAGGAGACTGGCTTTTCAACCCCGTTCAGGTTATCGTTGAGCCCGGTGCCCTTTTCAACGAACATTGGGGCGGACATCCGTTGCAGGTGTAGTTCGTGGCCGAATTCATCCTGGAAGTTCTCCCGGATGAACCGGATAGCTGCTTCGGTGTCACGGATAGATAACTTTGGGTCGTAGTCTTGTGGAATAATCAAACTCATAATTAACACTCCTCGTAATTAGATTTGGAGATAAAATAAAAAGCCTTTCATCCCCCGTAAATCGAAGGGACGAAAGGCTTTATTCCGCGGTACCACCCAAGTTGCCTAAAAATATTAATTTTTAGACCGCTCTTCGAACGCAAACACGTTCTACCGGTGTGGTAACGTACCGGGGACGGCTGAGCCTACTTTAATCTAGTGATTATTTGGGTCAGCGGCACTGCGAGAAAGTGTTTTTCAAACGTCCAGGGTCGGCTGGTCTCTCACTGTCACCAGCTCACTTTACGAATGCGACGTTTTACTCTTCTTTCTCATCGCTTTTGAAATCTTTAATGATATTCTAACCTGCTTTTTAGAAATTGCAAGACTTTTTAGAAATAAATTTAGGAATAGCTGCTATTTATGAATTATTAAGTTAATTGAATCCACTGTAAACCTGGACGGCCTTTTCTTACAATATTGACAAAGTAACCGGGTCTGGTATGATAAAAAAAGTTCGCGAAAATATTAGGGGGAAACAACGATGAAAAAAATGGTTTTATTGTGTACCGCCGCGTTAGCAATGACAATATTGGTAACGGCCCCGTGCGCTCACCAGTCGACTAATAGCGGTAATATTGTCATGGCAGCCAGCAAGGATCGGCTTTCTAATGCCGAATATGCCGTAATGGGCTTTTTGCAATATAGCAAGCAACAAGTTGATGCTGTCCAGGACGGTTCACTTCAGTTGGATAAAGATGGTGACATATACACGTTACGCGTGGTGCTAGTGAAACTTTTCTAGACAATACTCCATATTAGATGCTAAAATTGCCACTTCTAACCGTTCTTGAAAGCCTGCTAAACTTCGCGCACGATTATTTTCGGCATTATAGTATTTTAATAACGAAAAGTCGGTCTCAATCGTTCGGCGAATTGCTTTTAGGATTCGTGAATTATGCTTCTTAGCGCCAGCCATGTTTTGACGAAATGGAGTCCAAAGCTCATAGCCATCACTAACTAGGTCGGTATGAAGCTGACGGCTAACATAGCCAACATCTGCTAATAAAAAGTGCTCAAGTGGCATAGTGTTTAAGATTAATTCTTCGGCGACCTTACTATCATGGACAGAAGCTTTAGTAACGATGTAGTTGAGCAAGTAACCATCACTACTAACAATCATGTGGACTTTAAACCCATAGTAATACTGTTTTTTCGTAGCGTTATAGCCAATATCAGTACTTCCCCGAAAAATCTTGGCTCGATAATTGCGAACTGGATGACAAACTGGTACTGGAAAGCTATCAATAATTAGGAATTGTCCATGTAAATCAACATCTTGGTTTAGCTTTCGCCTAATTAAACTGAGTAACGGTAGTAATTGGCGAGTGCGACGGTTGAAACGTGACCGAGAAATGGAGCTCACCAAGATCATACAAAAGCGTCGTTGCGATTCGATTCCTAACTGAGTTTGGCAAATCAGAAGGGCTATTAGGGTACTATCATCAACTTTAACTTGGTTGATGTTCGGTCGTTGAACGAGCTTTTTAGGTGCATAAAGCTTATACCAGCGATGGCAGGTACGGTTTAATTGAGCAAAATTAACTTGTAAATGATGGCAATAGTGGTTAGACTTAAGAAGGTTCAACATGATTAAGGCTCTTTTCTATTTAAGTTTTGTATCACTTAATAGTCTAACCATGTTGGGCTTTTTTTGTAAAATCAAACATACTAATGAGTACTAGCACCACGCGTACACGTTAAATGATGGTAATAACCAATTTAATATTATGGTTTCAAAGAAAAAGGTTACTGTAAAGTCCACTGATCAAAATAACACGGAAAAGAAGCATATTTATAGCAAGGCACTGCTGCGTAAAAAGTTTAAGGGGCAGGCTGCAGCAATTAAGACTAAGGTTAACAACCAGACCGACCAATCAGCCGCACCGACCACTACTCAACAGAGTGAGCAGCAAGCTAACCAATCAGCGGCCAGTGATACCGCTGATCGGAACAATAATAGTGGCCAGCCGGGAATGATTCCAGAAAACGAATGGTACCAACGACTGATTGCGGCTGGCTGGGATGAAAATAGTCAAACTGTTGACTATTATAGCCATAAGGCAGGCCTAGATGGGGTCCCAGTTGCTCCTCAATAATTAAATAATAAAATCGACACCGCTCATAAAAATAAGAGCGGTGCTTTTTTATACCAAAAAGAAGAGGGTAGGAAAAAAACGGATGCCTTTTCCTACCCTCTATTTAATATTATACAGTAATTACGGGAAGTCGTGGGCGACGAAGCGTACTCTAACACTTTGTCGTACTTTCTTGCTATATGTTGTAAGCATAATTTGTTATTTTACCGGTCCAAACGTAAGTTAATTCGTGACAATTGCCGCAGGATAATCAGGACTAAGATAGCTTCGAGCGGCCAGGAGACAATCTCCTTTGGCAAGCGAATCGCTAGCAGGGCGGTAAAGGCCCGGCCGGTACTGGACGAGGTCATGCTCATCAAGTAGACCCACAGCGTCGTGAAGAAGACGTTGGTCACTAGAATCTGGAAAAATTCGTAGATGAAGATCCGCTGCCAGGTGATTCTCTGGTTGTACAAGAACATCCCGGCAATCACTCCGGAAACAAAGGCGGAGAAGGTAAAACCGGGGAAGAACATGCTTCCCGTATTCAAAATAGTGTTGCTAACGAGGTCGTTAACAACCATTGCGGCGCCCCCAATCCAGGGTCCTAAGTAGTAACCGATCAAGGCCGTTGCGATAAAGCCGAAGCTAAATTTAAGAACGGCCGGGTCACCTACCGAGAGCTTGCTCAGGATAATCTGAAGGGCGACTAACAGGGCTGCTAAGGTCATGTGGCGGGTCGTAAAACGGGGCCCGGCAAAAGATAGTACTGACATCATCAAGACACTCCCTAAAATTTATTTGTTAGGGAACCATCGACGGTTGTCCGTGGTGAATGCGGAAAACCAAAGCAGCCAAGTAGCCTCCTTCCAGCGTTCACATTCCGTTCCGCTGGACAATAACTCTGGAGTTCCTACCCCAACACAGGCAGTATACGATAAATACGGATGATTAGCAATACTACTGCTTATGAATGGGACTAAACAAGAACTTTTGTGCTTAAATAGCTATATTGTTCAATGCTGTACAAGTAATCACTAATTGAAAAAAAGTTATAAAACGAAGGAAATAGTTATAAAAAGTTATAAAATGAGGTGATTAGCGTGGACAACCCTTTTAACCCGAGTTTCGGGACTGTACCAAGCGTTTTCCTTGACCGAAATGCATTGAATCAGCGTGTAATTGATGAATTGAATCGTTCTAATTCACCTTTCTGAACCTCTTTGATTTATGGTCAGCGTGGCGCTGGTAAGACTACGTTGATGACTGATGTTGCAAACGAATTAGCAAAAAGAAACAATTGGCAAGTTGTGAATTTGATACTGGATGATGACTTATTAGATTCCCTTTTAACTCAGTTACGTGAAAAAATAATCACGCTGAAAATCTTTAAGGATTTTGATTTGAAAGTAGAATTTAAAGGGATTCAACTTAGTACCGGAATTGGGGGCTCTGATGAAGATGGGGAATTTCTGTCCAGGTTCCACCAATTGCTACAGAAGTTTACTGAAAAAGGAATTAATATTCTCATTACTATTGATGAGGTCAAAGCAACCCTAAGGGGGCAAATCGAATAACGCTTAATCCGCTTGGCGTCGAAAGTATCAAAGAGAGCTATGCGCATATTTTTCGGAAAGCAGGCTACCAGGTTGACTCGACAACACTTCTTTACATGACAAAACAGACAAAGGGTTTTGCCTATGCCTTCCAGCTACTTGGTTACTGGGTCTGGCAGGAATCTCACAAGCAGTCAACTAGCCGAATTAGTAAGGAAACGGTTGATGGAATCCTTGACCACTACACCAGTGACCTTTTTAGAAATGTCTACTACAAGGTCTACCACGAGATGTCAATGAAGGAGCGCGAGTTTGTTCAGGCCATGGTCAAGTCTGGCCAGCAAAAGGTTAAGGCCCAGGATATTAGCCAGATTATGGCCAAGGCACCTAACTATATTTCGGTTTATCGGCGCAAGTTAATTGATGACCAAATTATTATGCCGGCGGGGTATGGTTATGTTCAGTTTATGCTGCCATTCTTTGACCAGTTTGTTCAGGAGCAAATAATCCTTGATGAATTCTAAGCACTAATTTAAGAGGGCGGGAAGAACTGCGACTTTCCCCCATCCTCTATTCAGCTCTTGAATATTATATTTAAATCGTGTCACGGGGAAGCTAATGGACCAGCTTTGTGTTAAAAGAAGGCCTCTGATATCTACGCTGCGGAGCAAATTTATTAATTGCGAACGATTGTTGGTCTTATCGGATCAACGAACGTCCTAACTAGCCATACGGAGCATTCTGATGCTTTCTCGGCTTCCTTATTCACTGTTACATTTTTGTTGTTAAGTCAAAGATTTTAGTTATCGCTCATGTCGGTAGTATGCATATTATTAACCACGTCGTCGATAATTCCCTTATCATTATCAGATGAGTAATATTTTCTTATTAATGAATTGATGGCAACAGTTTTACCACCTTTGTAATCGTTGCTGCCGTCTTTGACTACCACTTTTTGTCCCTGAATAAGGTAGTTCAAAGTACCATCTTTAGTGCCGAAACCAGCCTGGTAGTCATTATCTTTTTTCATAATCATAAATTCAATCCGTTGGTGTTTTAACGCACTGATTCCCCGGCCATTAGCAAGGACTAGTGCCCCAATCATTTTCGGGTTACCGATAACGTCGTTTACTGTAGGATTATCAGGTTGGGTATAACCATTTTGCTGAATATCCTTTTGCGCAGAAATCTGGGCTTTTCTAAACATCGTCATGTAATCGGAATGCGTCATTGCAACTTTGGTGTTGTTGTCGGCATACCAGCGAAATTTTGCATCCCTTGCATTAGCATCAGTGTGAAGTCGTTTACCATTTAGTTGTGCTTTGAAGGAGTAGTAGTCATCATCGTAAACACTCCGCATTTTAATTTGAAACTGGTTGTGTCCTAATGCCTTCCAGGTTCCACGTGAAACATCGCCATAGAAATACGAGTCGTCACCTTTGACGCTGTTGACCTGGGGACTGCAATACATAAAAGTTCCGTTCTTTTTGAAATAATAATATGACGGTTGAATTGTCCCGTCATCTTCCTTGTTGTACGCATCATTACTACGGTAGACACCTGATAAAGTTTGCTTATGTCCGCAACCGGTCAGACCAATTAAGAACAGTAAGCATAGCATGCCGAAAATAGTTTTATAGTGTTTCTTCATTTTTAATTTCCCCCAAATCATTGCTTTTTAATTGTCCCGTTAGCGTAAACGTAATAAATATTCCCGTCGTTATCTGAAATGGAGGCATGCGGATTATCCGATTCCCCGAAGGTTCCACCGTTTAGTTTGAAGCCATGGTCACCACGTTGCTTTTTAATGTATGCAAGAGCTTGATTACCATTACTGATGGTTGTGGAACTAATTGAATTATCGTCTTGGTTGTCAGAACTATCATTTTGTTGCATTTGCAGTGTCGACTTCCGTGCCCGCTTAAACATTGATTGGTAGTCAGAAAAGGTTATCTGTGGCTGGTAATAGTTGTCATCGGCAGACCAATCATGGTTCTCGTAAGTGTGGAGTCGGTTGCCGATTTTCTTGGCTGTAAAGGTGTCACTGTCGTTGGTATAAAGGTATTTTATGTGGACACGGTACCTGTTGTTGCCTAAAGATTTCCAGGTTCCTCGTCCTGAATCACCATAATCACCATGGTCACTATCACCTGTTTCCGGCTGGGCCCACAGGACGGAGCCATCTTTCTTAAAATACCAATAGGCCGGCTGAAGATTACCCTGGCTATCAATATCCGCATCCTTTTGGGAAATTTATATGCTCCATGTAGCGATTGATTCTGGTGGGGATGCCCACAGCCAGCAGTCATTAAGAGGGTCATAATTCCTAATATTCCGACCCAAAAATGCAATTTTTTCATAATTTTTTCTCCCTCGTGTTGCAAACCTCACCATTATATCATTTTCAAAAACTAAACAATCCAGGATGACATTATTTTGCCATTCTGGATTGTTCGTTTAACAGTTATTTATAATGTTAGTCCGCAATTGCCGCGTTTACGGCGGCAGCTTCCTTTTCCACCAGGGCAACCTTGCTCTCAATGATGCGGATGTCCATCGTGATCTCCCGGGTCAGGCCTGGTGTATTGATCTTTGGTTCAAAGAATTCCTTGAATTCAGCTAACCGTTGCGGCGTGTGGAAGATGCTTGCGGAAACGGTGATGTAAGAGGCAAATTCCATGTCGCCACCAACCGTGTCGTTAAGCCACTGCCATTCGTTGCGCAACCAATCCCAGGCTGCCTTTTGTCCAGCGTTGTTAGCCAGAACACCGCGGTACCATGCGCGAAGGTCTTGGGGCTTGATCACTTGGGCGTCCTCGTAATGACCAATGATCAACTTGATCAGTTCAGGATCAGTCGTGGTTGGAATTGCCATCCGCAAGTCGGCCTTGTAACTCGGGTCCGCCGTTTGCTGATAGGCGGCAAGTAGCTTATCGAAGAGGTCCCGGCTACCGTAGTTTTGAACTTCACTCTTTAAGACCAGTCCCCGGATATCGGCGGACAGGGCACCAAGTTTATCCTGGTTATCAAGGAAAATCTGGTGGGCCGCCTTGATTGCATCTTCGTTGTGGGCATAAAGGGCCGCGTTGAGCACGTATGGCCGTACCAGCTGGTCGTCGTTGCTTTCACCCGCCTTAGGTAGCCAACCGAGCCGGGCAACCTGGTCCTTACTCAATTGGTTGAAGAACTTCTTCAGGTGGGCTTCTTCAGCCGAACCAGGCTTAACAAACATCTTGAGGCTGTTGGCGATGTGGTAGAGCTCAGCGTTCACGATTGCTGAATGACTGCCAGCAAACCGGGTCAGCAGTGGAATCAGGCTAGCGTAGGAAATCTGTTGCCCTTCCGCAAGCAGGCGCAGGTCTTGAAGGAGCTGGCGTTGACTGATGCTGTCCAGGTCAGTGGCGTGGTCAAGGATATTTTTCAACAGCTGGTCGTCATACTTAACGATGAAGTGGGAGTTGTTGCCGACATTGAGACGGAACGGCTGGCCCGCTTGCTTCCGCAGGGTCGCATAGTCACCGAGGACAACTGTCTTATCCGCCATAATTTGTGGGGCCACGTCGTAGTTGCTGTTCAACGGGATTTGCCAGGTCCGGCCCTTGTCCTTACCGTCACCGATAAAGAACTGCTTCTGGCTAAGAACCAGTTGTCCCTGGTCGTTGACCGTGGCGGAAACTACGGGGTAACCCGGTTGATCCAACCAAGACTTCATGATTTCACCGATGTTCAGGCCAGATGCGTCGCCGAGGGCCTGCCAGAGGTCATTACCAGCCGCGTTGTTGTACTTGTGGGCGGCAAAGTAATTCTTTAGGCCGGCACGCAGGGCATCGTCACCGAGCAGGGACCGGACCATGACCAGCATCCGGGAACCCTTGGCGTAAACGATCGCCGGGTCGAAGATTGAGTCAATTTCGGCCGGATTGTTAACCTCAACGTGGACGGGCTGAACGCCATCAGTAGCATCCCGTTGCAAAGCCATTGGTGCTTCGGAGGTTTGGAACAGTTCCCAAATCTTCCATTCAGGGTGGATGGCGTCAACGGAGACGTATTCCATCATGTTGGCAAAACTTTCGTTGAGCCACAGGTCATCCCACCACTTCATCGTTACCAGGTCACCAAACCACTGGTGGGCTAGCTCGTGGGTGATGACGGTGGCAACCAGTTGCTTCATGTCGAGGGCGGTGTTATCAGGGTTCAAGAGGAGGTAGGCTTCACGGTAGGTTACCAACCCCCAGTTTTCCATGGCCCCGGCTGAGAAGTCTGGCAGGGCCAACTGCCAGGAGTGCGGCAGCGGGTACGGAGTGTGGTAGAAATCTTCGTAAAATTCGATGGCCTTCTTCGCAATCCCAAGGGCGAAGTCGAGTTCCTTTGCTTGGTGGGCCTTAGTTGCAAAGACCCCGACCTTAACGCCAGACTTGGTTTCTGTCATCTTGCTTTGCAACTCACCAAAGGCGAAGGCAACCAGGTAGGTTGACATCTTGACGGTCTGGTCAAAGTAGTGGACATCATCTTTAACATGGTTTTCCGGCATGTTGGCGATGATTGTCTCCCCAGGATGTTCATCAAACTTGATGGCGAGGGAGAAGGTGGCCTTAGCGGCAGGCTCGTCGACACACGGGAAGGCTTGCCGGGCCGCGGTCGTTTCAAACTGGGTCCCGATGATTTGCTTTTGTTCGCCGTTAACCTTGTAATAAGACGGGTAAATTCCCATCATCGTGTCGGTCAGCGGTGCTGTGTAGTCGATGCTCAGCTTAACGTCGCCAGCAGCGGGGAGGGTGATTTCAACCGCTTCCTCATCGTCCTTGACGGTAAACGGCACCGGTTTGCGGTCCACGGTGACGTCATTGATGTGTAGGAATTTTTGGTTAATTTTAATTACGGGTTGGTTAGCGTGCCCAGCGATGGTCGTCGTCCCCGTGATCAGTTTCTTTTCTCGGTTAATGTTGAGGTAGAGGTCGTAGTGGTCAGGTTGGAACATACTTAATAATCGTTTCTTATCTGTCATTAAAAAATTCACTTCTTATTTTTAGGATAGTTTAATTATAAGGCGAAACTAGTAGGGAGCAAAGGAATTACTCTGCGATGGGCCTTTATTTATCGGTATTTTTGACCCGAAAATTGTGCGTGAGGCCATGCCAGATGTGCCGGTCAAAGAAGCCAATCAGTGGACCGTTAGCGAGCAGGGCAAATAGCGTCCCAATATTGATCGCGTACAAGCGTCCGCTGATTAAGAAGGTTATTACCATGATAATAATGGGCGGAATAAAGTTGACCAACTGAGCGACAATCACCCGGTTGTGGCAATAGAGGAAGCGAAGGATGTTAGTCGTGTCGTCATTTGGGTGCATAATCAGGTTGGCCCGCTGGTAAATCGAGATGGCACAGCAGAAGGTGGCGACCCCGATGAAGCAAAGAATGGTCCGGATTAGGAACGGAAAGTGGGGCACGCCAAGCCAGGTGAAAAGGGCCACGAAAATATCGACAAAGTAACTGAAGCAGGCGATAAAGCCGAGTTCGCCAAAGAAGCGTAGTTTGTCCCATTGACGGATGAGGAGCTGGTTGACGATTGCGACAAAAGAGCCAACGCAAAATATCGGTATCCCAACTGAGGTGCCAATGAGGTTAGCAATGTTAACTTCTGAGGCGGTCCAAGGGCTCGTCCCGACACTAGTCGCAACCGTTAGCCCGTTACCGAGCGCGTTAATGACTAGGCCAGTAATTAAGGCGAGAATACGGGTTGACATTGGGTTGTTATGTTTTTGAATAATGATTGCCTTCTTTTCGCTTAGGGTTAGTGATTATAATGCTCCTTTTCGGTGCAAAATAAATGTTTGGGGGGATCCATAATGATTTAGTAGTGCTTTTTTGCTCCTCCATTGGGGCTAAAGTAGAAATTATTTCCCACTGGGCAAATATCAGTTGCTACTAATAGTAATGAAGCAGTACCAAAGGGTAGTTTATTAGAACAATTATTTAAATAACAGAATAAAAGTCCGAATTATAATTCTGATTCAGAATCGTAATTCGGACTTTTAGTTTAAGGCCAGTGTTCTAATAAAGTTTGTAATTTTGGCCCCCACCAAAGGATTGATAGTACAAACACCCCAAAGCAGCAATAGAAAATACCTAGTCCCCTGTGATGCTTTTCGACATTATCATCGCTATCGCCAAATATATTGCCAGCAATAAAGTGATAGAATTTCTTGTTTCCCCGATAAATTTCATTGCCGAACCAAAAGAAGAACAGGGCGATTACACATGCTAAAATCATTGAAATCACCGCCTTTGAGCTCAAACATGATTAAAGAAGCTGCGGATCGATTTTCATTTTGCCGTGGTAATACTGTCGATCATGGTCGCCGATTGGGCGGACAACTTTAGCGGGAACCCCGACAGCGACCACGTTAGCTGGCAGGCCCTTGGTGACGACGGCGCCGGCCCCGACCACGGTATTATCACCAATGGTTACACCGGGAACAACGATAACGCCGGCCCCGAGCCAGCAGTTTTTGCCAATATGGATTGGTAAGTTGTACTGGTAGCCCTTTTTCCGTAATTCTGGCATGATGGGGTGGTTGGCTGATGCCAGGGTAACATTGGGACCAATCATAGTATGGCTGCCGATATAAATGTAGGTATCATCGACCACGGTTAGGTTAAAGTTAGCGTAAATGTGGTCGCCAAGCATGACGTGCTTACCGCCAAAGTTAGCGTGAAAGGGTGGCTCGAGATAACAGCCTTTACCCACTTTACCGAGCATCTTTTTCAACAGGCCTTGACGTTTGGCCCTCTCAGTGGGGAGGGTGCGGTTGTATTCGTACATGGGGAGCTGAGCCTGGGTTTGTTTTTCCAAAATTTCCGGGTCGTCTGGATTATAAATTTGCTGGTCATGAAGTGCCATACGGAGGGCTCCTTTCTATTTATTACCTTCATTTTAACTGATTTAATAGGAAGCTTGAATGTCCACCTCTAGCTGGTGGACAGTTTGTTCACGATCCAGGTAAATCTTAGGGACCCGGCCAAAACTGGGGTAAAGGGATTCTTCATTTTGTCCGCCCTCCGTTATTTTTATGCTCTTTTATACTTTTGATTTCGTTTTATACTTCTTTATACTTTTTCAAAAAACGGCGCCAGCCCGCAATTGAGGCTGACGCCGTACTTATTAGTAAATAATTACTGGTTCACCCTTGGAGAGGGCGTGGGAACCTATTCCGGCATTTTCCGGGTGCATGTTAATACAGCCGTGTGAACCACCACCAGTTTCCTTGTAGGCCGTCTTTGACCAGTCATGACGCCAACTGGCATCGTGGAAACCACAACCGGAGAGGGTAAATGGTGACCAGTACTGTACTGGGCTACTGTACTTGGAACCATTGTCGTTGGTACCCCGTAAAACGGATGGGCTTTGTTGGTACATGATATACCAAACGCCCTTGGGGGTCCGGTTACCGGCGTTATTAGTTCCACTGACGATATCGGTACTCAACACACACTTGCCATTCTTATAGAACCAGGCGTGCTGTTTGGCGAGGGAAACCGCCACGTAGGTTTTTCCAATGCCGTCGTTGCTGGTGTTATTGTACCCCGTCCCGAGATGGCTGTAGCCCTTGCCGTAAATGTCGTTTGCGGCGTTGACCTGCTTCTTATTGGCAACCAGGGCACTTGCCAATGACTGGCCGGCCTGCTTGCTGCTGATCTTCCAGCCGTAAGTCCCGGTATTCGTTGTGGTGATTGCCTTTCCGGAAGTCGTCTTGAACCTGAAGGACTTACCCAGAGTAGCCTGCTTCCGGTTAATCTGGTTGATCTTGGCTTTGACCGGTCTCGTCTTAAAACTGTAGTGGCCATTTTGGTAGGTAGCCCGGGCAATAACACCAGCCGTGGTGAACCGGTAGTCCTTATTTTGGACCCGGTAAGTCACGCTCCGGCCCTCTAGCTTGGTAAGCTGCTTCTTCTCGTTTTGCACAGTTGCACTGTTTGCGCTGAGGGGTGTGATGAACTTTGGCTGTAAGTGGACGGTCCCGTTGACGAATTCCCGACTGACGGTTTTGGTTAACCCCTTGCTACTGTACTGGGTACCCTTGACGGCGGGGATGACTTTCACCTTGCCATCCTGGTAAACGGCGTAGGCATCGTGGGGTGCCCGTCGACCGCGATTGAGCTGTTGAATTTGGTTATTGACGGCCGCGTCAATGTCACCAAGTGCCGACTTATCAAGATTTGCCGGCTCAACAAGCAGGTTGACTCGCCGCCTGGACGGAAAGAAAGTGTACTGCTCATGAAGTGCCTTAATGATTCGCCCCTTGTCACTGGCAGTAAAGCCTGACCGGGTTGGCTTCCCAACGTAAACAAGCTGGTTTTTAACGTAAATCTTCGACGTTTGCTTCGCCTTTTTAACTTTGTCATAGGCTTGCTGGGCGGTTAAGCCGCCGACCGCAACGTGGTTAACGGTGACGTTGCGGTTGAAGTGGTTTCGCTGGTGTAAGTGAACGCCCAAGAGCAGCACCAGCAAAACGACCAGTATTCCAGTAATGACCTTTTTTAAACTTAGTTTTTGCATCGTTCAATCCTCGGTTACTTAGATTTACTAGAATTACGCGTGGTGCTAGTGAAACTTTTCTAGACAATACTCCATATTAGATGCTAAAATTGCCACTTCTAACCGTTCTTGAAAGCCTGCTAAACTTCGCGCACGATTATTTTCGGCATTATAGTATTTTAATAACGAAAAGTCGGTCTCAATCGTTCGGCGAATTGCTTTTAGGATTCGTGAATTATGCTTCTTAGCGCCAGCCATGTTTTGACGAAATGGAGTCCAAAGCTCATAGCCATCACTAACTAGGTCGGTATGAAGCTGACGGCTAACATAGCCAACATCTGCTAATAAAAAGTGCTCAAGTGGCATAGTGTTTAAGATTAATTCTTCGGCGACCTTACTATCATGGACAGAAGCTTTAGTAACGATGTAGTTGAGCAAGTAACCATCACTACTAACAATCATGTGGACTTTAAACCCATAGTAATACTGTTTTTTCGTAGCGTTATAGCCAATATCAGTACTTCCCCGAAAAATCTTGGCTCGATAATTGCGAACTGGATGACAAACTGGTACTGGAAAGCTATCAATAATTAGGAATTGTCCATGTAAATCAACATCTTGGTTTAGCTTTCGCCTAATTAAACTGAGTAACGGTAGTAATTGGCGAGTGCGACGGTTGAAACGTGACCGAGAAATGGAGCTCACCAAGATCATACAAAAGCGTCGTTGCGATTCGATTCCTAACTGAGTTTGGCAAATCAGAAGGGCTATTAGGGTACTATCATCAACTTTAACTTGGTTGATGTTCGGTCGTTGAACGAGCTTTTTAGGTGCATAAAGCTTATACCAGCGATGGCAGGTACGGTTTAATTGAGCAAAATTAACTTGTAAATGATGGCAATAGTGGTTAGACTTAAGAAGGTTCAACATGATTAAGGCTCTTTTCTATTTAAGTTTTGTATCACTTAATAGTCTAACCATGTTGGGCTTTTTTTGTAAAATCAAACATACTAATGAGTACTAGCACCACGCGTTAGAATTATCTTACTGCTAATTGGCCAAATTACAAGAATTTAGTTTGCAGGTGATCATTGACCGATTGGGAGCGGTTAGTGCCCATCACGTCAAGGATGCAAGTAACTCTTGCTGGTCAAAATACCATTAGTTTTATATTATCACTAAAATAATTTTCAGAAATGAGGAAACAATGATGAACTTTGGTCAACAGATCCGTGAGCAACGAAAGCGGCTGGGCTTGACCCAGGCCGCCGTAGTTTACAGCGAATGTGTTGCCCCATTTTTCTTAGGCATCAGCACCAAAATATATAACCGGCTTGGCCACCGTCCGGACCAGCGGCTGTCTTTACTGTGGAAGGGATGGTTAGTCGTGATAGTGGTGTTGGTAATCAGTGGGTTACTGTTATCCCAGGTTCTGATTATCCGTCAGTACTTTTTTCAACGCTATTAATTGCCGTGGGGGTCAGTCAAATCCTCCAGAAGTACATGTGGAAAGTGGACTAATTTAGCTTAAATGTTAAAGAAAGCCTTTACAAAAAGTTAGTAAGCACGTACACTATAGATAAATTGAAAGTTAGTTTTCTTCGGGGCCGGGTGAAATTCCCAACCGACGGTGACAAGGCAACTTGAAGTCCGTGACCCGCTAGTCGACAGTGACCAGTGGTTGAACCAGTGCAAGTCTGGTACCGACAGTATAGTCTGGATGGGAGAAGAAAAACGCTGTATTACACTAGCAGTTTAAAATGACCCCGGATGACACCTTTGTTATCCGGGTTTTATTTTTACCCGCAGTGCCGTCAAAAGTGAAAGTTTAGCGCCCCAAGAGAAATCCTGGGACGCTTTTTTGTTGGAGGGTGATGGAAATCAACGATCAATACTTTATGAAAATTGCCATTGACCAGGCTAGGCAGGCGACGGGGACCTGGCAGAACCCCCAGGTGGGTGCTGTGGTGGTCAAAGATGGTGAAATTCTCGCGACCGGGCATACCCAGCGCTTTGGTGGGCCCCATGCGGAACGGGACGCCTTAACCAAACTCACGCCGGCACAGACGCTGGGGGCCACCCTTTACGTAACTCTGGAGCCCTGTAACCACTACGGCAAACAGCCCCCCTGCACCCAGTTGATCAGCGACCGGGGGATCAAGCGGGTGGTAATTGCCGAGACCGACCCCCACTCCCTAGTGACGGAAAAGGGGATCGCCCGCTTACGTCAACACGGTATTACGGTCGTGACCGGCGTCAGTGATCAGGCCGCCGCCCGGGTGAACCCCCACTACAATTTCTTTTTCCGCCACGGCCGTCCCTGGATCACACTTAAACAGGCTATCAGCCTCGACCACCGCGTCAGTGCGGGCCCAGGTCAGCGGACGGTGATCACTAACCGGGCGGTCTATGATCGGGTCCACCGGGAACGGGCCAACTTTCAGGGAATTGTTATTGGCAGTACCACGGCGATTGTTGATGATCCGACATTGGTTCCCCAACCACAGCCGGCCTTCATGCCCGTACGGATTGTCCTCGACCGGCGGGGGCGGTTAGCCGACCATCCCCAGTTGAGGCTCCTCCATGATGGCCTGGCACCGACCTGGGTATTTACGGCCAGCCCGACCCTCGCTGACCAGCTCGGCGAGACCACCGCCCGAGTATTCTGCCTGCCGACTGGTGGAGTAAAAGAGGTCGTTGCGACAGTTGCCAAGGAAGGTCTCCAATCGTTGTACGTCGAAGGGGGCCCGACCATTCACCGGGCGTTTGCCGTGGCTAATTTGGTTGAAGAGGTGGTTACCTACATTGACCCCCAAATGTTGGGACAAAACGGGGTCGCTGCCTTTACTCCGCCGGTCCCGTGGCGGTTTGCAGACCGGCAAGTAGAGCTGTTAGGGGATAACGTTAGGGTTACAGAAAGGAAGCAAAACAATGTTTAGTGGCTTAGTTCAGGGAACCGGGAAGGTCCAAAAACTGGAAAAGAAGGGTGAAACGATTGAACTGACAATCGCCCCGACCAGCCCGGTACTATTAGAAGAGTTGGTAATTGGGGATTCGGTCGCCATTAACGGGACCTGCCTAACCGTGGTCGGACAAACGGGAACAGGTTTTCACGTCACCCTCATGCCCCAGACCTTTGAGAAGACAACGTTTAAGGACCTCCAGCCCGGCGACCTGGTCAACCTCGAACGGTCTCTGCAGGTCGGTGACCGTCTGGAAGGGCACATTGTGACGGGCCACGTCGATGAGGTGACGGTGGTCCAAGCAATGGCGCCCAACGAGAACGCCATTGAGGTCCGCTTTGCCCTGCCGGTCCGCCTGGCTAACCAGGTGGTTCCCCAGGGAAGTGTTGCCATCAACGGGGTGAGCCTGACTGTCATGAACACTGGTGCGGACTGGTTCTCCGTCGGCCTGATTCCCCACACCCAAACGGTGACCAACCTGGATGACCTCCAGGTGGGCAGCCGAGTCAATTTAGAAACCGATATTTTAGGAAAGTACGTTGCCGCAAATTTGCAGAAAGGGGCACAATGATGGACGTTAAAAAGATTCAAGCCGCAATTGACCACCTCAAGAAGGGTGGATTGGTAATTGTCATGGATGACTTAGACCGGGAAGCTGAAGGGGACATGATTGGGCTAGCAAGCAAGGCCACCCCGGAGAAGGTCAACTTCATTACCAAGTATGCCCGGGGGCTGATGTGCGTCCCCATGGCGCCAGCGGTTGCTAAACGGCTGGCCCTGCCCCAGATGACGGCGGACAACACCGACCCATTTGGCACGGCCTTCACCATTAGTGTGGACCACAAGTCGACGACTACCGGGATCTCCGCCTTTGACCGCTGGCGGACGATTACCCACCTGGCCGACCCGCAGGCCACCAACGCAGATTTCTATAAGCCCGGCCACATCTTTCCGCTGGTTGCCAGGGAAGACGGGGTGCTGGAAAGAGACGGCCATACGGAGGCGGCCGTTGACCTGGCCAGGTTAGCCGGTGAGGAGCCCGTTGCTTATATTTGTGAAATTTTAAAGGCTAACGGGGAGATGGCACGGTCTAAGGAACTCCACGAGAAGGCGGCTGAATTCAGCCTGCCAATCATTACCATCAAGGACCTCCAGGAATACCGGCGCAGTCGGGTTAGCCAACCTACGAAGGAGGTCCACCTGCCGAGTGAGTATGGTGATTTCCGCCTCCGTCACTTTGCCGGGGATAATCTGGCCCTTATTAAGGGCAATATTTCTGGGGACGAACCAGTGCTGGTCCGCCTGCATTCCGAGTGCTTCACGGGAGATGTCTTCGGCTCTTTGCGTTGTGACTGTGGACCCCAGCTTCACGAGGCCATGCGGCGGATTAACGCGGTTGGCCGCGGGGTCGTCCTTTACCTTCGCCAAGAGGGGCGGGGAATCGGCCTTGAGAATAAACTGCGGGCGTACCACTTGCAAGAAGAGGGTTACGACACGGTTGAGGCAAATGAAGAGCTTGGCTTCAAGCCGGATGAGCGCAAATATAAACTAGCCGCGCAGATCCTTCAGCAGCTAGGGGTCACCAAAATTGACCTATTGACCAATAATCCAGATAAGATTGACCAGCTAGAGGAAGCAGGGATTACGATCCATGACCGCCTGCCCTTAGAAATTCAGGCAAACAAGTATGACCGGCGCTACCTCGCAACGAAGAAGGACAAGTTCCACCACCTATTAGATTTGGAGGCATGATCATGGAAGAATTTACGGGAAAGTTTAACTACAATAATGCACACGTAGGAATCGTGGTTGCCGACTTCAACGGTGCCGTCACGAGTAAGCTGGTTACGGGGGCCGTAGCCACGCTCGCCAAGTTTGGCCTAAAAGATGACCAGGTGGCCGTTTTTCACGTTCCGGGCGCCTTTGAGATTCCCTTTGCGGTTAAGAAACTCCTGGATAAGGGTGAATTTGACGGTATCATGACCCTTGGAGCGGTAATTAAAGGAGAGACCGACCACTACGACTTGATTTGTCAGAACATGGCTCGGGGAATCATGGAACTGAACCTCCAGGGGAAGGTCCCAGTAACCTTTGGCATTCTGACGACCGATAACATTGAGCAGGCAATGCAACGGGCAGGCCTGAAAATGGGCAATGAGGGCGCTAGCACGGCTCAGAGCCTGCTAGAGATGATGTCACTGAGTGAGCAAATCAATTGATGTGTTTCACATGAAACAGCAAAGGACCGCCATTGCTCGAGTTTTCTGAGTATGGCGGTCCTTTATCGTTTTAAAGCCTAACTACGTGTCAGAAAGGACTAGCATACTAATCCACTATTTCACTGCTGCTACCGCGTCCGCAATTGGCGTATCACCACTGCGCATCATGATGACCTTACCGACGGTGTTATCAGCCGTCAGCACGCTGGCCAAGACGTGAGCAACATCCGGAATCGGGTTCGTGGTGTCGTTGCCTTCCCCGAAGCGGACCTTACCAGTGGCCGCTTCTTCGGTCAATGAAGCCGGCTGGATAATTGTGTAGTCCAGGTCAGTGTTGCTGATCAGGTAGTTATCGGCGAAGAACTTGGCAATGTTGTAGTCGGTAATCGAAGCCAGCGCCGGGTAGTCGGCCCACTTTTCGGGTCTAAGGGCGTACATGGAGCTTAGCATAATGTAGCGCTTAATACCGGCCCGCTGTGCTGCTTGCATTGTTTTGACCGCCCCCATGGCATCGGTTTGTAAAAGGTCTTTGCCCCGGGACCCGGCAACAAAGTAGACCGCGTTACTGCCGGCCATTAAAGTGGCAATCTTAGCGACATCGCCATGAAGGTCCAGGGAGACTGGCGTAACCCCAGCTAGTTTGATGATTTTTTTGAGGTGACGGGCGCCCGCAACAACGTCGTTTCCAGCAGCCACCAGGTCCTTGATTAAGTCGGTTGCGACCCTGCCGGAGCCGCCCGCAATAAATACTTTACTCATGAGAATTCCTCCCTAGTCAAGTTATTCACTATCATTTTACCTTACTAAAGATAAGCTAGCAAAGGAGAAACACTTAGTGGAGGACCCACAATGATATAATGGGCAGAAAGGAGAATTTACGATGGATGAACAACTAATCAAGAAAGTCCTGGCAACGGTCAACGCTGGTGAACCTTACGACGACGTTGCCCCAGAAATCACGGCGGTCCGCAACTGGGCCCTCGACTTGTGCCGGCAGTACAACTTTGAATATTACCGGACGGGGAAGGCCGACTTAGCGATGTTGAAGACACTCTTTGCTGTGACGCCTGCCCAACTTTCATGTTGAGTTTGGCCGTAACATCTTTTTGGGCCGCAACTTCTTTGCTAACTACGACTGCTTTTTCATGGACTGCGCGCCGATTAAGTTTGGCGATGAGGTCAAGATTGGCCCTAAGTGCGGCTTTTACACCTCTAACCACGTTGAAGACGCGGTCGGTCGTCGAGCGGGCTACGTTGAATCGCGCCCCATCACGGTAGGTAATAACGTCTGGTTTGGCGCTAGTGTAAACGTGGTCGGCGGGGTTACGATTGGTGATAACAGCATCATCGGTGCCGGGAGCGTGGTAGTCGATGACATCCCCGCCAACGTCATCGCCGCCGGTAACCCGGCAAAGGTAATTCGGCCCCTCCCCCTCCGGACTGATGACCGCTACCAGGGACTGGAAAACCGGACTGGCGATTACCATTACGGCGAATAGATTAATATTGATGTTGCCCCACCATAAATGCGCTATGATAGTAGTAAATGTTTTAATTAAGAAGGGATTATTGTGGCAAAAGAAAGCCAGTTAACAACAGCAATGGTTGAAAAATACCAGAAAAATTTCCACGCCCGCAAGGATGCAGCAGTCATTTCCCGGGCGGTGCAAAAGAACGGGATTAAAAACGCTAGTGAGGATCCAATCGCCAGCCAACGCCTTCACCGGGCCTTTTCCTACGAAATCAAGACGGGGAAACCCAGCAACCAGCGGCATAGTGGCCGTTGCTGGTCATTTGCGACCCTGAATACCCTCCGGCACAAGTTTGCGAAGAAGTACAATTTTAAGGACTTCGAGCTTTCCCAAAACTACCTTTTCTTCTGGGACCGGATTGAACGGGCCAACATGTTTTTCCAAAAGATTATTGAGACAGCTGACCGGCCCCTCCATGACCGCCTGGTCGACTTCTACCTTAGTTTTGCCCTGAATGACGGTGGTCAGTGGGCCAACGCCGCCGCTATTGTTGAAAAGTATGGGGTCGTCCCGGAATACGTCATGCCCGACACTCACAATACCAAGGACACTACCGACGTGGCCGAGGTAATGAACTACCTGATGCGCAAGGACGCCTTGAAACTCCGCCAGTTGGTTGACGACGGTGCTAAGGAGGCGGATCTAGCGGCAGCTAAGGAAGAGATGATGGCCGACGTTTATAAGGTGGCGGCCTACTCCTTTGGTGAACCACCGGTTAAATTTGACCTGGAATTTAAAGACGACGACAAGAAGTTCCACCAGGTCCTGGGCTTAACACCACTAGACTTTTACCACCAGTACTTTGACACCAACTTCAACGACTACGTGGTGGTCACTAACGCACCGGACCACGAGTACGGCAAGGTCTACTCAATGCCAACCCAGGATAGCGTGGTTGGTGGGGTGCCAATCAAGTTTATGAACGTACCGTTTAAGGACCTCCAAGCCGCCGCAATCAAGCAGTTGAAGGCCGGGGAAACCGTCTGGGTCGGTAACGACGTTCTCCAACAAATGGACCGGAAGCGGGGCCTGATGGACGCCAAGCTTTTCCACCGCGCCGAGCTTTTGGATGTGGACTTTACAATGGACAAAAAAGACCGGCTGGAATCCCGGCAGGCAATGGTGTCCCACGCCATGACCCTGACCGGCTTCGACCTGGAAAATGGTCAGCCGACCCGGTGGAAGATTGAAAACAGCTGGGGCAAAGATAACGGGGACAATGGTTACTTTGTGATGACCCAGGACTGGTTTGAGGAATACACCTACGAAGCAGTAATTGATAAAAAGTACCTACCAGCCGACCTGCAGAAGCTGGCAGCAAGTGAACCGGTCGAACTAACGGCTTGGGACTCACTACAATAGATTTGGCATTTAAAAAGGTTATGCAATTGGGCGTGACCTTTTTTGACACTTGTTGAGAAAACGTTTTCAATATAGTATCATTTAAACAGATATTTAGATGCTGATCATGAAAGGATGGCTGAAGATGACTGATTACAAGCAAGAGTTAGCCGAAGTAATGGCAAACAATAAGAACCTCTTTTCCAGCACAGGAGCAACGGGAAAGGCCTTCTTAAACGTCCACGATGAGGCAATCAAGGCCGGGGCCTTAGATGGCAAGACAAAGGTCTTAGAAGCATTGGCGATTGCAATTCGCTGCGAGGGCTGCATTGTTCAACATGTCAAGGGCGCCATTAAACTAGGTGCCACGCGGGATGAAATTGTCGAAACCATCAATGTTGCCATCATGATGGGTGGCGGTCCATCGACGGTATACGGCGGTAAAGCATTAGCGTGTGCTGATCAATTCCTTGAGGATAAGTAGTAAGAACCTAGCGCGAGCGTACGAGCAAACCCGGGCGCTCGCGCTTTTTTGGTGCTGGCTAAAATCTTAAGATTCGCCAAGAAGGTTAACTAAAGCGTAAGGTCATTGTCAAAAGATTGTACCGTATAGGGGGCCTTGATAAACTATAATCAGCAAATGTCACTAGTCACCGGGAGAAAGGCCCGAATTGTCGTGTCACACAAATGGACAACATAGAAAGGTTGATTGCGATGGTTAGCGATAAACACGGATTGAAGGACCAGCTTGCTGGCAAGTTCAAAGAAGTCAAGGGGAAATTGACCAATGACAAATGTGAACAAGCGGAAGGCAAGGTCCAGAAAAATTTTGGCAAGGCCAAAGATAAGATACAAGATGCTAAGGATGAGTTAAAGGAAAAGGAATAATAAGGAGGGAACGCAATGCATTGGTTATGGGTATTAATCGTTGGTGGCGTAATTGGACTGATTGCCGGCGCAGTCACTAGACGTGGTGGATCCATGGGAGTCATCAGTAACATTATTGCCGGACTGGTTGGATCAGCACTAGGGGAAGCAATCCTTGGTAGCTGGGGACCTCAGGTGGCCGGGATGGCAGTTGTCCCGTCAATCATCGGTGCAGTGATCCTGGTATTGATTGTTTCCTTGATCTTTGGCGTCCGACCAGAAAGGTAAGTTACCAACTACAAAAAGAAGAGCTTCTCAGTACCCGTTATTAGTTGGGTAGTTGAGCAGCTCTTTTACTTTTTCTTTGAATGGTTAGCGATTTTTAGAAAATCTGATTAGATAAGTTTCACATGAAACATTATTTCTGCTTAACAATTTCTTGCTTCCAGTGGTGGAGGTGCTGCTTGGTGATGACGCAGAGCCCGTCGTCATCAAGCTCTTTCATTTTTTCGGTACACATTATTTTAACGTTAGGGTCCGTTACTGCCTGCTGCTCACCCCAGTAGTTGAGGTAACGCAGTGCAGCGTAAAGGTTTTCCCCCGCGGCGGTCAGTCGGTATTCGACGTGGGGCGGCATTGTGTTGAAACTCTTTCGACTAACGATTTCGGCATCCATCATTTCGCGGAGTTGGTCGCTAAGGACCTTATAAGATGTACCAAGTTGCTTCACTAGTTCGCCCGTTCGCCGGGGATGGCCAGCAAGGAGGTACAAAATAACGGGTTTCCACTTGCCGCCGATGATGGAGAGGGCATATTCAGCACCGGTATTAAACATCTTAGGAGTGGTCATTGTTCTCCTCCTTCCTGGGGATTAACCACGAGTTTAAAGACCTTTTCCGGGTGACCATTTAAGTAGTTGACAATATTTTGGCACGAAATCCTTTGCAAAGTAGTTGTTGAGTCAATACTGTAAAAGGCAGTGTGGGGCGTAACCAGAACATTTTCCCGCCCGACTAACGGATTATGTGCGAGGTCGGGAAATTCGGTTGCCAAAACATCCAGGGCTGCACCCCTAATTCGCTTCGTATCGAGTGCCTGAACCAAGTCATCTTCATTAACCTCACCACCCCGGGCCATATTCAAAAAGTAGGGGTGCTTGGCCATCTTTTGGAAGCGGTCCGCAGTAAAGAAGTTACGGTTGCTGTCATTAAGATTCATGTGGTTAGTAATTACGTCTGCTTGAGCCAGGAGATCGTTAACGCTGGTTAGCTTAACCAGATCGGCAACTTTAGCATAGTTCTCTTTGCTGATGAAGAGGTCATTAGCGATGACTTTCATCCCCAATGCGGCCGCCTTTTTCGCAACAGCGCGGCCAATTTTACCGAGGCCGAAAATCCCCAGTGTCATGTTGCTAAGCCGGCAGTTAGGCTGGGCGTAGTCATAGCGCCACTCGTGCTGGTGGTCAACGTCGCCCAGGTAGGCTTTGAGATTGCGAACGAGGGCAAGCATGGTTGTAATAGTAAACTCGGCGACGTCTTCAGTGCAGTACTCACCAACGGGGCAAACAGCAACGCCATGCCGTTTAGCAGCGGTCAGATCAACATTATCATAGCCAGTAGCGTTGATAGAAACCACCTTAAGCTGTGGCGCCGCTTGAAACACTTCTTCATCAACCTTGATAAAGGCGGTGAGGAGCGCATCGGCATCGTGGATTTCCTCTAGAAAAGCTGTCCGGCGGTCATCCTGGTAGGGGAAGACCACGACTTGGCAGCCGGGAAGGCCCGCCTGCAGGACCTCCTTTTCCAGCTGGTGGCTTTTCATCATCGATTCAGGGTAGTCAGCAATTACAATTTTCATGAGCGCGCCTCCTTTTCCCTATTATAGGGCAAAAAAGGTGAATTGCGCGAGTACCCAGCACCCAACGGTATCTTACCCGTAGGTAACTAACTTACCCAAAAGTGCTTACTTTTAATAAGCTATAATTCTACTATACTAGTAAGTGAACTAAGAAAGAGGAGGACGATAATAATGACGAAACAAGTTTTGATTCTCGGTGCAACCGGTAAGATCGCGGGGCACGCAATTACGGACCTACTAAAGAAGACTGACGACCACCTGTTGCTCTTTACCCGCCATCCCCAGAACTTAACCAATGTTGATGATACCCGGGAGACGGTAATCAAGGGCGACACACTGAAGCCGGCGGAACTAAACGCAGCGGTTGCCAAGGCCGATGTGGTTTATGCTAACCTGCGCAACCCGCAGATTGAGCAGCAGGCCCAAAACATTGTTAAGGCAATGGACCAGAACGGGGTCAAACAACTCGTTTGGATTTCATCAATCGGTATTTATAATGAGGTCCCTGGTAAGTTCGGTGAATGGAATAACGAAATGCTCGGTGGCGGCCAAGAGGACAGTTACCTGGGTACTTACCGCAAAGCCGCCGATGTAGTTTCGGCCTCTGACCTTGACTACACCATTATCCGGCCGGCCTGGTTAACTGATAAGGATGAGGTCGATTACGAAACGACCAAGCGGGGCGAATCCTTTAAGGGGACTGAGGTTTCAAGAAAATCAATTGGCAACCTGGTTGAGAAGATAATTGCCCACCCTGATAAGTACGTCCGCCAGGACCTCGGTGTCAACAAGCCGCACACCGCCGGTGATAAGCCTGCCTGGTACTAACCGCCAGTCTTGCCGCCTTTTTTACTGTTAAATCATGGAAACTTTCAAATAATAAGTGTATATTAGAAGATAATTAGAAAAACATGATAAAAGTATGGAGGCATGTGGAATGAGTGCAAAGTTAAAAGTCGGTGTGATTGGTGCGACGGGAATGGTTGGTCAACGCTTTGTTACGTTGCTTGCTAACCACCCCTGGTTTGTAGTGACGGTCGTTGCTGCCAGCAAGCACAGTGCTGGTAAGAAGTACGGTGAAGCCGTTAAGGACCGCTGGAAGATGGGAACGACGCCAATTCCGGAAAACGTGAAGGACTTAACCATCCTTGATGCTGAAGACGTTGATAAAGTAGCTGACCAGGTTGACTTTGTTTTCTCCGCGGTTCATATGGATAAGGGCGCCATTCGTAATCTGGAAGATGAGTATACTAAGCATGAAACACCGGTTGTTTCTAACAATAGTGCCCACCGGTGGACGCCAGATGTCCCAATGGTGGTTCCCGAAATTAATCCAGACCATATCGAAGTCATTAAGTACCAGCGTGAACGGCTCGGGGTTAAGCATGGCTTTGTGGCAGTTAAGCCTAACTGTTCAATCCAAAGCTACACACCGGCCCTAGCGGCTTGGATGAAGTTTGAACCGACTCAGGCACTGGCATGTACCTACCAGGCCATTTCTGGTGCTGGGAAAACTTTAGAAGATGCACCGGAAATTCAAGGAAACGTTATCCCATATATTCCTGGCGAAGAAAAGAAGTCTGAAGATGAGCCACTGAAGATCTGGGGTCACGTTGATGATGAGCAGAAGGCCATTGTGCCAGCCAAGTCACCAATAATTACCAGTCAATGTCTACGAGTGCCAGTATTATACGGGCACACCGTGGCGGCCTTTGTTAACTTCAAGCAAAAACCAAGTAAGGAAGATCTAATTAAGGCCCTGGAAGATTATAGTGGTGAACCGCAAAAGCTAGGGTTGCCAAGTGCCCCTAAGCAGTTCATCCAATACCTGGATGATGATTTTCGGCCACAAGTCCGCTATGACGTTAACTTTGAGCACGGTATGGGAATTTCAATTGGTCGTTTACGTGAGGATAAGCTCTTCGACTGGAAGTTTATCGGCCTGTCCCACAACACCGCCCGTGGTGCTGCTGGCGGTGCCATTGAATTAGCCGAATTATTGAAGGCAAAAGGGTATATTGAGGCCAAATAATATCAGAAAACATTTGGAAAACAAGACGAGGCTGGTGAGAAAAGATTTTTTTCTCCCAGCCTTTTCAGCTTCTATATTTCAAATAGTGAATATATGGTTTGATATTAATAATTATATTATCATTAATGTAAAGATAGGATATAGTTCAAAGAGCGACCACTAAAGAAGGGGAGAAAGAAAATGAAGATTGAAATCAAGCGGGAAGGACTTACGCTTCGCGGTGTTTTAGAGGGAGCGACCAGTCTAGAAAATGAGCAGGTAGTAATCTTAATGCACGGCTTCCAGGGCAACCGTGGCTATGAAGCGGGGAACCTCTTGTATGATTTAGCTCATGCCTTAAATGCGGCGGGTCTGGCAACTCTTCGAATGGATTTTGCTGGTTGTGGGCAAAGTGACGGCGACTTTGCTAACATGACCGTATTAAGCGAATTACTCGATGGAATGGCGATGATTGACTTTGTGCGGGCAAAGATGGGGGCCAAAGTTATCGACCTAGTGGGGCATTCCCAGGGTGGGGTGGTTGCCTCAATGTTAGCAGCCTACTACCGGGACGTAGTTGATAAACTTGTCCTCCTGGCACCGGCTGCTACCTTAAAGGATGATGCCTTAGTAGGCGAGTGCCAGGGGACTAAGTACGACCCTAATCACATTCCAATGAAGGTCACGGTACATGGTCAGGACGTTAGTGGGCAGTATTTCCGGACGGCCCAGCTACTACCAATTTACGAAACTGCTCAACATTTTGCGGGCCCCGCCCTTATTATTCATGGCCTGGCTGATAAAGTTGTTTCGCCAGAAGCATCGCGAAAGTATAACGTAATTTTGCCGGAAAGTAAGCTTTACCTAATGGAAGGTACGGATCATAAGCTGACAGGGGCCAAACGGGGTGAGATTCTTACAACGGTAACCCAATTTGTTAAAGACTAGTATTTTATAGTTAATCCTACCATTTGAAAATTAGGATTGGAGGAGGAAATACCAATGAGTGACTACCAAGCAGCGTTAGCCGGGGCCAAGACAGTGGCAGATTGCCAGCGAGCATATGAAAAGCAACTAGCTATTAAGCAGCAGGAATATCGCCAACGTTATCCAGAAACTTACCGGCCATTGGTAGCGGCCCATGAATTGGACTACTGGATCAAAGCAGAAAACCGGGCGAAGGTGATTGAGCGGGACCAGCACTCGTATGGTAATTTGATTCATCGACAGATAAAGTTATAAAAAAGTTCTTGCTTTTTAAATTAAAATTTATTAAAATGATTTGTGCTGTCGAATGACCCGTTAGTCAAGTGGTTAAGACACCAGCCTTTCACGCTGGTATCGTGGGTTCAAATCCCGCACGGGTCACTTTATTGGGCTATAGCCAAGCGGTAAGGCAACGGTTTTTGGTACCGTCATGCGCTGGTTCGAATCCAGCTAGCCCAATCAGCTTAAAACGCTCAAGATGGAATCTATATCCGTCTTGAGCGTTTTTTATTATTGGTATCCATATTTTGGTAAACCGTTGGCGAATACCATGAAAATGACATCGTAAAAGTAACTTGCCGATAATTTGATTACCTAGTTTATAATTTGTCTCTTCTTGGTACTGATTAACTTTTTGGTTTAGTCGTGATAGTAATTCGCCCTCATGCTCCAAATTAACAATTTCACTAATTGCCAATTGCGGATTAATTACAAGGCTATCTTGTCCAGGAATATCGGTGATGAACCCCCACCGGTAAGAAATAATTTTCTTTGACGTAGATAAACTACAGCAGAAGCAGGCTTCCTTATTCGCTTTGTATGGGGAGTTGAACAGGACTCCGTGGGGCGAGTAATCAGTTAAGTTATTAATTATTAGTCTAGGGCAGGTCTCAATTTTAAATGTCTTATTGATTCCCTTTTGGGCCTGCTGAATTTTACCAACAATACTGTCAATCTGCATGTTTAGTGATTGAAGATGATTAATTTTTTCTTGCAGTTCATGTTTCTTTTGCAAGAGCATTGATTGGTAATCATCCGGGTCACCTTTATTTAAAAGAGTATTAAGTTCCTGCAGGTTAGAACCGAGAGGATGAAAGATAGCTAAGTCGAAGATTTGATTGATATCCTCATAGGTATAGTAGCGATAGCCGTTTTGAGAGTCACGATGACTGTGGATTAGGCCTTTATCTTCATAAAAACGGATTGTTTGTTTGGGAATGGAAAAATATTTTGAAATATCATTAACGCTATATTTTTTAAACATGGTAGATTGCAAGAAATAAAAATAACCCGTTACCAAGTGATAACAGGTTACTTTGGCATAATTTTAATTTTCGTAAACGGACCGTTCCAAGATTCCAATGTAGGGGAGGTTACGGTAGAGACCGCTGTAATCAAGACCGTAGCCAACGATGAATTCGTTGGGGACCTTAAAACCAACGTAGTCTGCCTCAACGTTCACTTCTCGGCGGTTGGGCTTATCGAGAAGGGCACAGATCTCGATACTCTTTGCTCCCCGCCCCTTTAACAGGTTGGCCAGGTACTTCAAGGTATGACCGGTATCGATGATGTCTTCCATAATGATGACGGGTCGCCCTTCAATGCTTGATGACAGGTCCTGAACAAGTTTGACCTTTCCGGCATGGGTACCGTCGGCATAGCTAGAGACATCAACATAGTCCAGGTTGAGCTTAAATTTGAGCCGCTTGATCATTTCCACCGTGAAGACAACTGCTCCCGTCATGACGGAAACAATCAAGGGGCATTGGTCCTGGTACTTAGCCGTTAGTTGGCTGGCGATTTCGTCCATTCGGTGGTTAATCTGTGCCTGGTTGTATAAGACTTGTTCAATATCGTTATTCATCAAATTCTCCTTCTGTCGTGACGCTGCCCGCCAAAACAATGTTCGTGTTTTACGGAACAATTGCTTTGCTGAGTCCTTTTAACTCTTGAATTTTAACATAAATCTGAACTATTTAAAGGGCGACTGGCAAATTTGACCAAAAAAGGAGGCTGGAAAGCTCCCCGGTGACCTGTATGGCTAGCATAAGACGGAGGATAGGCGCTAAAAGTGACGACCTTCGTTCATAGCTAGACACCAGGAGTGTCTTAATGCTTTCCAGCTTTTTTTTCGTTATTTAACGTTTGTTGAGGATGGAACCGCCGACGCCAGTCCCTCCGCGGTGCTTATTGTTCAAAATTGCGCCGCCAATCCCGGTTGATTGTTTTCTTTGACTGTTCAGGGCGTTGAAGAGCTCGTTTAGGTTAGCAATGACTTCTTGGTCCCCGGCTTGGTAGCGCTGAGCAAGTTTTTGGACGTCAAATTGGTTGCTAGTCATCTCGAAAGGGATCCGCTTATCCCGCTGGACCCGTTTGAGGTAAATTTTAATACCAGTGGTAATGTCGAGCCCCATTTCATTGAAAATGGCACTTACGTCATCCTTTAACTGGTCATCAACTTTAATATTAATCTGCGCCATATAAAGCACTCTCCCTTGATTGTATACTATTTTATATAAAATAGTATACAATCAATTAGTGCGGCGGTCAATTATTGAACCCCACGAAATGTTCCCTTTTACTCACGATTAATCAACGGCAAAAGCGCTTTCACCAGCTAAAATAAAGCTAAATTTGTGAAGAGAGCACGATATAATGCCGATCAAGTACCACCAAACGAGCCAGGAATTTCACCTGTACAATGACCATATTAGTTACATTATTAAGCTACTAAGGAACGGTCAGTTAGGCCAACTTTACTTCGGTGCCCGGGTTCCGGACCGGGCTGACCATGGTTATTTGGTCGAAAATGGGTACCGACCGATGATGAGCTACGTCTACGATGACTACAAATTCTCCCTCGGGAACGTCAAGCAGGAGTACCCGTCCTACGGAACCAGTGACTACCGGATGCCAGCGGTGGAACTCAAGCAACCCAACGGTAGCACGGTGACGAACTTCCACTATATCAGTCATCAAATCTATGCGGGGAAGCCAGCCTTACCCGGCCTTCCCGCTACGTACGCCGAAGACGATAGTGAAGCTACGACGCTGACGGTTACCCTTCGTGACGACCTTACCGACGTTGAAATGATCCTCTACTATACCATCTTCACGGACCACAATGCGATTGCCCGCAGCGTTCGCTTTGTTAACCAGGGGACAGCAGCCCATCAACTGACGACGGCGATGAGTATGAACCTGGATCTGCCGGACGACGACTACGACTGGGTCCAGTTCTCCGGTGCCTGGGGTCGGGAACGGCAAAAGAAAGTGGCCCACCTCCGTCCCGGTATCCAGTCTGTGGGTAGTACCCGGGGCGCTTCGAGTCACATGCAGAACCCGTTTGTGATTTTAAAACGGCCCCACACCGACGAATTCCAGGGTTCAGCATATGGCTTTTCACTCATATACAGTGGCAACTTCCTTGCCCAGGCGGAGGTGGACGCTTATAAGGTGACCCGGGTCCAAATGGGAATTAACCCCTTCTACTTCTCCTGGAAGCTCAAGCCGGGGGAGTCGTTCCAAACTCCCGAAGCGGTGATGGTCTACACCAGTGAAGGCCTGAATAGTCTCAGCCAGGCCTTCCACCGTCTTTACCAGACCCGCCTTGCCCGAGGTTACTGGCGTGACCGCGAGCGTCCTATTCTAATCAACAACTGGGAAGCTACCTACTTTGACTTTAACGAAGAAAAGCTACTAAAACTCGCCAAGCAAGCCCAGCAACTTGGAATCGAACTATTTGTTCTCGACGATGGCTGGTTTGGGGAACGGACAAAGGAAACGGCCGGCCTGGGCGACTGGTGGGTCAACCGTGACCGCCTGCCTGACGGAATTAGCGGCCTGTCGAAGAAAATTCACCAGCTGGGGATGCTGTTTGGCCTGTGGTTCGAACCGGAAATGGTCAATAAAAATAGTGACCTCTACCGTAAGCATCCCGACTACATCATCCAAACACCAGATCTGCACCCATCCCAGGGCCGCCGGCAATACGTTCTCGATTTTTCCTGGCCAGAAGTGGTGGATTATATTTACCGACTAGTTGCTAAGGTTATTAAGGACGGGCACGTTGACTACGTGAAGTGGGACATGAACCGGAATATCACTGAATGCTACTCCGCCGCCTACCGTCCGGACCAGCAGGGAGAAATCTTCCACCGCTACATCCTGGGAGTCTACAAGCTCTATGACCGGCTAACCAAGGCCTTCCCGAAGGTCCTCTTTGAATCGTGTGCTTCTGGTGGTGGTCGCTTCGATGCGGGGATGCTGTACTATGCACCACAGACCTGGACAAGTGATGACTCTGACGCAGGCAAGCGGCTGAAAATCCAAACGGGCACCTCATATTGTTACCCGACCAGTGCAATGGGTGCTCACGTTTCGGTATGCCCTAACGAACAGGTCAACCGGATAACGCCATTAAAGACACGCGGGGACGTGGCCTTTTTCGGGGACCTGGGTTACGAACTCGACCTGGGGAAGTTAACCGATGATGAGTTAACCCAGATTAAAGCCCAGGTTAGCTTCATGAAGAAGTACCGGCGCCTATTCCAGTTTGGGCGCTTCTACCGGTTAAAGACACCGTTTGAGGGGAATTTCACTGCCTGGTTGGTGGTGTCTTCCGACCAACGACATGCCGCACTGGGCTACTTCAAGATGCTCAACGATGTTAACGCTGAGTACCGCCTGCAGCGGATCCCAGGCCTCCTCGCCGACCAGGAATACCAGGTTAAAGAAGAGAGTGGCCAGGATTGTGGTTGCTACTATGGTCAAGAGCTTGCCAATATTGGCCTTGTAGTTTCCGATGCGGAGTCGGAACAGTCAGCTGCCACCAAGCAGGTAACTGACTTTTACAGCCGCCTATTCACCTTTGAAGCAAAATAATGAAAAAAAGGTCGTTAGTATCCGCGATTTCGGACTAGCGACCTTGTTTGTGTTCTCCCTGAGCCTGCTTGCGGTATTCACGCGGGTTGAGGCCATACGTACGTTTGAAGATCCGGGAAAAAGAATTAGCGTGCTCGTAGCCACTGGCCTGGGCAATCTCGTCAATCGTCAGTTGGGAGGACTCCAGTAAGTGGCGGGCCTTCGTGATGCGGAAGTTGCGGATATACTGACTGGGAGTCAGCCCGGTCGTCTTCTTAAAAAGGCCACTGAGGTAACTGCGGTCCAGGCTGACGGCCCTGGCCAACTGGTCGGTCGATGCCGTGGCAATGTGGGTACTCAGGTAGTGAATCGCCTGGTCAACGTACTGGTTCTTTTGCAAAATTGTGTGGGGCGCGTTAATGGGCTTCGACCGGGCGATAAAGCTGAGGAAGCGCAAGAGGTAGCTGTTGGCGAGCAGCTCATTTTCCGGCTTGTCCGGTGGTAACTTCATGATGTGATTGATGCAGTCGACCAGTTCGTAGGAGTACTGGTTATTAAAGGTCGGCAGGTCTTCAGAAAGGCCTAACTGGTCGACCAATTCATCAGCATACTTACCGGTAAAACCAACCCATACGTAGGACCAGGGGGCGTACTTGTCCGCAACGTAGTAGGTCTGGTAATTGGGCTCAATTAAAAAGCCCTGGCCGGCATGAAGGTGGTACTCAACGTCGCTTACCCGGAAGATACCCGTACCGGCGAGGATATAGTGGATCAGGTAATAGGGACGGACGGCGGGACCGTAATGATGGCCAGGCAGTGTATCGGACCGCCCCAGGGATGTGATCCCCAAGAAAGAATCGTTAGTTGGTGAAAAATCAAATGCGGTTGCCTTTTCCATATTTGCCGTCCCCTTTCTCCCTTTATTTTACCCCCTTTCCCGGATAAGTGGTGTCGTGTTTCACATGAAACATGCAAAACCCCTCGTGGCTTGTGGGCCGTGAGGGGTTTCTTCGCTAGTAGTTACTTAATCAGCTTGAAGACGTCGCTTTCTGCTAGGTAATCCTTCTTTCCAGCAGGGGCTTCGATTGAGCCAAACGGCATTTCAGCCCGCAATTGCCAGCTGGCGGGGAGGTTGAATGCTTCGTGAATGGCGTCGTCAATCAGCGGGTTGTAGTGCTGGAGGCTTGCGCCAATCCCCTGTTCGGCCAGTGCGGCCCAGATCGCCTGCTGGGCACCACCGATTGCTTGTTCTGCCCACGGGCCAAAGTTGGCGGCATAGGATGGGAACTGCTTTTCTAGCTTGTGAACGGTCTCCGTGTCAGTGAGGTAGAGGATTGTCCCGTAACCGACGCGGAAGCTGGCAATCTTTTCCTTGGTCTTCTGGAAAGCGGCCGGGTCCTTAACGATCTTCTGCAGTGCTTCTTCAACGATGTCCCACACCTTATTTGATGACTGATTAAAGAGGACAACTGCCCGGACGGTTTGACTATTGAAGGCACTTGGTGAGTTACGGACGGTGGTCTTCACCAGGTCAAAGATCTCTTCAGGTTGGGCGTTAACCTGGTTACCCAGGGCGTAAATGCTGCGCCGCTTAGCTAATAATTCATTTAATTTTGATTTCATAGTTAATTCCTCCTTGTTCATTCATTTCACTTACTAATAGTAACCAGTCTATTGAGACAATACAAGAGGGGAATTATTTTTCACCTGGTATAATTGATAAAAAGCGGGGTGAGAAAATGAGTAAAGCAATCAAGGGTTGCCCAATTGACCAGACAATTCAAGCAATTGCGGGAAAATGGAAGGCGGTCATTATTCACGTTCTCCTACACACGCCGGTCTGTCGCTTTAGTGAATTACAGGAGAAATTGCCCGATTGCACACGGCGAATGCTGGCCCTTCAGCTAAAGGAATTGACGGCCGACGGGATTGTCAAGAAGCGGGTCTACGTAACGGTTCCCCCGAAAACTGAATACTCCTTGACAAGCCGGGGCAAGCAGCTGGGTCCCGTTATTGAAGGAATGCAGGACTGGGGGAAACAAGGTTAACCATTGTTGAAATCTTTTCCGTAAACTTGATAATTTATTAGTGATAAAAAATTATCAAGATGATATAATTTAATATGAAAGAAGTATGTGAAACGTTTCACCACCCGTCGGAATAAGGTTTCACATGAGGAGGAAAAGATGGAAGCTAGTAAGAAGGCAATGTATTTGAAGGCCCTCCACAACGGGGTATCAGTCGCAATCGGGTGTACGGAACCCGTTGCAGTCGCTTTTGCCGTTGCCACTTGTGCAGAACAGTTAGGCCATGAGGAGCCCGCTAAAATTGACGTTCGTGTATCAATGAATATCATGAAGAACGCAATTGCGGTGATTGTTCCGGGAACCGGGAAACCCGGTCTTCCCGTTGCGGCGGCCGTGGGCTACCTGTTCGGTGATCCTAGCAAGGGGATGAAGGTGATTCCGGAAATCTCAGCCGCCGGGGTCAAGCAGGTTGCTGATTTGGCGTGCTCTGGCAAGATTCACGTTTCCCTGGCCGACGTCAAGGATAAGCTTTACGTTCAGGTGAAGGTTACCACCGTCAGCGGTAATACTGCAGAGGTTTACATTGCGGCGGACCATACGAACAATTACTGCATCAAGAAAAATGGGGCGGTGGTGTTTGAAAAGGAACGCCCCGCAGTTGATTCTCTGGCCGACTGGGAACTCTTCATGCAGCAGGGCCGGCTCCAGGAGATTTGGGACTTGGCAACAACGGCGCCACTAGAGGAGTTGAAATTTATCAAACTTGCCCAGGTCGATAACATGGCCCTGGCAAAGGAGGGGCTGTCGCATGACTACGGGATGCGGGTCGGCCGGGCGATGAATAACTCACAGAGTCTGGGCTACGATAACTCCCTGTTGAACCGGCTGGTGTCATACACCGCCGCCGCTTCGGATGCGCGGATGGGTGGCGCCCCGCTGCCGGCAATTACTAACTCCGGTTCCGGGAACCAGGGAATCACGGCGACCGTCCCGGTGTGCGTTGTGGCCAAAGCGCAGCAGGCGTCTGACGAGCAGCTAATCAGGGCCCTGGCCCTATCCCACCTGACTGCAATCTACGTGCACTCATTTTTGCCGATCCTGTCAGCCTACTGTGCAACCTATGCCGCTGCGATGGGCGCTGCCACGGGAATTGCTTACCTGTTGAGCGGCGACATCGAGGTGGCCGGTCGAGCAATTAAGAACATGATTGGGGATGCTGCCGGAATGGTCTGCGATGGGGCGGGCTGTTCCTGCGCCATCAAGGTAGCGACCTCGGTTCAGACAATGTTTAAGGCGGTCAACTTGGCCCTGCAAGGGGTAACGATTCCGGGGACCAATGGCTTGGTAAGTAACTCTGTCGACGAAACAATCCGTGGCCTCGGTGAGCTAACCCGGAGTGGCTTGGCAGCCTCGGGCCCCGTTATCTTGAAGATTATGATGGGTAAGGAAGAATGTAAGTAACTATAATCGACACTTACCCTTTAGATAGTTATAGATATTCCAATCACTAATAAGAATAGGATTATTGCGCACCTGGTTTGGCGAAAACCCGGTGTGCTTTTTAAATTGGTTAGCAAAGTAAGCCTGGTCGTTAAAGTGAAGTAGGGCTGCAATTTCTGAAACGTTCATGTTTGATGAAACGAGAAGAGTGATAGCACAGTTGATTTTTTCGAGAATTCGGAACTGAGTAAAACTAATTCCCATCCACTTTTTAAACTGACTGGAAAAGTAGTTTGGTGAAATGTTGAGCTGCTTCGCTACTTCCACAATCGTAATGTCCTCCTGGGGATTTGTCGATACGATACGGTAGGCCCGGACAATTGTCGGTGGCATACCGGCAGTAATATCGTGCTTAACTTCTTTGCTGAGGTCGGTTAAATTATCTTCAATGCATTTGATGACGGCATGAAACGACTTTTGCTCTTCTAAACGGTGAACGTAGTAATCGTTCAGACTGTAAGCAAGTTCGAAGTTCATCCCGCTTCTTAAGGCTACCCGGATGTTGGTTGAAATAACAATGATGCCAAAGTCAATGATATTGCGTAATTCACCCTTATTGCTCAAAATGCCAATTCGCCCGGACTGGTATAAGCGGGTTAAGGCCGTATGAATTTCCGCTTGGTCGCTACAAAGGATAGCATTATTGATTTGCTTTTCAAAGGCGTAGTTAACATGGGCACCATTGTTGTTCAGACGGATGAAACTGCTCTTCTTAAAGCTTGTGTTGGTATAAACGGGTCGCCGGTAACGAAGCTGCAGTTTTTTAGAATTGATGTATGCGCCTAACAGGTTAATGCATAGGGCAATAACCATAATGAAACGATCCGCCGAGAAATGCTTTAGGTGGGCACTGCTGACTAAGAAAGGCTGGGGTGTCTTATCTTGGTCATTGGTGCTGATAATAACGGGTCCAATTACGTAGTAGTAATTGTGATGTCTAATAATAGCGGTGATAATATTTTGTCCCTTAAGTTTGTAAAAAGTAACGAGTCGTCTTTGCCTGCTGGTGAGGGCGAATTTTTTTGCATTGAACGTTCCCGCCAGTAAGTTATCCCGATCTTTTTCAATAGTCTGGCCGTTTCTGATGATACTGTAAGCAAAACTAGTTGTTCTGAGGTACTGACGTAATAGATTCATAAAAATCCCTCCACTTACTTATATCCAAAAATTCGTAGAAAAATGCAAGATATCCCCGAATTGATTCTGCATAATTAAATACGTAAGCGCTTGCAGGTATTGTTACTATTTAATTTTACACAAAATGATTGGAGCTGTCATGAATGAAGATTTATGTTGATGCTAATGCGACATTTGACGGCAACGGTACTCAAGAACGACCTTTCAAGTTAATTAACGAGGCTGCCCAGGTTGCTGAACCTGGTGATGAAGTTCTCGTGTTCCCTGGTACTTACCGGGAAAATGTTAACCCAATTCATGCCGGAACAAAGGATGCCCGGATTGTTTACCGCAGTGTTGAACCCCTCAAGGCGACAATTACCGGAGCAGAAAAGGTAACTAACTGGGAAAAGTACAAGGGCAACGTTTGGGTTACCCGGATTAATAACAGTATTTTTGGTTCATATAACCCATATACGACGTTTGTTGTCGGTGACTGGTACTTCGGCCCAGTTGATAAGCACACCGGGGCTGTTTACATGAATAACATCCACTTCTATGAAACTACTTCGCTAGAAGATTGTATTAAGGGTGAAGTTTATGCCCGCTCATGGGATCCGGCAAATTCAGTTTACAAGTGGTACACCGAACAAGATGAGGACCGAAACGAGACGGTCATTTACGCTAACTTCCAAGGCAAGAATCCTAACCATGAAGACGTTGATATCAATGTCCGGCGGGAATGCTTCTGGCCAAAGAAGACGGGTGTTAACTACATCACTTTTGCCGGTTTCACCGTTAACAAGGCGGCTACCACTTGGGCTCCACCGGCAGCCTTTCAAGATGGAATGATTGGTCCTCACTGGTCAAAGGGCTGGATCATTGAAGACTGTGATATTAGCTTGAGTCGGTGTGCAGGAATTTCCCTTGGTAAGTATAAGGATCCTAATAATGACCACTACTTTACTTACAAACACATCAAGAGTCCAACCCAAATGGAACGGGAAGCCGTTTGTCGGGGACAATACGATGGTTGGCTGAAGGAAAAGATTGGTCACCACATCGTTCGGCGGTGTAACATTCACGATTGCGAACAAGACGGAATTGTTGGCCGGCAAGGGGGTGTCTTCAGTCTGATTGAAGACAACCACGTTCATCACATCAACAATATGCAGGAACTTGCCGGAGCCGAAATTGCCGGTATTAAGATGCATGCGGCAATCGATGTAATTTACCGGCGGAACCACTTTGACCACTGTACAATGGGCCTCTGGTGTGATTGGGAAGCTCAAGGAACCCGAATCACTCAAAACCTGTTTGACCACAACTATGCACCAGATGGTACTGCTCACCGCCTTAATGGAGCAATGGAGAGCCAGGATATCTGGGTTGAGGTTGGTCACGGGCCAACGCTGATTGATAACAACCTCCTGCTTTCTAAAGACTCCTTGAAGATTCCTACCCAGGGCCTTGGGGTGGTTAATAACTTAATTCTTGGCTCATTTACCTATGTTGGCACCGGGACGGATTATCCAGGCAAGGGCCCTGACCGTCAACGGTACACGCCATACCACATTCCACACCGGACTGAAGTAGCTGGCTTCTCGACTATTCTGCACGGGGATGATCGTTTCTACAACAACATCTTTGTTCAAAAGTGGGCTCCAGAAGCTAACCCTGAAGATAATGAAGAAGTTGGGACCTTTGTCTTTGATGACTACCCGACTTATGACGAGTGGTATGCACCGTTCAAACGCCTTGAAGGTACCTACGCCAAGGAAAATGATATGAATGATCTTCAGCCATACCACCTGGGTCACCTTCCAGTTTGGGCCGGTGGCAACGTTTATCTAAATGGTGCTAAGGCATGGAAGAAAGAAGTTAACAATCTGGTTAACGACCATGACGAAGCCAAGGTTGAACTAGTTGAAGAAGACGGTAAGCCAGTAATTGAAACGAACGTCTACGACCTAATTGGTAATTATAAGACGAACATTATTAACTCGGATATCCTGGGCGAAGCATTCGAGCCAGAGCAACGATTTGAAACGCCTGAAGGTGACGATATCCAGATTAGTGAAGACTATTTTGGCAACCACCGTGGTATTTCGACCATCCCCGGACCGTTTGCGTCAAGCGATGCAGTTGGCAAGGCCCTCTGGAAAGAGTAGGGTCATTTGCTAAGTATTGAATGACGTGATTAAAAAGGAATGTGAAAAATATGGATAATTCGACCGAAAGAAAACCATGGCAAACGCCAACTAACGAAGAGCAGAAGAAGTTTCCAGTAAGAACTTGTATTGGGATTGTTCTGGGTTACTTTCTTTGGGTTGGCCCTTACCTTGGATTAGTTGGGGTAACAGTTCCAAAACTGGTCCAAGATATTGATCCGGCAACGAAGCAAAACGTTATTGCAACAATGTCTGCGGTCGCAATGATCGTGGCAACAATTTCGAATATTATCTGGGGTGGCCTTTCTGACCGGACCCGCTCACGTTGGGGGCGGCGGACGCCATGGATAATTGTTGGTTCAATTGGTTCATTCATTAGTATTATTGCCTGGAGTCATGCCAAGACAGCATTTGGTGTTGTTGTCGGTGACTCTGTATATGTCCTTTTCCAAAATATGATTGTGGCGCCATTGGTCGCGGTAATTGCCGACCGGACCTCTGAACAATTCCGGGGCACGATGTCCGGGATGTATGCGTTAGGGACCGCTGCCGCACAAGGATTAGGACCAGTAATTGGTTCCCATTTCTTGTACAATAACACAATGGGCTTTTACGTTATGGCTACGATGACTTTAGTATCTGGGCCAATTGCGGCGCTGATTTTACACGAGCAGTCAACTAAGGATATGCCCGTTGAAAAGATTGATGGTTGGAAGGCATTTTCTGCTAACTTCGTCTTCCCAACCCATAACGCCCGTAATTTCTATCTAGCTCTATTTGGTAAATTTATGATTATCATTTCTCAATTTGCCATTTCGGGCTATACCCTATATATTTTTACTGACTACATCAAACTCAAGGGTGGCGCGGTTCAGCAATATGTTTCACTAATTTCGATAATTTTGATGATTACCGCGATTATCATGTCACTAATCTCGGGACCACTGGCCGATAAGATGAAGGTTCGGAAGATGCCCGTTATTACTGCTGGCCTGATCATTGCCTTAGGGGTATTTGTCCCACGGCTAACAACAAATACTTGGGGAATGTTAGCATACGCAGTGATTGCCGGAATTGGATTTGGAATGTACAATTCCGTGGATCAGGCGTTGAACATTGATGTATTACCAAACGAAAAGACTGCTGCTAAAGACTTAGGGCTGTTGAACATGGCAAACAGTGCCGGGCAGATTTTTGGCCCAATTGTTGCCGCAACGGCAATTAACATGGGTAGCTATGGATATATCTTCCCTGCAGCCTGTGCTTCAGCTGTTTTAGGTTCAATTTTGATCTTCTTCATTAAAGGAATTAAGTAACTGCAATTATTAAATAACTAACTTACACATTATTTCACCGACTACCGACAACAGGGTAGCCGGTGAAATTTTTAAACAGCAAAAAACGACCAGGAATAATTTCCTAGTCGTTGAGTAGTAAAGGCTATATGAAGGGAGGGGGATCCCTTTATCCTATTTTGCCCACAGAAAGTTGATCAACGCCTGGTCAACCTGGTGGTTATTGTTGTGAAGCCGGCTGTGCTGGGCACTTTTGCCGTGCAGCTCAAGCTCCTGGTAAGATTTTGCCCGATTAGCAACCAGGTACTTCAACGACTTTGCCGAGTTAACGGGGACGTCACCGTCGGAGTTAGAGCCGTTGTCAAGGTTACCGTAGATGTTTAACACCCGGGTATTGCGGGGGAAGTTTTGCCGGAGAGAACGGAGGGCCTTGAAGCAGGAGTTCTCCCGCGTTGGCTTACCCTCCTGGCTAACCGCACTTTCGGCTGTCGATTGTCCGACCAGTCCATTATAGTGGCCAGCAATAGCAACCAGGTGGTTGATCTTCGGCAGGTGACCGGCATTGTCATTGATGTAGTTGGCAATCTCTAGGTTACCCATCGAGTGCCCCACAAAGTTAAATGCCGGGTAGTTACCGCGTTTTTCTAAGGCGTTAACCACGTTCTTGACGTAGGTGCCGCCGTGGTGGTAACCGGCCGTGTAGTTGTCCTGGTAGTGGCTAAGCTTATTATCAGCGAGGTTGACCTCCACGATGGGGTTGACTGCCCCCTTGGGGAGGCTTCGGTCAAACGACACCTTTCCCTGGCGGTCGACGTTGGCACGGATAATCGTCTTGGTCACGCCGGCACGTTGGGCAGCCCGGGCCATCTTGTCTTCTGCCCGGGCACTGGAGCCCCAGCCGTGGATGAAGATGGCTGGCACGGTTGACTGCCGGTAGTGCTGGATGGCCATTGCCCGGCGCGAAACGGTAAGGCAACAGAAAGTTAAAATGATGGTTAATATTGTAATTAGGGAGAATTTTTTCAAAATGCTCACATCCATATTAATTAGTTAAGGTGGTCAGTGAAAAAGCTTTGGATCTTGGTAAACGGAATCTTATTAACTTGGTCGTACAGGTCAATGTGTTCACAGTCGTCAACAATGTACTTTTCCTTTGGTCCCTTGGCTAAATTATATGCCCGTTCGGAGAAAGAACGGGAATGGGCCCGGTCACCAAAGATAAACAGGATTGGCCGCGGGGAAATCTCATCAATGTAGTTGAGGGCGGAGAACTGCATCATCGTCAGGTTAGAAGTGGTGGTAAAACCGGCCCGGGCATTGGGGTGGAAGCCCCGGGAAACAGCGTAGAAGCGGAACCACTCATTATTGATGGGGCCCATCTTCGGGAGCTCATCAACCGACGGGTAGGGGTGGTCAGGGAATGACGGCTTGTATTCCGGCTGCCCATTGGCAAAGTCCGCCCACCGCTGGTTAGCCAACTGGGTCTTCATCTTATCTAATTGGTCCTTGCTGGGCTTCATCATGCCGCGGATATCCGTGATGTCGTACATTGAGGCGGTAACCACCGCCTTGATCCGGGGATCAACGGAAGCGGCGGAAAGGGCAAAGCCGGCAGAGCCGCAGATACCAATCACACCAATTTTATCCCGGTCCACAAAGGGCACCTGGACCCCGAGATAGTCAACGCTAGCACTAAATGATTCGGCAAAAAGCTCTGGGGATGACACGTGGCGTGGCCAACCACCGGATTCACCCATGAAGACCTGGTCAAAGGTCAGGACCACAAAGCCTCGCTGGGCGAGCTCGTTGGCGTAGACGGCCGGGCCCTGTTTCTTTACCCCACCGTAGGGTGCACCCACGATTAAAGCCGGGTACTTTCCTGCTGTCCGTTTCTTTGGGGAGTAAAGGTCAACCGCAATCTTGATCCCGTAGCGATTTAAAAAGCTGACGTGGTCGCGGTGGACGTTTTCGTTAAGTTTGGTAATGTATCGTAATGACATAGATTAGTCCTCCTTTATTTTCTTAATGACTTTTGCGGGGACGCCGGCAACGACAGTGTTAGCTGGGACGTCCTTAGTGACGATGGCCCCAGCCGCAACAACCGCGTTTTCGCCGATGGTTACTCCTGGTAAGATGGTGGCGTTGGCCCCAATCCAGGCGTTAGTGCCCACCTTGATTGGCTTGAGCTCAAGGTTGCGACGGTCGGCCGGGTCGAGGGGGTGGTTGACGGAGACAAGAGTGGCGTTGGGGCCAATCAGGACCCGGTCTGCTGGTTGGATGCCGCCAAGGTCTGTGAAGGTGACGCCGATATTGATAAAGACGTTTTTCCCAATTTGAAGGTGGCGTCCAAAGTCGGTATAAAAGGGCAGGCGAATTTCAACGGACGGGTCAATTGCCTGCCCCGTGATTTTCGCAACGACCTGGCGAACCTCTTGGTTGGTGTGGACACCAGTGTTGAGCGCCTGAACGAGGGGCTGGTTAGTGGCGACCACCTGGGCAATTTTTGGGCTTGTGGCTTTCATGTTAGTTGTCATCCATTGATTCTCCTTTCTGTTTATTATTAGGATAAACAGTTGGCATGTCAGTGTAAAATACTTATAATATATGTGAAAGTATAAGTATTATGCATAGGAGGACTGACGATGGAAGTTCGGGTACTACGTTATTTCAATGAGATTGTCCGGGAAGGGAATATTTCCGGTGCGGCGCAGGCCCTTCACATCTCGCAGCCAGCCCTTTCTCGCCAGATGAAGGAGCTCGAAAATGAGTTGGGGGTTACGCTCTTTGAGCGGGGGCACCGGCAAATTAAACTTACTCAGGAGGGGTCCTACCTCTTTGACCGGGCTCAGGAAATCACCACCCTGGTGGACCGGACTACTGTCCAGTTGCAGAAAAAAGCGGTGGTGAGTGGTGTCATCAATATCGGCGCGGACGAAAGTCGGGCCGTCCAACCCGTGATGGACTGTATCAAACACATCATGGCTAAGTTTCCCCAGATTCGCCTCAACCTGGTGAGTGGGGACAGTGAGCTTTTACGCCACCAACTGGATACGGGCTTGATTGAGTTTGCCATCCTGATGGGACACGAAAACCTGATTGAATACAACACCATGCCCCTTAGCGGGGTTAACCGTTGGGGCATCGTCGTTGCGACCGATTCGCCACTGGCACAAAAGAAGGCAATTACCCCTGAGGACCTGATTGGCCAACCGCTGATGACGTCGGGGCAGACCAGGCGCCAGGATACCTTTCGCCAGTGGGCGGGAATGGCACTGAACCACTTCAAATTTGTTGGCCAGTATAACCTGGTCTTTAACGCGGCTCTGCTGGCTAAGACTGGTGCGTGCGCGGTAATGACTTATGAGGGACTGATTAATCCCTGCGCAGAGGACGACCTGGTCTTTCGGCCCCTAACCCCGGCGCTAGTTGATCAGAATATTTTGGCTTGGCGCAAGGATAATCGCCTGCCAAACGTCGGCAATATTTTTATTAAGGAGATGAAGGAGGTTACCCATGATCAAAATCAGTAATGTCCAACAAGCAGACCTACACGCGGTAGTTGCAATTGAGCGGGCGGGCTTTAGTCCTGCCGAGGCTGGGACCCCGTCAGCTTTTCAGGACCGGCTCAACAAATTACCAGACACCTTTTTAGTGGCCAAGGACGGGGACCAGGTAGTCGGCTTCATTGTTGGCCCGGCGGTCAATACCCAGGTGATTGACGACCAGATGTACGAGACGGCGCCGACTAACCTGCCCACGGGCGGTTACCAGCTCGTGCTTTCACTTGCGGTGGCCCCGGACTACCGGAGAAAAGGCGTTGGTAGTAAGCTCTTGGACGCCCTAGCGCGGGTAGCCCAGGCAAGTAAGCGGCAGGCAATTGTGCTAGACTTCCTGGCCAAAAACGTTCCCTTTTACGAGCATAACGGCTTTCACCAGGCGGGGGTGTCACCTTCCAGCCATGCTGACGAAACTTGGTTGACCATGGTTAAGGACTTATAACTTTTCATTAAGGTCGAGCAGAAAGTGTGCTTTTTACAGCCAGCTTCGGTATAGTAAAACTACCAAAAAAATGGAAAAGGGAGGAAACCGGTATGGCAAAGACGTTCACAAAGGAAGAGTTACAAAAGTACGATGGGCAGGATGGCCGCCCCGCGTACATCGCAATCGATGGCAAGGTTTATGACGTTTCTGAAGATGCATCCTGGCAGGGTGGTAAGCACCATGGTTATTCGGCGGGTCAGGATTTGACGGAACCATTAAAAAGACGGGTAGCCCACGGTGACAGTGTCTTACCGGGGATTCCCGTTGTTGGTGATTATATCGGATAACAAGCTGGGAAAAAAGCATTGGAGTGCTCCGTAACTAGACACTAGGAGCACGCTTTTTTCCGCGATTACTGCGTAATATTTAGAGAACTAAAAGAGGCTGGTGAGAAAACAAGTTTTCTCCCAGCCTCTCCATTTTTCGTATTCAGGAGGTGTATATCGGCGGAACTAGCCCCAGACTTTGGTGGCAATTTCCTTGACGAGGGCGACTTTCTTCCACTGCTGGTCTTCGGTGAGGATGTTACCTTCCTCAGTGGAGGCAAACCCACACTGGGGACTCAGGCAGAGGTGGTCCAACGGGTGGTACTTTGCTGCTTCGTGGATTCGGTCGATGATGGCCTGCTTGTCTTCCAGCTTGCCAGACTTGGACGTGATGAGCCCCAAGACAACGTACTTGTCGTCAGGAACCTTAGCGAGGGGTTCAAAGCCACCAGCCCGGTCGGAGTCGTATTCCAGGTAGAAGGCCTGTACATTTTCCTGGGCGAAGAGAGTGTCAGCGACGGGACCATAGCCACCAGCGGCAGCCCAAGTTGAGTGGTAGTTTCCCCGGCAAACGTGGGTGTTAACTGTTAAATCTGCTGGCAGGTCCGCAATGGCGGCGTTGTTTACTTTGAGAAACCGTTCCTGGAGTTTCTTCAACTCGGACGTATCAGCGTTGGGGTCCTTCTTCTTAAGGTTGGCAAAGTTATTGACGGAGATTCCCCAGGTACAGTCGTCAAGTTGGATGGTCCGGCAACCGGCCGCGTAGAGGTCTTCAATTACTTGGTGGTAGGCGGCCGCCACGTCGTGATCCAGCTCGTCAACGGAAGCGTAGTTGTCCTTAACGCTAGCCTGGTTTTCGGGCCGGATTAGCTCTTCCAGAAACTGAGCTGGTGCGGGGATGGTCTGCTTGACCTGGACCCCGGCAGGAGCGTGGTCCCGTACAAACTTGAAGTAGTTGACAAACGGGTGGTTTTTACCGCTGATTTTGCCCGCTACCTGGGCGGAGTCGTTCCGGGTCTCCTCGTCGTGGAAGAAGTAACCGTGCTTTAGGTTAACGTGCTTGACCCCCTGCAGCCCCCAGAAGAAGTCGAGGTGCCAATAGCTTCGCCGAAATTCACCGTCCGTGACGGCCCGTAGTCCGGCCGCAACTTCTTTTTGAATTAATTCGGTGATGCACTTATCCTCCACGGCGGTCAAGTCAGCCTGGTTGATTTTGCCCGCCGCAAATTTGGCCCGGGCATCCTTTAATGCTTGGGGACGGAGAAAACTACCAACAACGTCGTAGCGGAATGGGGAAACAGTTCGTTTTGTGAATTCAGTCATAATAATCGATCCTTTCGTATGCGGTGGGTTCCGGTGCGGAGCAAATAAAAAACGTCCCTAGGAAAGACACTGTGCCTTTCCTAGGGACGTCAAGCTAATCATTAGTTAACGTGTTACCACCCTAATTTGAGCCGGCCTCGCAGCTAGCTCCTCAGTAGGTACACCCGAAGGTAAACCTAGACGTTATATCGGACGTCACTCGTGGGTAGCTCACGTCTGGCTCGCCACCCGAACATTGCTCCAAGACCATCTTCGACAGGTCTAGCCATCCCGCCTTCCACCAACCGCGGTTCTCTGTAATGGCTACGCCTGCTTACTCATCTCTTCTAAGCATTTCTTAATTTAATTGTCATTATCTTAACGAATTCTAATTTAATTGTCAACACTAATTGGAAAATTAATTACAAAAGCGAAGCTGGAAAGCATTAGCGTGCTCCGTAATCAATGGACTTGCTTCGCGGCGCTAGACACTAGGAGTACACTTCGGCGCGAAGCTAGTCTCTGGTTTTCCACGATTACTGTGCAGTATTCGAAGGCTGAAAAACACGGCTAGCCAAATAGGCCAGCCGCGATAGACTACTTATCTTCAGTAAAGTTAAACTCGTCCGCGTGGCGAAGTGAATAGGCGAAGTAGACGATTAACCCGATGACAATCCATAGCAGGTAGGTTAACCATGCCTTGAGCGAGATGCTGACCAGCAGGATTAGGCAAAACAGGATTGAACAGGTCGGGATCACGTTGCCAAACGGGACCTTAAATGGCCGCTTTAATTCCGGGTACTTGTACCGGAGGATGATTACAATCAAGGAAATGAGCATGAAGACCATCAGGGACCCAATGTTGGCAATCAAGGCCAGGTAGTGGAGGTCGAACTCGCCGGCAAACACTGCGGAGGCCAAACCGACTAGCCAGATTGCCCGGTTTGGACTTTGGGTACGGGTGTTCAACTTGGCGAGACCCTTGGGCAGAAAGCGTGACCGGCTCATTGACTTAAGAATGTTGGACCCGGCATAAATAAAGGCAAACACCACGGCCATGATTCCGAGGACCGCCCCTAAAGAGACAATCTCGGCGACATAGTTATGGCCCTCACTGAGTAGTACGTAAGACATCGCCTCGGAAACGTTCAGCTTGGTGTAGCGCACAACCCCCGTCATCACTAAGCTAACTAGGATATAAAGGGTTGTGGAGACCGTTAAGCAGAGGACGATTGCCCGGGGAATTGTGTGACCGACGTCTTTAGCATCCTCCGCCGACGTGGCGAGGGCGTCAAAGCCCAAAAAGGAGAAGAAGACTGCCGAAGCCCCGGTGAAAATTCCCTTCGCACCGTACGGGAGGAAGGGGTGCCAATTGGTGGTCTTGACGTCCCAGACGCTGACCACGATAAATAAGACGATAATGAATATCTTGACCCCAACCAAGAAGTTGTTGACTAGTTTACTTTCGCTCGTCCCCCGGGTCAGGATGATGGTCATCAGGATGATCATCAGGACCGCTGGAAGGTTGATGTAACCACCAGCAGCGGGGTTGACGAGGAGCTGGTGGGGTAAGTTAATTCCCAAAACTTCTAAGAATGATTGGACATACCCGGTCCAGCCGTTGGCAACCGTTGCCGTGGTGGTAATGTAGACCCCAATCAGGGTCCAGCCGGCGAGGAACGCGACAAACTTACCAATTGATACCCAGGCGTAAAAAAACGCACTTCCGGAATTCGGTAAGCTAGTGGTGAGCTCCGAATAGCAAAGCCCAATCAACCCACTTGCCAAGGCCGCAATCAAAAACGAAAAGACGATTCCGGGGCCCGCATCGGTTGACGCGACGATTCCGGTGAGGACGAGGATTCCCGTACCGATGATTGCGCCAATTCCAAGGATTGAAAGGTCAAATAGCCCGAGAGTCTTTTCCTTCGGGCTACTACCTTTGCCAATCTGATTTTTCATAATTTTTTCGATTCCTTTCTCTATATATGTCCGAACCTTAAGTTTACCTTAAATAGGGCGAGAGTTCAAATTCAGGTGCTTAACATTATTAGTATTTTCCGATGGGTGGGGGCAGTTTTTTCATTGCGCTCACCTCCTAAAATTTTCTTCAGGTAAAAAGGTTTCGTATTTCTTCTTAATCCAGCTTAAAATAGAAGGGTAACTTTGAAAAAGGAAGTAAAAATAATGACCCAACATAAGCTTGTTGTAATCTCATTGGATTCACTTGGTTATCGGGACCTGGCTGAATTACGTGACCTAGTACCGAACCTTGATAAGCTGATCCACCGGGGGACGTGGGTCAAGCGTGTCCGGGGCATCTACCCAACACTGACTTACCCGTCCCACACGTCGATTATCACTGGGCAATATCCGGCGGTGCACGGGATTGTTAATAACACGAAGGTCCAGCCGCGGCGGCAGTCACCAGACTGGTATTGGTACCGTAAGGACGTCAAGGCCACACCGCTTTATGACGTGGCTCGGGCTGCGGGAATGACCACGGCCGCATTTCTGTGGCCAGTCACTGCGGGGAGCAAGATTAACTACAACCTGGCCGAAATTTTCCCTAACCGGATTTGGACGAACCAGGTGCTGGTCTCCCTTACGGCCAGCTCGCCGTGGTTTCTCCTCAAGATGAACCAGCGCTACGGGAAGCTTCGCCACGGGATCAAGCAACCCTGGTTGGATGACTTTGTGACCGCCTGTGCTGTCGATACCCTCCGCAACAAGCGGCCCGACCTAACCCTGATTCACCTGGTAGATATGGATAGTATGCGGCACCGTTACGGGGTACGGTCGAAGGAAGCAAAGGCGGCTCTGCAGCGGCTTGATGGCCGGGTGGCCCGCCTGATTCGGGCGACCAAGGATACCGGGACCTATGACTGGACGAACTTCGTAATTTTAGGGGACCACTACCAGATTAACGTCCACAAAATGATTCACTTGAATATGCTCTTCGCCCGGGAAGGGTGGCTGAGCCCGATTGATGGTAAGACCACCTTTAAGAATAACTGGAAGGTGACCGCGAAAACCTGTGACGGGGAAACCTACGTCTACGTGCGGGGGCACGACATTGACTACGGCGACGTCAAGCAGTTAATTGCCCGGGCTGACGGGGTTCAACACATTTACGATGGTGCTGAGGCGGTTAAGTTGGGCGCCGACCCTAAAGCCGCCTTCCTGGTTGAGGCCCAACCAGGTTACTACTTTACGGACGAGGTCAACCGGCCCGCAGTGGTAGAAGAGGTTGACCCTGATTCCATCGGGACCCCAGACCGTTACCACGGTGTCCACGGGTACGGGCCCGACCAGTCGAACTACTTCACAACGGCAGTTTTTGCGGGGCCGGATGTCCAGGCAGGCGCAACGGTTACTGGTGCCCACCTGGTTGACGAGGGGCCAACCTTCGCGCGCTTACTCGGCCTCCACTACCCAGCTCCAACCGCTGGGCAGGCAATTGATGAAATATTTAGAAAGTGAGTGAAACTGTGAAATTCACTAAGCAACAGTGGCAATGGATTTTTTACGATTGGGCGAACTCCGGTTACGGGATTCTCGTGATTACCGCTGTCTTACCGGTTTACTTCAAGGCGGTTGCCCAAGCTGGCGGGGTCAGTGCCGCTGACTCCACCGCCTTCTGGGGTTACGCCACTGGCAATGGCTTTTGGGCCTATATGTTTTGAGCATTATCGGTTACTCTGGCGGAAACCTCTTTTACGATAGCTTCTTGACGGATGTTGCTGACGACCGCCAGATGGACCTGGTATCGTCTACTGGCTATGGGATGGGGTACCTGGGCGGTGTATTAGCCTTTATTATTTTTCTCGGCGCCCAGCTAACCAACGGTTTTGGTGGGATGTTATCCAGCTTTGGGGTGGCCCGGTTCAGCTTTGTTCTCGCGGCCGTCTGGTGGGTAATTTTTGCCTGGCCCCTTCTCCGGCACGGTCAGCAGCGCTTTAGCGTTCAGGCCGTCAAGGACCCATTGACTGATAGTTTTCGTCGCCTGGGGCGCACCTTTCGCCATATCAGAAAATACCGGCGGATTTCCTGGTTTTTGGTCGCTTACTTCTTCTATATTGACGGGGTCGACACTATCTTTACCATGGCGACCGCAATTGGGAAGGACCTCGGTGTGAACACGACAATGCTGATGATGGTTTTGCTGATGGTCCAGCTGATTGCCTTCCCGTTCTCGCTTTTGTACGGGTGGTTGGCAAAACGGACCTCCACCCGGTTATCCGTCCTATTGGGAATCATCGTTTACCTTTTTATCTGCCTGTACGCACTGAAGCTTGATAGTTTATTTGACTTCTGGTTCTTGGCAATCTTAATTGGGACGAGCCAGGGTGAGCTGCAGGCCCTCAGCCGGTCATACTTTGGCCAGTTAATTCCGAAGGACGCTTCAAGTGAGTCCTTTGGTTTCTACAACATTTTGGGTAAATTCTCCGCCATTATAGGGCCCCTGGTTGTGGGGCTCGTCACCCAGTGGACGGGGCGTTCAACGGTGGGCGTGGCTTCGCTTAGCGTCCTGTTCGCGGTTGGGCTGGTAATTTTCCTGGCCCTGCCCAAGCTAAGTAATGGCGACTAATACAAAAAATATCCCTGACATTCGGTAATGATCCGAACGTCAGGGATATTTTTATTTATAGGGGACGTAATTAGTTCTTGCGGGAGTATGAAGCGATGTCAGCGAGGATTTCGTTCATGAAGTCATCCTGACTCATTTCGTTTTGGGCTTCTTCACCGTACTTCCGGACAGAGACACCATTACTCTTCATTTCGTCGTCACCGACAACCAGGGTGTATGGTACCTTTTGAGTTTGGGCTTCACGAATCTTGTAGCCCATCTTTTCGTTCCGGTGGTCAACAACGACCCGGATGTTAGCGGCCTTCAGCTTCTTAGCAAGGTCGTCGGCGTAAGCACCGTGGGCATCTTCGTTAACTGGAATGATGTGAACTTGTTCAGGAGCTAACCAGGTAGGGAAGGCACCCTTGTAGATTTCAGTCAGGTAAGCAACGAACCGTTCCATGGTCCCAACCACACCACGGTGGATCATGACTGGCATGTGTTCCTTACCATCCTTACCAACGTAAGTTAAGCCGAAGCGGTCAGGGAGCATGAAGTCCAGTTGAATAGTGGACATGGTTTCGTCGTTCCCCAGGGCCGTCTTGGTTTGGATATCCAGCTTTGGACCGTAGAAGGCAGCTTCACCTTCGGCTTCGTAGTAGTCAAGGTTCAGGTCATCCATGGCAGCCTTCAACAGCTTTTGGGACTTCTCCCACATCTCGTCGTTAGCGTAGTACTTCTTCGTGTTCTTAGGGTCACGAAGGGAGAGACGGAAGCTGTAGTCGGTAATGTCAAAGTCCTTGTAAACGGACATGATCAGCTTCAGGATCTTGGCGAATTCAGTCCGGATTTGGTCAAGGGCAACGAAGGTGTGACCATCGTTCAAAGTCATTTCACGAACCCGTTGCAGACCGGAAAGGGCACCAGACTTTTCGTAACGGTGCATCATTCCCAGTTCGGCAATCCGCAGTGGCAGGTCACGGTAGGAACGGATGTGGTGCTTGTAAATTTGAATATGGCTTGGACAGTTCATTGGCCGCAGTTCAAGCATTTCACCGTCACCCATGTCCATTGGTGGGAACATGTCGTCACGGTAGTGTTCCCAGTGACCAGAAGTCTTGTAGGCATCCAGGTTCATCAGAACTGGGGTGTAAACGTGCTTGTAGTCATCGGCAACTTCACGGTCAATGATGTAACGTTCGATTGTCCGCCGAATAGTGGCCCCCTTAGGCATCCAGTATGGTAAACCGGCACCAACCTTTGGGTCAACGAAGAAGAGGTCAAGCTTGTTACCGATAACCCGGTGGTCACGTTCCTTAGCTTCTTGACGCTTCTTCAAGTCGTCAGCTAATTCGTCCTTCTTGTAGAAGACGGTCCCGTAGATCCGTTGCAGCATTGGGTTGGAGGACATGCCCTTCCAGTAAGCACCGGCAACGGATAAGAGCTTGAGGTTCTTAACAACGTCACCATAAACCAAGATGTCATCCTGGGCAACGGCCTTGACGTCACCGAGAACATACATGGCAACCTTGCCATCCTTGGCGTTTTCCTTGATCAATTCAGTGGAGAACTTGTCGTCCTTGACTTCTGCCAGGGCGTCGTCAACAGCAACTTCGGCAAATTCAACCTTGACGTCATCCTTGGCCATGCCCTTGACAACGTCTTCCAGTGCGGGCAGTTCGTCAGCGGAAACTTGTTGGTCATCCTTGTCGGAGTCAACGTGGAAACCATCTTCGTCAAAGCTAGATTCGCCAAGACGAATTCCCTTGAATTCTTGCTTCAAAGCGGCCTTCAGCATCAGAGCTGAAAGCTTCCGAAGGGCTTGTAACCCTTCTTTAGAGTCCCGATCGATTTTCTTTACTGATCCATCTGGGGACATAACCGCAACTTGAGCCATAAAAATCTCTCCCTTTATAAAAAATAAAACGTCCCTAATGCCTGTTTGATAACAAGCATTAGGGACGTTAATTAACATAGTTAGCGTGGTTCCACCCATGTTCAGAGTATTACTACTCTCTCTATGGTGTGGTAACGGACACGACCCGACCAGCCTTATTTCGGCCGATAAAAGTAGGAAGGTGGTATATTTAACGGTCGACTCGACATAACTTCCAGCCTAGGTTACGTCTCCCTGGTTGAGCACTCAGTAAATACATATCCTTCAATTGACTAAAATTATAACACCAAAAATCGGCTTGGCAAGGGATTTGATAAAAAATTTTCATTAATTATTATTTCCGCCAGTCGATGGGGTACTTGGGACGGTCGTGGTGGCGCTTGAGTTACCACCATTGCTGCTGTTACCTTGGCTCTGGTTATTACTATTGGAGCCGTTTCCGTTGCTTTGGTTACCCTGTTGACTTTGACTGCCCGTGCTGGTACCACCATTGCTTTGTCCCTGGTTGGACTGCTGACTGCTTGATTGGTGAGGCGTGGTTGTGACGGTGTAGGTGTCACTAGTCCCGGTATTATCATCGTCATCGTCGTCAGTCGTGCTTGATTGCCGGTGGTGGTGACCGCTGCTCTTCTTCTTGTGTTTCTTGGAGCTTGTCGTCACCGTCGTGTCATCGTTATTGGTGGTGTTAACCGGGTTCTGCTGCTTAACAACGAAGATGATGACCATCACTAAAAGAATTGCAAGCAGGAGGGTTAAGAGGAGCTTAAAGGTCCGCTTGCTCCGGTTAGGCTTCTTTCCAAATACCTTTTTCTTTTTAGCTTTGCTACTTAAACGAGGACGACGGTTCCCCCGTTTCTTAGGCTGGCTATCGTATAGTTGTACACGGCTCGGCCGCTTGTCTTGATTATTATTCAATGATTTCACCTCATCTGGCTAAATAGCATTCATTTCCATATTATAGCATTGATTGGGGGTGACAAAAGAAAAACAACGACCAAACACGAGGTGAATGACCGCTGTTTCTTAATCTATCTGGGGGATTTATAGGATTGTTTTAACCTTACCCCTAATCCATGAAAAAGTTGTGAACACGTAATGAAAAAGTGAAGAATAGTAGGTTATGGTGTAAAACAAATAGCGGGTGAGAAAGGTTATTCCCTTTTCTCATCCACCATTTAAGTTAGATAGATATTTGATTCAGAAATTAGTCTTTAGCAGAGTTCTTCATTTCCTCTTCTTGTTGACCAAAGCCCTTGCCTTCAGCAGCAAAACGCTTGTCACCACGGTAGAGTTCAACACAGGTCCAAGCAAGCAGGACCAGGATGACAACAATGGTCAGGTAAGCAAGAACATCGGAAGTGCCCTTAGACCAAACACCGAAGCCTTCGTAAGTTGAAGGCAGGTTGTACAGATTCAAGAAGGTCAGGGCAATAACTGAGACCCAACCACAAACCTTAACCCACATCCGGTTCTTGAATTCACCCATTTCAACCTCACTGTTAGTCATCATCAGTAATGGCAACATTGAGAATGGTAAGGCGAAGGCCAGAAAGACCTGTGAGTTTTCCATCAGCAGGTTCAAAGCCGAGTGTTGTTGGATCACGGATTCACCGCTCGTCATGGCAACACAAGCCAGAACAGGGATAACAGAAATGATACGGGTAACTAACCGCCGTGCCCACAGTGGCATTTTCATGTGAATGAAACCTTCCATGATAACCTGCCCGGTCAAGGTACCAGTAATGGTTGAGTTTTGACCAGAAGCAAGCAGGGCAACAGCGAACAGCGTTGACAGGATCCCGGACTTAGCAACCGCAATCAGAATTGGGTTGGAAAGCATTGAGGTGTTGTTCAAAGCATCGTACAGACCGAAGAATGAACTATCCTTAACGGCACCGTACTTGAAGACCGCAACCCCCATGATCAGCAGGAGGGCGTTAACAACGAAGGCCAGAGACAGCTGAATATTGGAGTCCCAAGTGGTAAAACGAACAGTTTGCCGAATGCTGTTAAGGTCGTTGTGGTCCATCTTCCGCGTTTGTGAAATAGCGGAGTGCAGGTACAGGTTGTGCGGCATAACCGTGGCCCCGATGATCCCCAGAGAACCACTCAGTGGCGTAATTCCACCGATTTGTGGGTGCTGGGCAATCGCCTTAGCAGAAGGTACCAGGCCAGCAAAGGCAGCGGCCCAGTCAGGCCGTGACAAAGCAACTTGGTATGCGAAGACGAACAGGATAACCAGAATTAAACATGCAACAATTGCTTCGATCTTCCGGAAACCAATCTTTGTCAAAAGTAACAGAACTAAAACATCAAGAACAGTAATGAATACTGATGGGATCAACGGAATGTGGAAGAGGAGGTTTAAGGCAATCGCCGCACCAATAACTTCCGCAATATCGGTGGCCATGATGGCTAATTCCGTCATAATCCAAAGAATAATCCCTAACGCTTTACCGGTCCGTGCCCGTGTTGCCTGGGCAAGGTCCATTTGGCTCACGATTCCGAGTTTAGCCGCCATGTATTGTAGTAACATCGCAATCAAACTTGAAATCAAGATAGTAGTCATCAGGGTGTATTGGAAGCTTTGACCACCGGTGATTGAAGTAGCCCAGTTACCTGGATCCATGTACCCAACCGCAACGAGGGCACCAGGTCCAGAGTAAGCAAACAAGGTCTTAAAGAAGCCCTTGCCATGAGGAACCTCGACCGTTCCGTTAATTTCTTCGAGTGACTTACCGTTAGCATACTCTATCAAGTGATGCTTCTTGTGTTGATTTTTTGTGTTATCCACGCCAAATCCACCTTTCATCTTATTTTGTTAACTTGACCAACAATCAAAATTAACTTAATTCGAATACTTTGTTAGGTTAGCATAAAAAATATTACATTTCAACGGAAGATTGCCGGCCTCAAGGCATTTTATCGCGCTGAGCTTAAATAGCGATTGCGCTGATAGGTAGCTACTAATACCGATAAAGCGGTTTCGCGACTATTATAAATAAATTTAAGAAATTTTGAAGTTTTCTTCATATATTTATTTGGAAACGGTTACTTTTGTCAAACGTTTGACAACTAGTGTAATTCTTCACTATGATTATGCAGATTACATTATATAAGGAGAATTGATTATGAAAGCACTTGTATTAACAGGGACTAAACAGCTTGAAGTTAAGGATGTTGAAACCCCAGAAGTAAAGCCTGACGAAGTACTTGTCCACACCGCCTACGCTGGTATTTGCGGGACAGACCACGCCTTATATGCTGGCTTGCCGGGATCGGCTAGTGCCGTTCCGCCAATCGTCCTGGGTCACGAAAACTCGGGGGTAGTTGCCAAGGTTGGTGCTGCCGTTAAGAACGTCAAGGTTGGTGACCGGGTAACAGTTGACCCCAACATCTACTGTGGTGAATGTAAGTACTGTCGAACTTCTCGTCCTGAACTGTGTAAAAACCTGTCCGCTGTTGGAGTTACCCGTGACGGTGGATTTGAGGACTACTTCACAGCACCTGCAAAAGTTGTTTACGCGATCCCTGACAGTGTTTCATTGAAGGCCGCTGCCGTAACGGAACCATTATCATGTGCTGTTCACGGTGTTGACCTGCTGGAGATCCATCCATACCAAAAGGCATTGGTTATCGGTGATGGCTTCATGGGTCAATTATTCGTACAAACTCTGAAGGCTTACGGGGTTAGCGAAGTTACCCTGAGTGGTCGAAACGACGCAAAGCTGAAACTTAACCACGACCGTTTTGGTGCCAAGACTATTAACACCAAGAAGGGCGAAAAGATTCCGACTAACGAATATGACATTGTAATTGAAGCCGTTGGTCGTCCCGAAACCCAAGAACAAGCCGTTGAAGCTGCTGCCCGTGGTGGCCAAGTTTCAATGTTTGGGGTTGGTAACCCAGACGACAAATTCTCCGTTAACAGTTACGAAGTCTTCCAAAAGCAGTTGAAGATTCAAGGGGCCTTCATCAACCCTTACTGCTTCGAAGACTCAATTGCCCTGATGGCATCTGGTAAGGTTGATGTTTTGCCACTTCTTTCCCATGAATTTGGAATCGACCAAGTGGACGACTTTGTAAACGACCGGATTGAAAATGTCTCCAAGGCCGTTGTTAAGCTTGCCGGTGAAGAAGCTTAATGATTATAAAAGTATTTCCCGGGAAATAATCCTTGGAAATGCTTTTTTTATTTCAACAACGTTGACACGGTGTCACCAACTTGCTATGATGGTTATGCAGTTTGGTGACACTGTGTCACTTGAGGAGGAGTTAAATGTGCCAAGCAAAACCTTTGAAAATCTGCCGGCAGCTAAGCAAGAAACTGTCCGGCAGGCATTGTTAACTGAATTTAGCGCCCACAACCTGGCAGACGCCCAGGTAGCGCGGATTGTTAAGGACGCCGGAATTGCCCGGGGAGCCTTCTACAAGTACTTTACCGATCTGACAGATGCGTATACCTACTTGTATCGCAAGGCACTGTTCGCGCTTCACGACTACGATATTCGTGCCCACCGCCTTCAATCTGCTGCGGCGTACGTTGATCAGGTCGCCGCCTTTATTAAGCAAGTAAATGCCAGTCCCTATTATGAGCTGGTAAAGCGGCACTTTGCCGTTAATGAGGCGTTACTGCAGCCGATCGATTCCACGTTGCGCCCGGTGACGGCGACTGAGTGGGCCGTTATGACCTTGGTCCACGAGGCAATCAAGGAAGGGTTACGTTGTCCGGACAACAGTGACCAAATATTGAAACGATTAAAAGCCGCTTTGACGGCGCTCCTGGCAAAGGAGGAATAAGATGTTTTTAGCTTTAAAAGAAATTAAACACGAAAAGGTCCGGTATGGGCTGATTATTGCCATGATTGTGATGATTAGTTACCTAATGTTTATTCTAATGGGAATGATGCTGGGCCTGGCAAACGAAAATAAGGCCGCTTTGACGACATGGAGTGCCCAGACGGTGTTTTTGAATAAGAACGCCAACGATAATCTGGGCCAATCTGTCATCACTAAGGACCAGCTGGCAGACCACTCCCTCAATAAGCATGAGGCCCTCGTCGGCCAAACGGCAACGGTCATGACCCGGTCAAAGAAGAAGGCCCACAAGGAAAGCGTGCAGTTTATTGGCCTTGATGCTGGCCAGTATATCGCTAAAGACAATATGCCCCTGGTTGCCGGTCGTCATGCGAAAAATAAGCATGAGCTGGTTGCTGACGAGAGTTTAAAGGTGAAGGGCTACCAGCTGGGTGATAAGGTGAAGCTCAATTCAACGGCAGAAAACTACCGCTTGGTAGGCTTTGCTAAAGATTCCCAGTTGAACGTTGCCCCGGTGGTTTATGGTCGCCTTTCAACCTGGCGCGAACTCCGGGGGGCTGCTCCGCAAGTAGTTGCCAGTGGGATCATTAGTAACCAGCGGGAGGGGGCTAGTCGGTTTAAGGAGCTGGCCCACTACCCAATTGCCAAGTTTATCCAAAAACTTCCTGGCTACGCGGCAGAGAACAGTACCTTCATGTTCATGATTGGCTTCTTAATGGTGATCTCTCTTGTAATTATTGCGGTCTTCCTCTACATCCTAACGATGCAGAAGATGCCCAACTATGCGGTACTCCGTGCCCAGGGAATTTCGGCCCGTCACCTGATTGGGGCAACGATTGACCAGGCTGTTATCCTGACGATCACCGGGATATGTGGTGGCCTGGTTCTGACCCTACTGACGGCCTGGCTGATGCCGATGACGGTCCCGCTGGTTTTGGAGTGGCCATTGATTGGCCTGATCTCCATCATTCTTATCCTCCTTGGGGGAATTGGGGCGCTACTACCTGTACGGATGATTATGAAAGTTGACCCGGTAAGGGCCCTCAACAGTTAGGAGGTTACGCAATGTCTGTAATTAAACTCAAAAACATCAGTAAGGACTTTGGTAAGGGAATCAGTAAAGTCCAGGTGTTAGATAATGTTAACTTTACGGCTGACTTGGGTGAACTAAGCTTGATCTTGGGCCCTTCTGGTTCCGGTAAGAGCACCTTTTTGACGATTGCTGGAGGCCTTCAAACACCAACCACGGGGACAGTTACCGTTGAAGGGGAGACTTTGGAAAAATTATCAACCAAGGAACGGGACCAGCTGCGGCTGAATAAGATTGGCTTTGTCCTCCAGTCATACAATTTGCTCCCTTATCTGACCGTGACGGATCAGTTTGCCCTGGTTCGTCGGATTAAAAAAATTGGAAACATGTCACAGGAAGAGTTGGATAACCTCCTTGAAGAGCTCGATATTTCCCAACTCGTCAACCATTATCCAGATGAGATGTCTGGTGGGCAAAACCAACGGGTAGCGATTGCCCGGGCCCTGTACCCTAACCCACCAATTATCCTAGCGGACGAACCGACAGCGGCCCTTGATAGTAACCGGGTAAAGATTGTTGGCCGCCTCTTTAAGGACATGGCTGTTAAGCACCACAAGGCAATTGTAGTCGTGACTCATGATATGCGGTTACGGGATTTTGCCGACCACATTTACCAGTTGATGGATGGTAAGCTCACTATGGAAAGGTAAATATTTCCCGGGAAATAAATTTTTGATAAAGCCTGCTTGAGGATTTCCTTACCTTAAGCAGGTTTTGGTATAATTAAGCTAAATAATCGTAAGGAGAAAATAATGGCTTTTTTAGAATTTTTTAGAATTACACAATATTAAGAAAGCCTACTATCTTGATAAACAAGCCTTTCCGGTTTTAAAAGGGATTGACCTTCAATTTGAGCGGGGCGAGTTTGTTTCGATTTTAGGTGAGTCCGGTGGGGGAAAATCAACTCTGATGAATATCATTGGGGGGTTGGACCGTAACTTTTCCGGTGAGGTTCTGATTAAGGGGACCCCACTTGACCATAAGCAAGAAAAGCAGTTGGATGACTACCGGCGGTCAATGGTCGGCTACATCTACCAGTCATATAACCTGATTTCCCATTTAACGGTGTTAGATAATGTCCTGGTGGCTTTGGACATGACCGCACTTTCTCGGGAAGAGCGGCGCAAGCGGGCACTAAAGCTCCTTGACCAGGTTGGCTTGAGCGACCAGGCCCACAAACATCCTAACCACTTGTCTGGGGGGCAGAAACAGCGGGTAGCAATTGCCCGGGCCCTTGCCAGTGATCCCCAGATTATCATTGCTGACGAACCCACGGGGGCCCTTGATTCGCAAAATACCCAGGGGGTTCTGACCCTGCTAGACCAAATTGCCAAGGATGGCAAGCTCGTCATTGCGGTTACCCATTCTCAAGAAGTTGCGGACCATGGAACCCGGGTCGTACACTTGGCCGATGGCAAAATTGACGGAGACGAGCGGCTTCGACCAGCTTATGACCTTCCTAAGGACCCCACAGTGGTTAAGTCCCAACAGCTCCCGGCGATGGCTAGCTACCGGATGTCTTTTAAACACCTGATGTATAACTTCTGGCGTAACTCGCTAATTATGCTGGGAACGGCAATTGGTATTTTTGCCGTCCTTCTGTTCAGCGGTCTGGGCAATGGAATTAATGGCTACATTCAGAACCAAATTAATTCCTTGACCAATCCCCGTTCAATTACGGTATTTAAGAACCCGACTGGGAAACATCTAACCCAGGACCAGATTCAATCGTCATTAATGCAAAACCTTTCCGCGGATCCCCAGTCAATGATGATCGATAGTGGCGCCCTTCGCCGACTAGGTAAAGTTGATGGGGTAGCCAGCGTTCAAAAAGGGAACATAATCAGTGGTTACCGTCTGTCATACAAGAAACTGCAACAGAGTGGAACCACACTGACGACCTGGAATAAGTCAGTGACATCTAGCTCAATCAAGCATGGTCACCGGCCGGGCAGCAATGAGATTGTCTTGACGAAGCAGCAGGCCAGCCAGCTGACCGATGCAAAGAACTACCGCAAGATTATTGGCAAGCCGGTTAATATTTCCTTTAACTGGGTAAACAGTAAGGGGGACCCCGTTGCCATTAACGGGACTGTGAAGGTGGCCGGCCTCAGTGAAGGGGCCAGTGCCCAGACAACGGTCAGCTACGGTACAATGCAACGAATGCTGCGGGACAGCGGTGCCGTCACCAGCCCGAACTTTGTGGCGGTGAGTGCTAGCAGCCTCTCTGACGTCCAAAAGGTTGCTAACCGCATTAACAACCTCAAGAATGCTAAGGGTGAGCGCATGTTTGGGGCAATTACGGTTGGCTCAATCCTGAAGACGGTTAACACTTACGTTCACCTTGCTTCAACCATCCTGGCGGCCATTGCTGGAATTTCACTCCTGGTTTCCGCATTGATGATTATTGTGACGATGTATATGTCGGTATCGGAACGGACCAAGGAGATTGGGATTCTGCGGGCACTTGGTGAGCGGAAGAAGGACATTCGTCGCCTGTTTACGTCAGAATCAATCTTTATTGGACTATTCTCAGCGGTCTTAGCATTGGTTATTGTCATTGTCGTGACCATGATTTTGAACCACACCTTATACGGGATGATCAAATACAATATCGTCCAAATAACGGCCGGGAACGTTATCTTCGCTTTTGCGGTTGCGGTAGTGATTTCCTTCATTGCAGCACTGTTACCGGCCCGACGTGCGGCCCGTCTGAACCCAATTGATGCCTTGGCGGCTGACTAATATAACAAAATAAAGAAGGGACCCTTTGCGTGTGTAAGAACGTGGCGGGTCCTTTCTTTATGTGTGGAGTAAGTGCTGATTAATTAACATTATCAGCATAATTGATTATTAATTTAAACAACAATACTTTTTATTTTTAGGTATACCAAAGTTATGTTATAATACATAATGGAGGTGTTAGAAGTGACAACGATTTTTGTCCATGATAATGATAAGACGCAAACGATTCATTGCTCCGATGGTTCTCAAGGGGTGATGACGGTCAGTGAAGAGAGCTCAGCACCATACTACAATTTTAAATTTTACAGCCATGAACATCCTGGCTTTTGGGTGGACCAGGACCAATTTCATGACGGGGAAAGCGTCACGGTTAAGGATATTCAGAGTGACGACCAATTCCAACTCAAGTTTGTCTGAAAAGGCGCTAAAGGGAAAGTTGGGAAAAGTATCAGTTAATAGACTTGCTGCGCGGCGCTAGACACGAGGAATACGCTTCGGCGCGAAGCTAGCCGATGGCTTTCCCTAATTCCTAATGTTTGGAGATACAAAAAGGATGAGGCTGGTGAGAAAACAAAGTTTTCTCCCAGCCTCATCCTTTTTGCTTTCTGAATGACAACGTAATTATGGGAAACCTAACAGGCGCCGCGTCGTAACGCCTTTAAATCTCCGTCTATAGTCATACGGAGACTTTTTATTTAACGATGTCTTCTGCATGACTAAGGGCGTCGGCAATTAGGGTCATTACTTTCGGATCGTCAAGGTGGTAAATAACTACTTTACCGTGACGGTGCTGCTGGACTAGGTTATACTTCCGGAGCAGCTGCAGCTGGTGGGAAACGCCGGATTGCTCCCACTTTAGTGCCGAGCTAATCTCTGAAACGCTCATTGATTTTTGAATCAGAAGGTAGATTAATTGCAGTCGCTTGGGATTACCAAGAACCTTGAAAAGCCTGCTGATTTTGATAATATTTGGTAATTCTCCAGAAATACGCGTCGCCATTAGCTCTCCCTTACTTTCTTACGCTAAAACGAACTAACTATATTACACCTTATTTTAGGATTTAAACGACAAAAAAGCAAAAGGCTGTTAAGCACTTTTGCTTTTTATAAACAAATTTTCCAAATGATTAGAAGGCCAGTCGTTGTCCAACGTAGATGGTGTAGGGACTTTGTAAATTATTACGTTGTGCCAAAGTATGCCAGTTGAGGCCGTACTGTGCAGCGATACCAGAGAGGGTGTCCCCACTCTTAACGGTGTAGCCACCCCGGACACTAGCCGTTGCCGATGACCGACTGTAGTTGTTGTAACGTGGTGCGGCCTGACCATTTACCCGCAGGACTTGCCCAACGTAGATCCGGTTTGGGTTGGCAATGTTGTTAAGTCGGGCCAGCTGTTCGTAGGAAACCCCAAAGCGGCTTGCAATGCCGGACAAGGTGTCCCCACTCTTAACAGTGTAAGCAGCGTTGTTAGTAGTTGGTGCCGGTGCTGGTGCCGGTTTAACATTATTGGTGTTATTGTGGACCGGTTGGCTAACCGTACTATTATTGACTTGTGCTTGCAGCCGTAAAGTTTGCCCGACGTAAATCCGGTTGACGTTTCGAATGTTATTGATTTGCGCCAGCTGAATGTAATTCATACCAAACCGGTTAGCAATAGCGGACAAAGTGTCCCCACTCTTGACAGTGTATGTCTTAACTGTGTTGTTATTGTTGACCGGTGCAGTGGTGTGATTTTGGTTAGGCGTTGTCGTGGTAGTCGTCGTGGTGTTTTGGTTGTTGACCGGTGCTGACTGACGAACGAGGAGTCGTTGGCCAACGTAAATCCTGTTGACATTTTGAATATCGTTTAAGTGGGCCAGGGTGTTAACCGTTGTGGAGAAGCGGTTAGCGATGCTGGATAAAGTGTCGCCACTGTGAACGGTGTAGTAATTAGTGCTGCCTGCGTAACTACTCGATGAGTTATCATTTTGCTGCTTATTGATAACCGTCTTACCAGAGATGGCTACGGAATCCAGTTGATTTAATCCGTAAGTCTGTACCATCCGGATTAATGCGTTGGCGTAGTTAGGGTCGGTTGCGTAACCATCGGCCTGTAGTTTCCGGGCAACAGAAGCATAATTAGTGTCGCCAAGCAAGTTATGGTAACGACTGTTGACATATAGGAAGCTTCCGTGATCTTCAACAGATTGTGAGTTGTTAGCGTAAGCACGGAAGGCATCGTTGATGTAAACAGACCGGCCACCGTATACTTCACGGGTCGGCATCGTAACCGAGTTACCGTTATACGAGCCCTTGATACCGAAGAGGTTGTGGGCTTGCGTAGCTAAACCAGACCGGCCCCAGCCACTTTCGATGATTGCTTGAGCAACGGTTACGGAAGGCAGAACACCGTACTTGTTCCAACCGTTAATTGCACCCGGCGCTACGCTTTCAATAAAGCGTTGGGATGAGGCATTGTTGCTAAAGTGAAGTGAGTTTAAGTTAACCTGTTGAGTGTTGGTCTGGGCAGCAAAGCTCTGTGTTGAAGTAGCCTGAGCACTGTTGTCCTGGTTAGTAGCACTGGAAACGGTGTTATTGGCCGTCGCTGCTTGTGAGGCTGCTGTGCTAGCAGATGCCGGTGCCACATTGTTTACTGCAGTACTTTGTTGGTTAGCTGCTTGGCTGTCCGCATTAACATTTGAAACGGCTGCCGGTTGGTCGTTTGCGTTGTTTTCGTCAGCGTGGGCAACGACCCCAGTAGCAGTGAGCAGTGTTACCGCAGTTAAGCTGGCAACCATCCACTTGCGACCACTTTTATACATTTTGAAGTGCTTTGAATTAGCGTTTACCTGTTGATTCATTGATTAAGCTCCCCTGTCATTTAAAAGTGATAGTTGAAAGATAATCGGAAGACTGTCTTTCTTCCCTGAATAATTTTGCACAAAAAAGTTAAGAAGTTATTAAGATTTCACTATTAATTAAGGTAGCATTATTTTTGATATGCGTCAATGAACTATTAGAAATAAAATAAGTAAATTTATATTTTGAACAGTTTAAAATAACCAATTTAACCACTAACTTTGGCCTTTTGATCCCACTTTATCACGTGAAAAACATTTTTAATAGATGATAGTAATTTCATACTTAATCTCTACTAAATTAAAGAAAGTGATTCCAGTTGGGGTGGCACTAGGCTATAATGAAGTAGTTTAACACTAGGGATGCGAGGAAATTTAACATGGTAGCAAAGTTAAAAGATGTTGCACAACTGGCTGGGGTTTCCGTAACGACCGTCTCACGGGTAATCAATAATTACGGATCACTCAGCTCCAAAACAATTAAAAAGGTTCATGAAGCTATGCGGGAGCTTAACTACCAGCCCAATGCACTAGCGCGGGCAATGCAGGGGAAACCTTCTAAGTTTGTTGGCCTGATTTTCCCTAACCTGACCAACCCCTTTTTCGCGGAGTTAGTCAATGAACTTGAGCGCCAACTCTTTAATCAAGGCTATAAGGCAATCATCGCGTCATCGGCGGAAAATCCCGAAATTGAACACGAGTACCTTAGTATGCTGATGGCCAACCAGGTTGACGGGATCATTTCTGGTTCCCATAACTTAGACATTGCGGAGTACCATCAAATCTCCGCGCCCATCGTTTCCTTTGACCGCTACCTGGCTGACAACATTCCTATCGTTGCTTCTGACAGCTACCGCGGCGGCCAACTCGCCGTGGAATACTTGCTACGGAAAAACGCCCGCCACATTGCAGTGATTGTTGATGAAGACACGTCTGCTTCACCAACGCTGAACCGGCTGCAGGGGGCCCTGGACCAGTTGACGGAAAAGCATTGCAGCTTTGATCCGCTGGCTTTAGGAGACCTTGACTTTTCAACGACCTTCCCTGGTATTTACGATGGGGTGGTGGCCTCAAACGATGTCCAGGCTCTTGAAATTGCCGCGATTTATCAGCAACAGGGGTTAAGGATGGGACAGGACTTCTTCATCACTGGCTATGATGGTTCACAGCTGATTCGTCGCATTGCTCCCCAACTGCCGACGGTTATTCAGCCAATCCCCAAGTTAGCCGCCGCCTTAATTAAGACCCTTCTTAAGCGGGTAACTGAACCAACTGTCGCCGTTTCGTCAGTCACCTTACCAGTTGAATTTCATGAATAAAAGAAGAGCAAGTCAGCAATCATTTTGATTACTAGCTTGCTCTTTTTATTGGTGGTAAGTGGACCCGAGTCCCACGAGATTGGTCCCGTAATTACTTACTTTGCATAAAACGTTGGAGTAATTCGGCTTCTTCAGAAGTTGCAGCAGAATTTGATGATTTAATATCGTGAATCCGCTCTACTGATAGGTGGCTTCCAAAAGCAACTTCATTATCATTTAAGTCGTTATCACGCTCAAATTTGATTAGTTCTTTGGCTAACTCACTCAAATTGTCCATGAATTAATTCCTCCTTGATGTTCGGGCAGCTTTTCAACTACATTACTATTCTTATGTCCTTTGCTGGAGCAAAATTTAGTTTAGCACAGTTTGCGGATTTACAAAAAGAAAAGCAAAAATTAATCTTAAATTCCATTGGTGGGTGGGGACAAGAACTCCAATATGTGTGATAATCAGAGTATAGAATCATGACGAAGAAATGGAGCGAAAGAGATTATGACTTGGAACTGGTTAGGTTGGCTATTGTGGATTCTAGCAATCGTGTTTTTCTGCTACGTAATTCATTACATTCGTGTTCAACAATTGATGTTAATCGCTAAGACGAAGAAGGCCTTTTCACCTAAACTCTTTTGGCGTTACGTCGCTTTACTGCTGGTCGCCGCCATTTGGCTGGGCGGGATGCTTTATCTGACTTTCTTCCGCCAGGCAGACATCAATAATCACAATGAAACGCGAATCACAATGAAGTACTCACCGTTGCAGATTCACAACAAGAACAATGACTACTATTACGTTATGGCAACCCGAAGCCAAAACGGTAAGCACCCAATCGTTTCTTATACTTACTGGGCAAACGGTAACCGTTACACAACCAATTCCCATTACGGATCGGTGGCTGATGGGGACCGGATCATCACACTAGACGCAAGCAGTCTACCGTGGGACAAGGCGAAGTTGAAGAAGCAAGACCGGCAGACGGGGCACGCATTTGCGGCTGAAATGACGGTTAACTACAAGAATACCCTGCTAAACGGACTAGGCCTTCGTGCTAACCGGACGGCGGAAGTTTATACTTTACTACGGGTTCCATCATCAGAAATGGTTCACGAACGGTAGGGATGGCAAGAAAGTTGGGAGGATAATGAAAAAGCAGACAAGCGTAAAATTAAAATGGGTGGCCCTGGCAAGTTTGCTAAATAACACCGGGGCTGCTTTTTTATGGCCGCTGACAACGATGTACATGCATAATTACCTGCACGAAACACTGACGACTGCGGGGGTCGTAATGCTTTTCATGTCGATCTGCATGATGACGGGAAACTACCTTGGTGGTTGGCTTTTCGACCACTGGGACCAGTACCGGACCGCCGTCATGGGGGTCAGTATCTCAACACTGGCCATTTTTGCCCTGATTTTTGCGCACGGTTGGCCCTGGTTTGCGGTTTTAATGATGCTCGATAGCTTTGGTGATGGGATTAACATGACCATCGTTAATTCCTACGGCGCCCTGGTCACCGACCACAGTTCGCGCTACGTCTTCAACTACATTTATATGGCCTTCAACGTGGGGGTCGTTATTGGGACCCTGGCTGTCGGGGCCTTGCTACCAATTAGTGTCGTTCTGGTCTTTAGCGTTGCCACTGTCTTCTATGTTCTCCTAACCCTGGTTGTTGTTTTGGCCCTTAATGTCCGGGTGAGCTTGCCGCCCAAGGCTAAGCAGCCAACGGGGAAGGAGCGGTCAGTGGCGACCCACCACCGAGCCTTAGTATTGATCTGGTTAATTCTCCTCAACTTTATGACCATCCACCTCAGCTACTCCCTCTGGGAAAGCGTGATGGCTGTTCATATGACTAACATGGGGATCCCATTCTATGCTTATAGTATGCTCTGGACTTTAAATGGTCTGTTGATCATTGTTGGTCAGCCCCTGGTGAACAAGCTTAGCCCCTACGTCAAGCTCTCCAACCAGATCATGGTGGGGATCTTGATTTTTGCATCATCGTTTCTCTTCCTCATTGTTGCCCGGAGCCTCTGGGCTTTTATCATTGACTTTATAATATTGACAATCGGTGAAATGACGAGTTTTGCGGGCCTTCCTGCCTGGATTGCCCAGCTGACAGATGTAAATGAGGCGGGGCACTACCAAGGTCTGCTTAACATTACGATTTCGGTAGGTCGGGCAATTGGACCCCTCTACGGTGGCTTTGTTATCGAACGGGGCAATTACCAAGAGCTCTTCATTTCTGTTTTCTTAATGATGACGATTACCCTCTTGCTCGTTTTCTGCGCCGTCCTTTCGTGGCGCCGCTTAAAAGATAACAGAAATAATAATACCCAAAATTAGTGACCTATGTTAAAATCACTAATGTAATTGCAAAGAAGTAGGGCAAAAACAGCCACGCCTTAACAGAGAGCCAGTTTAGCTGAGAGCTGGCAGTGGTTGCGAATCCACCTCTACTGAGCTGGAGCGGTGAATTAAGTAGTTGCTTCCGGGACGACCCGTTATCATCGGGAAGTTGTTATGACTTCGTGAGGCAGTAACTGTGAGGTTACTGTAAATAGAGGTGGGACAGTGAGTAAATCGCCCTCTAAGGTTGAATGGCCTTAGGGGGCTTTTTTGATGAAAGGAGAAACAGAAATGGATTATCAAAAGCCAAAAGGAACAGCAGACTTGCTACCAGGCACAACAAATGTCTGGGAAAAGGTTGAGGCAAAAGCCCGGGAAGTTTTCCGGCAATTCGGTTACCGGGGAATCCGGACGCCAATGTTTGAAGACTACCATGTCTTCTCTCGGAACGTCGGTGATACGTCAGACATCGTTGAAAAGGAAATGTATGACTTCCACGATAAGGGTGACCGTCATATTGCCCTCCGACCAGAAGGTACCGCGGGGGTTGTCCGGGCTTACGTAGAAAATAAACTTTACGGTCCGGAATACCCGAAGCCGTACAAGGTTTACTACATGGGCCCCATGTTCCGTTACGAACGGCCACAGTCCGGTCGCCAACGTGAGTTCCACCAAATCGGTGTTGAAGCCCTGAACAACGAGTCACCACAAATTGATGTGGAAGTTATTGCGATGGCGATGACCCTCTTCAAGCAGTTCGGGGTCCCAAACGTGAAGTTAGTTATCAACACACTTGGTGATAAACAGGTTAGAAAGGACTACCGGGAAGCCTTGATCAACTACCTGAAGCCCCATTATGACGAACTAAGCAAGGACTCCCAGGAACGGCTCTACAAGAACCCCCTCCGTGTCCTTGACAGTAAGGATGAGGGAGACAAGAAGATTGTTGAAAACGCCCCATCAATTCTGGATTACCTGGACGACGAATCCCAATCCTATTTTGACCAGGTCCAGGCCCTCTTAAAGGAACTCGGGATTGATTATGAGATTGATAGTAACATGGTCCGGGGGTTGGACTACTACAACCACACCATTTTTGAAATCATGTCCGATTCACCAGCCTTTGGTGGCGGCTACACGACGGTTTGCGCCGGTGGTCGTTACAACGGCTTAATTTCCCAACTTGGTGGTCCAGAAGAAGGGGGAATCGGCTTCGGAATGGGAGTGGAACGGTTGATGATTCTCCTTAAGGAAGAGAACCCGGACTTCGCCCCCGCTGATAAGGTGGACCTCTTCTTGGCAAGTGCCGATGACAAGGGTGACAACCTGGCATTTGAAATTCTTAACAAGGTCCGCCAGCAGGGAATCGTGGCAGACAAGGATTATAGTGGCGTGAAAGTTGGTAAGCAGATCAAGGAAGCCTTCCGGCGCAATGCGAAGTACTTCGCTGTCTTTGGTGACCGTGAAGTAAGTGAAGGTCAGTTCCAGTTAAAGAATGCGGCAACTAAGGACACCGTAGACGTTAAGGTTGCGGACTTTGTTGCAGACCCCGCTAAGTATCTGAAGTAAAAATTGGGTAGCATTGAAACTGCAAAAAGAGAGGCTGGTGAGAAAACCAAAGTTTTCTCACCAGCCTCTTTGAATATTACACAGTAATCGCAGAAAAACTACAGACTAGCTTCGTGGCGACGCGAAGCAATTCCATTGATTACAGACAATCGCCGGCCCGTACCATGCCAACGATTGTCCTATACTAGCCCGAGGCGCACTCTGATGTTTTTTTAGCTTCTGGCTAGTCACTAAATCTTTTTCGTTTAAGGTAAATGCCGGTTGCAGTTGCCAGGATAAGGGCAACGATGCAGGTAAGAATAAAGCCATTGGTGGATGTTTTCCAAGGCAATCCGCCAACGTTCATACCCATAAAGCCGGTTACGAGGGCGATAACTGCGATCACCAGGCCAGCGGAATCTAAGTACTTCATTAAATGGTTGAGGTTGTTGTTCATCATTGCGGTAAATAAGCTGCCAATCGACGAAAGCAGGTCACGATATATGTGAATTGTTTTAGTAAGCCGCCGTTGCCGGGTTTGGGTATTATCAATCACCTTATGGCTAAATGACTGTAATTGGGGCGCGTCAAAGAAGGCGGTAAGAGTTTCACTCTGGTCATTCATGGTATGTTCAAAGAAGACCAGTTTACGAGTAAGGTCCGTCATTTCCCGCAGTTCAGTGTTCTTAACCGTTTGCGAAGCATTAGTATCAAGCTCATCAATTTGCTTCTTGTAACTAAGGAGGGCTTTTAGGAGACGGTCTTGCCAGAGGTTAATGCAACTAAAAACAATGTCTAAAAGAGTACTGCCCTTGTTGATGGCTTTAATCAGGAGCTGCCGGCAGACCGTAATCGCGTTAGTATAGATGATTAAGCATGACTGGTTAAAGATAATGATCGCCGGTGTGAGCTGCTGCTCAATGGTATCGTAATGGTTGATAAAATCGTAAAGGACCAATACAGCGGCACCTTCAATAACAGTGCTCGGAATGGAATGGAAGCGTGAGACCTCTTCTGCCGAATTACAGAACGCAAAGGTTAATGAGTCGAGGTCAATAGCCGACACAGTTGTTCTTGTTCTGCTATGGTCGGGTTAGCCGTCAATATAACATCTGCACCTGCACTGGGCTCGAGTACAGTTAAATGGTGGGCAGATATTCGGTAAAATTCAAGCATAGTTGCACCTTCTTTCTACTTCCTAGTAAATTTGATAGCTCTATTGTACCAGGATGGTGATTCTTCCTAGAAGGCAATTGGAATAATCTTAAAAATACGCGTGGTGCTAGTACTCATTAGTATGTTTGATTTTACAAAAAAAGCCCAACATGGTTAGACTATTAAGTGATACAAAACTTAAATAGAAAAGAGCCTTAATCATGTTGAACCTTCTTAAGTCTAACCACTATTGCCATCATTTACAAGTTAATTTTGCTCAATTAAACCGTACCTGCCATCGCTGGTATAAGCTTTATGCACCTAAAAAGCTCGTTCAACGACCGAACATCAACCAAGTTAAAGTTGATGATAGTACCCTAATAGCCCTTCTGATTTGCCAAACTCAGTTAGGAATCGAATCGCAACGACGCTTTTGTATGATCTTGGTGAGCTCCATTTCTCGGTCACGTTTCAACCGTCGCACTCGCCAATTACTACCGTTACTCAGTTTAATTAGGCGAAAGCTAAACCAAGATGTTGATTTACATGGACAATTCCTAATTATTGATAGCTTTCCAGTACCAGTTTGTCATCCAGTTCGCAATTATCGAGCCAAGATTTTTCGGGGAAGTACTGATATTGGCTATAACGCTACGAAAAAACAGTATTACTATGGGTTTAAAGTCCACATGATTGTTAGTAGTGATGGTTACTTGCTCAACTACATCGTTACTAAAGCTTCTGTCCATGATAGTAAGGTCGCCGAAGAATTAATCTTAAACACTATGCCACTTGAGCACTTTTTATTAGCAGATGTTGGCTATGTTAGCCGTCAGCTTCATACCGACCTAGTTAGTGATGGCTATGAGCTTTGGACTCCATTTCGTCAAAACATGGCTGGCGCTAAGAAGCATAATTCACGAATCCTAAAAGCAATTCGCCGAACGATTGAGACCGACTTTTCGTTATTAAAATACTATAATGCCGAAAATAATCGTGCGCGAAGTTTAGCAGGCTTTCAAGAACGGTTAGAAGTGGCAATTTTAGCATCTAATATGGAGTATTGTCTAGAAAAGTTTCACTAGCACCACGCGTTTAAAAATCTATTTATAAATGAGCCTACTTGATGTTTTGTTTTGGCGAGTCCTTTCCCCAGTCGAGGGCTAACCCCTGCTTTTGGGCGACCAGGGCGAACTCGTCCCGCTTGGTGAAATGTTTATTTAACTTATCGCCGTTGATTTGCTTGGTGAAGGAGTCAATCCGGCGGTTAGCATCCCGGAGGTCGTAGTACTGGGTGACAACTTGGTCATATTCTACCAGGTCGGCAACTTTGAAGTCCCGTGGGTAGTGATTTTCAAAGGCAATAAACCGTTGTGGCAGCCGGGGCTTTAGTTGCGGTTCTTGGTCCGGAACCCCAACCTGGATGCCAAGAAAGGGGAGGGTCATCTTCGGCATATTAAGAACCTGGACGAGTTTTTCCAAATTATTCTGAATGGACCCGAGGATAACCCCACCCAGGCCCATACTTTCGGCGGCCGTGAGAAAGTTCTGTACAGCCAGGGTGGTGTCCTCTACGGCCTGCATGAAGATGTCGGTAGTGTGTAGGCGGCCATCATCATTGCCCTCCTGCTCCCTGATCTGTTGGTTCCGGTAGAGGTCGACGATAAAGATGAAGAGGTCCCCGTTGGCGCCGACATACGGCTGCTGAGAAATTTCGCGAATCTGGGTGCGCAGTTGTGGATCCGTAACGTGAAGAATACTAAATTGCTGCATAAACATACTGGTGGAAGTGTGACGGGCAGCTTCGTATAAGGTTGTCAACTGCTCCTTATTTAACGGTTGTTCCTTAAACGCCCGGATGGTCCGGTGGTTAACTTGGTGATTAATTGTTTCATTGTGGATCATTTTTATCCCGCCTTTGATAATTATTCGTCAGTTGCGTAGGTACCCATATCATCAGCGATAACGATTCGCCCGGCATACTTTTGACCAGCACCCTTGGTCAGGCCAACCTTGTTGAAGGCAAAGGTAACGGTCGTGGTGGCTTTGACGGCGACCCCCATTACTTCACCACTGTCCGTGTTGATCCCGGATGGCATGTCAACGGCGACGACGACCGCATCACAGTTGTTGATGGCCTTGATGGCGTCGGCGTAGTTCCCCTTGACGGGTCGGTCAATTCCGATACCAAACATGGCGTCGACAATTAGAGTTGCCTGTTTTAGTACTGCCAGGTCGGTAGTTTGTGGGATTTGGTAGTACTGGCAAATCTTATCCTGAACCTTGTGCTCATCAGAGGCGTGGCCCGGGTTACCAACGTTTACGATGGTTACCCGGACGCCGGCAATGTGAAGGAGGCGGGCAACGTCAAGACCGTCGCCACCGTTGTTACCACTACCAGCGACCACGATAACGTGTCCGAGGTTGAGTGGGAAGGCGTTCAGAATTTCATCCCGTACAGCCAGGGCGGCCCGTTCCATGAGGACCAGTGACGGGACCCCAATTGTGTTAATGGTGTATGAATCATAATGCCGCATTTGTTCTGCAGTAATCGGTGCTTGTTTCATCTAAATTACCCCCTATTATTAGTTACCTCCACAATACCACTAATTTATTCGCCCTGGCGAGTGACATTCATCGCAAAAATCGGTACACTAAAAGAAAAAGATAAAAGGTGAAGTAAATGAACTGGCAGGTTGAGCAGAAGTACTTTAAGAAAATGATTGGGCGAAAGGCAGCGTGGACGATTTCGCGTCCGGAAGATGGACTGATTCGTGCCGGCTACCCCCTTTACGACCAAGAACTCCTCAACTTTGTCCGCAAGTTTAAGCAGAGCCCGGTTTACGTACCTAAGTACCGGAAAGTGCTACGCCACTTTCATGTTCACCCCAAAATGACGGCAGTCACGGTTGGGCAGGTAATCCTAATCAACAATGTGCGGGCGGCAAACGCAATGCTATCCCTGATTATTGATGAAGAAGATGTCCAACGCGGCACCTGGGCAGCGGCAATGCAGGCGGGGTACTTTTACCACCTGCTAGAGATCACGACTAAAGGCGAGGCCATCAAAGAAAATGAGTAAGAAAGATAAGTATGACGTGCAAAAGTTTACGGGGATTCCGGTAGAGACGGACGCCGACGGCAAGTACCAACTGAAGGTTGATCAGAACGGGGATGCTAAGTTGCATACCTGGCGGACCGGTAAGCATACAAGGGGGAAATACCAGGGCCCTGGCCAGTTGATGCTAACGGAAAATAACCTGCCGGTTGTAATTCTGGCAGCTGAACCAATGGCCTTCAAGAACCGCCATAGTGAGACGCCCCTCCAGCGGTTCCTTACGGTCAAGGTTGAAGACGATGTCCTTGACCAAGGGTTGGCAGTGTTGAACCGGCAAAATTAATTATGAACAACAATGGCTCTGAGCGCTTTACTAGTTGACGCTCAGAGCCATTGTTTGTTAATAATATTTCCCGGGTGATGTTTCATAGTTAGTAGCTACTGAAGATCCTTTTCTAACTGCTCCTTTAGAATAACTGCCTGGTTGTGGGTTTCGTCCTTGGCACCGAATAAGAGGATGATATCCTTATCGGCGTTAGTGGTGATGACTTCTTTTAGAATATCGTAGGCCACGTTGCCCTTTAACTCAGCAAGGTAGCGGTCCTTGAATTCATCATACTTGGCGGGGTCGTGGCCAAACCACTTCCGGAGGTCATTACTGGGACCTACTTCCTTAAGCCAATAATCCAGGTGGGCATTTACCTTTGACATGCCACGGGGCCAGAGCCGGTCAACCAGAATCCGGCAACCGTCCATGTCTGCTGGCTTATGATAGATTCGTTCGACTTTGATCATAATTTGCTAAACTCCTTTAATTATGTGGTACCTTTAGGATAGTCCAAATGAGGAGGAATTCAATTTTGCTGTCTGCATATCAAAAATTTTTTACTGGTCGACCGACAACTGCAATTGCCCGTGACCTCCTGGGGAAACTGGTACGTTACCAGGGACCAGATGGGGTGACGGCCGGCTACATTGTGGAGTGTGAAGCTTACCTGGGCGAAAACGACTCCGTCTCCCACGCCTTTAATGGTCGGCGAACATCCTATTCGGAGTCACTTTATGGGCAGCCAGGTAATATTTACCTCTACCAGATTCGTGCCCACTACTGTTTCGACATCGTGGTTCAAGATGCAGAAGAACCTCAAGGGGTTTTATTGCGGGGAATGGAACCCGCCCAAGGCCAGGAGTTGATGGCAAAACACCGAAAATTGACCGGCTTCAACATTAGTAATGGTCCCGCCAAGTTGGTGCATGCCCTGGGAATCCACTCACGGCAACTTGATGGGCAGCCGATGGAAGGTAACCGGCTATCTGTGGACCTTAACCAATTTAAAATTCCCCGGGAAATAACTGCTGGCCCCAGAGTTGGGGTTAACTTGGCGGGAAAAGATGGCAAAAAGCCTTGGCGCTTTTATGCTGCGGGTAATCCATACGTCTCGGGTCTGCGGAAACGTGAAATGGACCTTGAAAAGCATGGTTGGAGGGATTAGATGGCACTAACATACCAACAATTGCTGACGGCCGTCCCGCTGGTAATGCGGGCGGGAAACGTTCCTAACATTGTCGGGGACGCGGGAATTGGCAAGTCCGCTCTCGTAAATGAGGTTGCTCGAAAGGTAGGCGCTGCTCTCTTTACAACGGTGGTTAGCCTGAGTGAGAAGGGGGACCTCGCAATTCCAGTACCACCGCTCACTAGCGACTCATTTGTGGAAACCGCCAATTATGGACGGCTCGCCAACGTTCAATTTGGTTATTCAGCGACCTTAGTTCAAATCATTAAGCAAGCTGAAGCAAAGCCTGACCAGCCAATCATCTGGTTCCTCGATGAATTTAACCGGGGGAGTCAGGCCGTCCAGAGTGAGCTTATGAACCTGGTTCTTCAGCGGCAGATCAACGCCCTCCGTTTGCCGGACCAGGTCCACATCGTGATTGCCGAAAATCCGGACAGTAGCATGGCGGGCTTTAGTAACCGGGAATACGATGTTGCCGTAGGGGATGCCGCAATCAGGGACCGGACTGTCCGCCTGGTCATGACAACGTCGACTGACGAATGGATGCAATGGGCCCAGCAGCGTGGACTTAACCAGCTAGTAATAAACTACCTCCGTGTCCACCCCACCCGACTCAGTATTATTAACCCGGAAAGTGAGGACCTCCAACCAACACCGCGGGCCTGGGAACGGGTGGCAAGAAACCTTGACCAGCTACAAAGACTCCCCTCCAGCAGCCGGCAGGAACTGGCAACCGACCTTTTTAGCGGAGACCTTGGGGAGGAAGTTGGCACCTCTTTTGCTGAGTTTGTCCTGGCCCAGGGGAACGAACTCACCCTTGAAAAACTGCGGGCTTCATCAGCGGGGGCGGCAAAGTTTGCCCAAGCTGATGAGGCCACCAAGTTCAACCTCCTTCGTGACTGGTTGAAAAAAGATGCATTGTCGTTGGCCACCGAAACGGGGGCGGCACAATTTAACAACTTACTAGCGAAGGTTAGCCCCGATGGTCAGGTCGCCATTACCCATTCCGTGGGGGAAAAGGGTGACCGCCTCCTGGAAAAAATGTACCAGGTTGCCAAGCAACAACTGACCGGCCAGGTTGCCGCCCTCTACCAGCGGCTCGGCCAAATTGCAACCCGGGAGGACCGGCACTAATGGCCTGGTGGCATGAAATATTTGAGAAGTACACACCAAAGAAAAACTCTGGCCAAGCAGACCGGTTAAATCACCTGGTAGCACAGGCCCTCCACCATAACCGCTTCTTGGGTGAGGTTCTTCTCCAAATCCCCCGCAAACTATCGTCAACTGAAGAGGGGACTGCCGGATTGGCCTGGGATGGCGACCAACTCATCCTGCACCTTAACCCCAACCGCCTTGCCGAAATGCGGGATGATGATGCAGAACTACTATTGGAGCATGAAGCCCTCCACGTGGTTTGGCGACATCCGGCCCGTTACGCTAATTATCCGCACCCAGATTTGGCCAAGGTTGCCACTGATGTCGCTGTCAACCAGTACCTGCCAACGGCTCCACAAAACACGGCCACCCTTGCCCAGCTAGAACGGGTCTTGCATCGGCGCCTCCCGCCTAAGCAGGATTCGCATGATTACCTAGTGATTTTGCAGAAATTAACACCTCAGGAGCAGGAACGTTTGCGGGCGGCCGGCATTAAATTAACTGGTGACCAAACGGGAAAACAATCCGCGCCCGGTAAAAAGCAGTCGGGTCCGGATACCCATGCGGGATGGGGACGGACCGATAACGTTACTGGCACCCGGCAAAGCGTGCGCCTGGCCAATCTCCGCCAGCTGGTTAAGCAGGCGTGGGCCCAGACGCCCCAACGTGACCGGGGCTTACTCCCGGGGAGTGTTCACCAGGCTGTGGAAGCTTCGCCAGTAAAAACCGCAACGGCCCTTTGGCAGACGATTCTTCGCCAGCAACTGGGCAACATTGCGGCGGGCAAACGGGAATCGTCAGCCCGCTTTAATCGTCGCCAGCCCCTCCGGATGGACTTGCCGGGGCAGGTGAGCCGCTTAGTACCGGATATCTACATCTTCATTGATAACTCAGGATCCGTTCCCACCAAAGAATTAGCCAGCGCCCTGGATGCGGTTGACCAAATGGCCCGTCACTACCGGCTAACGGCAACAGTCTATACCTTTGACGCCAAGGTCCACCCTGACGGCCAGCGCTTACGGACGGGTACCCACTTGAAACGGGAACGAGACGGTGGTGGGGGCACCAGCTTCCAAAGTATTTTTGACTTTTTGCGGGCCCAGCACGTTTCCAAGCGGGCAGTGGTGGTGGTCATTACCGACGGTTGGGGTGAACAAAACCTACGTGATCACCACTACCGTAACGTTGACTGGCTTTTAACCACAAAGCGTGACCAATTGTCGGTTGCTGCCCCGGCAAACCGGGTTTTCGAACTAAGGACAGGAGGAAGATAATGGCAAAACAATTCTTAAAACCAGCGTTAATGGTGGCTGTACTTACCCATGACCAGGACTACCAGCGGGCAGTAGGCCTCCTTAACGAGGATTGGAATCCAGATGACCAACCAATTTACCGGGACGTGTTTGAAGCGCGGGACGTCATCTTTGCTCGTCAACTTCAACAGTCGGGACTGGTTCCCGGCAAAGTCGACCTGGGTGACTACCAGTCTGCTAATCACTTACTCGTCCGCCATCCCCAGTGGTTTTCGGCGGGCAGTCGGCAGGCCCTACTGGCCCCCTTTACGGATTGAGCATTAGGATTTGGCCGCGGTTACAAAAATAGTATAATAAGAAGCGTAAATCCCTTTGAAGGAGGAGAAGCCAAGGTGGCAATTAATAAGGAACTAATCAAGGATGACCTGTACGAGGCCGTTAACGGTGATTGGATCAAGGATGCCAAGATCCCTGACGATAAACCAGCAACTGGTGGGTTTAACGACTTAGTGGACGGCATTGATAAGCAGATGATGGCGGACTTTGCGGCCTACGCTGACGGTAAGGAGAAGTCAAATGACACCCGGTTCAACGAGATGATCAAGCTTTACCGGGTAGCTAAGAAATTTAAACTACGGAAAAAAGTGGGCCCCAAACCGTTAAAACTGATGCTTTACAGTGTTGAAGGTCTGAATTCCTATGATGATTACCAGGCCCAGTGGCGGAACTGGATCTTGATGGGGATGCCATCACCAGTTGCCTTTGACATCGACGCGGACATGAAGAACGCCACGGTATACGCCCTGTTTGCCGGCGCACCTTCACTAATTCTGCCGGATAAGAGCTACTACGCGAAGGAAAAGAAGGAGCAGCACGACCAGCTCTTGCAGCTCTGGTCGGGGATGGTCAAAGAACTGTTGACAAAGATCGGTTATGACGACAAGACTGCCGACCAGCACATTGAGAACGCTAAGGCATTTGATACTTTACTGGCACCACACGTCAAGAGTGCCGAAGAGGCCGCTGATTACAGCAAGATGTACAACCCCCAGAGTGTTGTCGAATTGGCAGGGTCAACGGACCAGCTTAACATTGGAGCCGTAATCAAGCAGCTAGTTAAGGCTACTCCTGACAAGGTAATTGTTATGGAACCGGCTTATTTCAAGGCCCTCGACGGAATCTTGAAGGGCCACTTTGACCTCTTCAAGAGCTGGGCACTGATCAACGTTGTTCGGGCCAACGCCAGTTACCTGGATGATGAGATGCGGGAAATTAACGGTCGTTATAGCCGCGCTCTTTCCGGTAGTAAGAAACCGGTTAGTCAGGAAAAGTTTGCCTACTACCTCGCTCGAGACACCTTTAGCCAGGTTGCTGGAGACTACTACGGGAAGAAGTACTTTGGTCCGCAGGCAAAAGCTGACGTCCACCATATGGTTGAACAGATGGTCAATGTTTACAAGGGCCGGCTGGCAAATAATACCTGGTTAAGTAAGGCGACCCGGGAAAAGGCCATCTTGAAACTCGATAAGTTGGGAATCCAGGTTGGCTACCCAGACAAGATTCCGGCCCTGTATGATAAGCTGAAGGTTGATGAACAGGAATCCTTGATTGCCAACCTCAACCAATTGGCCGTGGTTGCTAGTAAGGAAATGTTTGCCCGCTGGAACAAACCAGTTGACCGGATGCGGTGGGAAATGAGTGCCGCTACGGTTAATGCCTACTACCACCCGTTTAAAAACATCATTGTCTTCCCAGCTGCCATCCTGCAAGCACCGTTCTACTCACTCAAGCAGACGAGCAGTCAAAATTACGGCGGTATCGGGGCCGTTATTGCTCACGAAATTTCTCACGCCTTTGACAATAATGGGGCCCTTTTCGATGAATATGGAAACCTTAATAACTGGTGGACCCCAGAGGATTCGGCCCACTTCAAGAAGCTGGCCCAGAAGATGATCGACGAGTTTGATGGCCTGCCGATTGCCGGCCAGCAGGTCAACGGGAAATTAACCGTTTCGGAAAACATTGCTGATGGTGGTGGCCTCTCCTGTGCACTCGAAGCTGCTAAGCAGGAAGATGACTTTAACGCCAAGGAATTTTTCATTAATTGGGCTACGATTTGGCGGATGAAGGCCACTCAGCAGTATGAACAGCTGCTCCTCTCAATTGATGTCCACGCCCCGCAAAAATTGCGGGCTAATGTTCAAGCCCAAAACCAGGCTGACTTCTACACTGCCTTTGATATTCAACCAGGTGACAAGATGTATAAGGCACCGGAAGACCGAGTCAACATTTGGTAATACTAAGAAACACCGGGGCTCAGGTTACGAGCATCCGGTGTTTTTATGGTGCGCCCGGCATGGGTATTAACTAGGCGGTGAAAGTCCACTATGGGCCGTAGTAGTCGGAACCATGAGCTGACGACAAGGGTGTCCACTGTGAGGTGGAATCTGAAGGAAGTCTAAGGCAAAGTACTGCACCGATGAACAAGAAGTAGCTATAAGGCTGAGAGTAACTGGATAAGGTTGCCATACAAACTAAAGTCCAATACTACTCGAAGTTGCTTTCAGTAAAGCTAACGGTGACATGGTACGAAAGTTAATATTCTTACCCGGGGAGGTCTGGCTTACACGTTTCCGACAAGAGGAATAAATGAAATTCCACAGAAACAAGCACGACAGTGATGTGGTGTTGAGTAAGTCAGAAGTCAGCCGAGGTCATAGTAGTCTGATTAGTCAGACGAAGGACTGAACGACAATAACTCATAAATTATATCGGAGGTGTAATCAGGTGCGACAATCGCAGAAAACAGAAACACAAGCTGACCGCTTGTCGAGGATAGGTTTGGAAAACCGAAAGTACACAAGGGCGCGTAGTACCGATTATGGTGAAGGTAAAGGTATGAGTGTCACTATCCAAGACTTAGTCTTGGATCGCAATAACCTTAATCAGGCTTATTTGCGAGTTAAGAGAAATAAAGGAGCGGCGGGTATTGACGATATGACTGTCAATGACCTTCTGCCCTACCTCAGGGAAAATAAAACGGAATTAATCACCAACCTACGTGAGGGCAATTATAAGCCAGCACCGGTTAAACGAGTGGAAATTCCCAAGCCCAACGGTGGAGTGAGAAAACTAGGGATACCAACGGTAGTGGACCGCCTGGTCCAACAAGCAGTTGCCCAGGTACTCACGCCCATCTTTGAGCGAGTTTTCTCTGACAATAGTTTTGGTTTCCGCCCTCATCGTGGAGCCCAAGACGCAATCGCAAAGGTAGTTAAGCTATATAATCAAGGTTATCGACGGGTAGTTGATTTAGACCTTAAGGCCTATTTTGATAATGTCAACCATGATTTGATGATTAAATACCTCCAACAATATATTGATGACCCATGGACACTAAGACTTATCCGTAAGTTTTTGACTAGCGGAATCTTGGACCACGGGCTGTTCGTTAGGAGCGACAAAGGAACTCCGCAAGGAGGACCACTATCGCCACTGCTAGCGAATATCTATTTAAATGAGTTGGATAAAGAGCTGACCAGACGTGGTCACCACTTTGTGCGCTACGCGGACGATTGTAACATCTATGTTAAAAGTCAGCGGGCCGGAGAACGAGTAATGCGTAGTATTACTCAGTTTCTTGAAAAGCGATTGAAAGTTAAAGTTAATCCAGATAAAACCAAAATTGGTAGTCCCTTGAGGTTGAAGTTTCTTGGCTTCTCACTCGGTGTAGACCGTAATGGTGCCTATGCCCGACCAGCCAAACAATCACAACAACGAGTAAAACAAGCATTGAGGCTTCTAACTAAGCGTAATCGGGGTGTTTCTCTTACCAAGATGTTTGAAGAAATCCACCAAAAGATGCGTGGCTGGCTTCAGTATTACTCAATTGGGAAGTTAGCCAATTTTATTCACCGCCTTGATCAATGGTTAAGAGCACGAATAAGACAATATATCTGGAAGCAATGGAAGAAATTCAAAACTAAAGTTGTACACCTACAGAAGTTAGGTTTGTCTTATCATGATGCGTTCGTCTTCGCTAGTACCCGAAAGGGTTACTGGCGAACTGCACACAGTAAGACACTAAATTATTCTCTAACAAATAGAAAACTGGAGCACCTTGGACTAATAAATATGTCCAAGACGCTCCAGTTAATTCAAAAGTGATTAAATTGTCGAACCGCCGTATACGGAACCGTACGTACGGTGGTGTGAGAGGTCGGTAATTGAACTAATCAATTACCTCCTACTCGATTCGTCTAAAAAGGATAGCGTGACAATTCCGCTCGTTCCCGGTATTGTAATAGGCAAGAATTATTTCCCGGGAAATCAATTTGACTTGAGGAGGTACGAGATGGAATTTGCCGTGAAGATTAAACATTATCGCCAACAGAACGATTGGACCCAACAGGTAGTGGCGGAAAAACTTGGTGTTTCCCGTAAGACCATTTCAAGTTGGGAAAACGGGCGCTCCTATCCCGATATTTTCATGCTGGTCCAGCTCAGTGACCTCTATCACGTTAGTTTGGATGACTTATTACGGGAGGATCACGAAATGATTGATAGTTACAAGCAGGAGCACGTTACCAATGCTAAGTATGACCGCACATTTACTATTTCGTATATAATTAATGTTGTTCTACTTTCTCTGCCGCTCGTTAGTCGGCACTGACTGGCTTAACCAGCTGCAACCAGGGTGGCGGATGCTTGCTGGCGCTTTAGTTGGCTTGATGTCAGTTAATATCTATTTCTTGTTGAGTAAGGTTGAGTGGAAGAAATTAAGTCGCTCCATCAAGATAGGGGCAGTAATGACTTTTATCGTTGTGCTGGCTCTTTTGACTAAGCTGGACACGGTGGCCCTTCCCAAGAGTGCTTATCAATTTGGGGTGGGGCTTGGTCATGGCTTTGTCATTGGACTATCAGCCCTCTCAATTGTCGAAACAATCTGGTTGTACCAGCAATTTAGGAAACGAAGGGATCATTAATGGTAAAGATTAAGGTTGTCGAAGGTGACATTACGAAGGTTAAGGCGGACGCCATCGTCAACGCCGCCAACACCACGTTAATGGGCGGCGGCGGTGTTGATGGTGCCATTCATCGGGCGGCTGGTCCAGCTCTCTATGCTGCCTGCGAAAAGTTCGGTGGCTGCCCAACCGGCGAGGCCCGCATCACCAGTGGCTTCAACTTGCCGGCTAAGTATATCATTCACACACCAGGACCGGTTTGGCATGGTGGCCAGCATGGTGAAGACCAGCTGCTGGCGAACTCCTACCGCAATAGCCTGGAGCTAGCCGACCAAACTGGCTGCCGCACCGTGGCTTTCCCGTCAATCAGTACGGGTGCCTACTCCTTCCCCCTTGCCCGGGCGGCTAAAATTGCCATCCAGACAATCCGGGAATTTTTACAAACTGCCCAGCAAGTCAATGAGGTGACGATGGTCTGTTTTGACCCCACCACGGCCCGGGCCTATCGGGCAGCACTGAAATAATAAAAAATGGGGTTGTGACAAAAGCCTCTGAATCAGAAGCTCCATTCGGAATTTAACAAAAATTCTGAATGGAGCTTTTTGATTATCTGAATATTTTGAGAAAATGAGCGGCCTTCCGGCCATTTTCTTCATGTTTAATGCCATTAAAGCAATCCCAATTTGTCTTTTGGCTTTCTTAAGACCACGTACTGTGAACCTTTTAAAACCCAAATAAGCCTTCAAGTTACCAAAAACAGTCTCTACATCGTACTTACGACGGGAGTAAGTGTTGGAATTTGAAAGCGACTCGCGAGCTTTCGACTTAAAATATTCCCACTGTGGGTTCACCATAAGGTACTTAGTGTTCCCGTGTGGTGTTAATGCCTGGGAAATAATTTGATGATTCTCATCATACTTCTCTGCTTGATATACTTTGAAATCACGACGGAATTTGTATTTATCATTTCGGTATGCGTATCGTTTAAAGTTGAATCGGACGCCCTGTGGGTTTACATAAAAGTCATCAGCCTCATGATATTCCCAGTTCATTACTTTTCGATCATCAGAACGCCACTTACGGCTATTCTCTTTAATCATGGTGCTGTAAGGAATTAAAGCTGTACAATCAGATAGCTCATCTTCGATATACTTATAATTGCGTTCTGATCCGTAACCAGCATCGGCAACAATTTCTCGCCCCAAAACTTCGTTCTGGGCGAGATGAGATAAGAATGGGATTAATGTTCTAGTATCGGTTGGGTTCTGCATGAGTTCATAACCCAGCACGTACTGTGAGCTAGTCATAATTTGAAGATTATACGCTGGCTTTGTTTGACCATTACGCATCGGATCTTCCTTTAAACGCATAAAAGTAGCGTCATGATCGGTTTTGGAATAGCTATTACGTTGGCCAGCGATCTGCGATTGGGCTTGGTATTCAAGATGCTTTTGACGACAATGGTCTAAAGCATGGAGATACTTTTTGGCATGACGTCGTTCCTGCTTGGCCGGATTGGGCGAAACCTTTGCGGTTTCGGCCACCCGTTGGTTTAACTCTTCAATCCGTTGTTCAAGTAAGGCAATAATCGTATCAAGTTGATCAATGTCAAAGCTATCTTCATCAACATCAATCTTAACTTCTGCTTGCTTAATTTCACGAATTAGTTTTTGAGCCTTTTCAACGTTTAATTTGCGATACTTAATGGTGTGTTTCTTCCAAACAAAGGAATACTTATTTGCGTTAGCTAAAATCTTAGTGCCATCAATGAATGAAGCCTCATCGATCATTCCCTGAGCCTTTAAATAGTCATGAAATTCCTTGAAACTACTCTGAATCATATCTTCCAATTCTTGGGAGACAATGAAGCGAGCAATGGTGCGGTAGGTTGGGCGCTGTTCTTGAGTCAACCACATCGCAACAATGTTTTCACGAGCAAAGCGTTCAATTTTCCTAGAGGAAATGATACCATAGCTGTAAGCCAGTAAAACTAACTTTAACAGCATTCGTGGATCATACTCTCTTGGTCGACCCATAATATTGGGTCGCCGCAGCGCTAAGCTTTCAACCAGCCGATTAATATAACGTGCTGGATGATTTAACTCAGGTTCATAAGCAGTAGGTATGTTCAAACTAAGTTGATTCATGTTATAATCAGGTTCCAATGTTTTTGTATCCTTTCGAGGGTATTTTGGAGGCATCGACGGTCAAGTCGATGTCTTTTCTTTTACTAATATTTTAAAGGAAAATGGAGTTAAATGAAATCCGAAGATTTCATCTAACTCCATTAATTATTTGGGACTTATGTCACAGCCCCATTAATATATTCACATACGCGTGGTGCTAGTACTCATTAGTATGTTTGATTTTACAAAAAAAGCCCAACATGGTTAGACTATTAAGTGATACAAAACTTAAATAGAAAAGAGCCTTAATCATGTTGAACCTTCTTAAGTCTAACCACTATTGCCATCATTTACAAGTTAATTTTGCTCAATTAAACCGTACCTGCCATCGCTGGTATAAGCTTTATGCACCTAAAAAGCTCGTTCAACGACCGAACATCAACCAAGTTAAAGTTGATGATAGTACCCTAATAGCCCTTCTGATTTGCCAAACTCAGTTAGGAATCGAATCGCAACGACGCTTTTGTATGATCTTGGTGAGCTCCATTTCTCGGTCACGTTTCAACCGTCGCACTCGCCAATTACTACCGTTACTCAGTTTAATTAGGCGAAAGCTAAACCAAGATGTTGATTTACATGGACAATTCCTAATTATTGATAGCTTTCCAGTACCAGTTTGTCATCCAGTTCGCAATTATCGAGCCAAGATTTTTCGGGGAAGTACTGATATTGGCTATAACGCTACGAAAAAACAGTATTACTATGGGTTTAAAGTCCACATGATTGTTAGTAGTGATGGTTACTTGCTCAACTACATCGTTACTAAAGCTTCTGTCCATGATAGTAAGGTCGCCGAAGAATTAATCTTAAACACTATGCCACTTGAGCACTTTTTATTAGCAGATGTTGGCTATGTTAGCCGTCAGCTTCATACCGACCTAGTTAGTGATGGCTATGAGCTTTGGACTCCATTTCGTCAAAACATGGCTGGCGCTAAGAAGCATAATTCACGAATCCTAAAAGCAATTCGCCGAACGATTGAGACCGACTTTTCGTTATTAAAATACTATAATGCCGAAAATAATCGTGCGCGAAGTTTAGCAGGCTTTCAAGAACGGTTAGAAGTGGCAATTTTAGCATCTAATATGGAGTATTGTCTAGAAAAGTTTCACTAGCACCACGCGTATTCACATTAGTGAACAAATGAGGTAACAGCAGTAACTAAAACGAAGATAATTCCGGGGAAGTTAGCGATGATTACCGGCCAATCCTTCTTGTCCGGCTTTACCCAACCATAGATAACCCAAAGCAGGGCGTTAATGGAGGCAAAGAATGGTTGCACAGGAGATACCGGGTGACCGGTAAAGTTGGCGATAATTTGTTCAATGTAAGAAAAGTACATTACTAAGCAGGCAATGGTAGCGAAGTTCCCGGTGAACTTCCGTACCCGCTGCTTAACAGTTGGTTTTTGGCTATTCATAATAAAAAAGTCCTCTCAAGTAAAAATTTACTGAATGATTTCGAATATTTTGTTTCTATTCTAACCGCTTTTGACATATCATATCGCGAGAAAAAGATGATATCAACCGGTTGATATATAAAATAGTAAGCGCTAACATAGAAAACGTTAACAAAAGTATTCAATTCTGGAATTAGATTTTTAAGTAAAGGAAAGAAGAGAGCAAACATGGCACATCTTTCATTTGATACACAAGGCTTAAAACAATTTGTTCACGACAACGAATTAGGTGAAATGCAGGCAATGGTTAACGCCGCTAACGACGAGCTCCGTAACGGGACCGGCGCCGGGGCAGACTTCCGTGACTGGCTCCATTTGCCAAGCGAATACGACAAGGACGAGTTCGCCCGGATCAAGGCCGCAGCCAAGAAGATTCAATCCGACTCCGACATCCTGGTTGTTATCGGGATTGGGGGTTCCTACCTCGGTGCCCAAATGGCTATCGACTTCTTGCACAACACCTTCTACCAGGCCCAAAGCGCCAAGAACCGCAAGTACCCACTAGTAATCTTTGGTGGTAACTCCTTAAGCTCAACTTACGTTCATGACCTTCTCCAGCTGATTGGCGACAAGGACTTCTCCGTCAACGTCGTTTCCAAGTCCGGGACGACGACGGAACCATCGATTGCCTTCCGGATCTTCAAGAAGAAGCTGATTGAAAAGTACGGCCAAAAAGAAGCCAACAAGCGGATCTACGCCACGACTGATAAGGCTAAGGGGGCTTTGAAGACCGAGGCGGACGCCAACGGCTACGAATCATTCGTCATTCCAGACGGGGTCGGTGGTCGCTATTCCGTCCTTTGCCCAGTGGGTCTTCTGCCAATCGCTGCATCCGGTGCCGATATTGACAAGCTGATGGAAGGGGCCGCTCAAGCCGAAAAAGACTACGTGGACCCGGACTTGAGTAAGAACGAAGCTTACCAATACGCGGCCTACCGGAACATCTTGTACCGCAAGGGTTACGAAACGGAACTGCTGGAAAACTACGAGCCGAACATGCGGATGTTTGCCGAATGGTGGAAGCAGCTGGCCGGGGAGTCTGAAGGTAAGGACCAGAAGGGAATTTATCCATCCAGTGCTAACTTCACCACCGACCTCCACTCCCTGGGCCAATACATCCAGGAAGGGCGGCGTTTCTTGATAGAAACCGTTGTTAAGCTGGACAAGCCGAACTTTGACGTTGAGATTCCTCGTGAAGACGACAACCTGGACGGTCTGAAGTACCTGGAAGGTAAGACCATGGACTTTGCCAACACCAAGGCCTATGAAGCCGTGGTCGCTGCCCACACTGCTGGGGGTGTTCCGGTAATGACGGTCCACATTCCCAAAGAAAATGAATACACCCTCGGTTATTTGATCTACTTCTTTGAAGTGGCCATGGGCATCTCCGGTTACCTGAACGGGATCAACCCATTCAACCAACCCGGCGTGGAAGCCTACAAGACCAACATGTTTGGTCTGCTGGGTAAGCCAGGTTACGAAGAAGTTGGCAAGAAATTGCGGGCAGAAATGGAAAAGAACGAATAAACCAAGGAGGAACTTAGCATGTTATTAGGAAGTATCGAAGCCGGGGGGACCAAGTTCGTCTGTGCCGTTGGTAACATCAACTACCAAATTCAAGACTCAGTCCACATTCCAACTACGACCCCAAAAGAAACCCTGCAGAAGTGTATTGAATTCTTTGATAAGTATAAGGATAAGCTTTCTGCAATTGGGATTGCGTCATTTGGGCCAATTGAGATCCGGAAGAGCTCACCGAAGTACGGCTACATCACCAACACCCCAAAGAAGGGCTGGGCAGACACGGACTTTGTCGGTCCGTTCAAGAAGCACTTTAATATCCCAATCGCTTGGACAACCGATGTTAACGGGTCGGCCTATGGTGAATACGTTCTGTCGACTCTCTTCAACAAGCGAATCAACTCCCTAGTTTACTACACCATTGGAACTGGTGTGGGCGCCGGTGCCGTCATTGATGGTAAGTTCGTCGGTGAACTCGGTCACCCTGAGATGGGGCACATTCGCCTGAAGCGGCACCCCGACGACCTCGACTTCAAAGGAATTTGTCCTTTCCACGGTGACTGCCTTGAAGGATTGGTCAGTGGCCCAACCTTCGAAGCCCGGACAGGCAAGAAGGGGCAAGACGTTCCGTTGACTGACCACGTTTGGGACATCATGGCTTACTACGTTGCCCAAGCAGCAGTTGATGCCACGTTGATGTTCCGTCCTGGTCAACTCATCTTTGGTGGTGGGGTTGTCAGCGAGGAGTTCTTAAAGAAGGTTCGTCGCGAATTCAAGAAGTTGCTTAATAACTACGTTGACGTTGGCGACGTTGACGAATACATTAGTATGCCATTGGCTAAACACAATGGCTCTGCTACCATCGGTGACTTTGCCCTGGCCTTGAAAGCGGCTACTGAATAACTTACAGCGTGATTTAAGGAAGGCATGAGAGAGACAAAGTTTATTAGTATTTTAAGTAAGATTGCGACGGTAATTGCAATCTGCATGTACGTTTCCTATATTCCACAGATTATTAATAACTTGCATGGTAACTACGGGGCACCACTCCAGCCCCTTGTTGCGGCACTGAACGGTGTATTGTGGTGCATCTACGCCTATTTCAAGCGACAACGTGACTGGGCCGTTTTCTGGGCTAACTTCCCAGCAATCATCTTTGGCCTGATAACATTTTTAACATCATTTCCATGGTAAGGGAATAAAATAATTTCCTGGATTGTGTTACAGTCCAGGAAATTATTTTTTAGTTAATAGGGAAATACACCGGTGGGCTGCGCTTGAGATAATAAATGTTATAATTAAGTGAATTTACTAATAGGGTGGGAATAAGATTGAATATTGTTTGGACATGGGATATTATCCGCCGCATTATTGAAGTATTGTGGTTGATCAACATTGGTTTTGCTATCTGGACCGTTTTTCGGACCCGGCGTGATATTGCATCAACTTGGGCTTGGCTGCTGGTCCTGTCAGTATTTCCGGTGATTGGCTTTATCGTCTACCTCTTTGTCGGCCGAAAGCTGTCGGAGGACGATATCTTTAGCATCCGCGACGAACAGCAGCATTTTCGTGAAAAGGTCGTTGCCCGTCAGGAAGCACTGCTGGAGAAACATAAGCTCCTGTTGCAAAGCGGTCGCTTGGCCCGGGCTCGTCAGCTCGTCAGCCTATCGACCAGCCTGGATAACGCAATTGTGACCTTCAACAACCGGGTCAAGGTTTTCATTGATGGTAAGAAATTGTTTACCAAGATGATTGACGACTTTGACCAGGCCCAGGACCATATTTACGTCGAGTTCTATACCTTTTACGCCGACGACCTTGGCAAAAAAATTCTGGCAGCGCTGGAACGGGCAGCCAAGCGGGGGGCCCAGGTCAAGGTCCTCTATGACTTAAGCGGGTCCCGGGGAACAACTTACAGATTCTTTGCCCACCTGGAAGAGTTAGGTGGCGAGGCCCAACCCTTCAACTCCAAGCCCAATAAGCGGATCACCACGCCGCGGTTGAATTACCACCTTCACCGTAAAATTGTGGTGGTTGATGGCAAAATTGGCTACATTGGGGGCTTTAACATTGGTGACCAGTACGTCGGTAAAATGGCCAAGTTTGGCTACTGGCGTGATACCCACCTGCGGGTCGTTGGGCAAGCGGCCCTAACTTTGACTGGCCGGTTTGCCTTGGACTGGAACATGACTTGCCGAAAGACCAATAAACACCGGGTAGAAATTGAAAAAGTAGTTGAGAACTTGAACATTGAGCGGCCTAATGATCCGGAGAAAGACGTCGTGATGCAGATTGTTTCATCAGGGCCGGACAATGATGATTACGCAATTCGGCGGGGCTACGAGTCAATCATTTCATCGGCCCGTAAGTATGTCTACATCCAAACCCCGTACCTGATTCCGGGTGAACCAATCCTAGAATCACTGGTGATTGCGGCCCGGAGTGGAATTGATGTTCGAATCATGATTCCGTGCATGCCGGACCACCCGTTTGTTTACCGGGCAACGGAGTACTATGCTAAGTACCTGGTTAACAACGGTGTCAAGGTTTATAAGTACAATAACGGCTTTATCCATGCCAAAACCATGGTCAGCGGTGACAACCTTTCCTCAGTCGGCTCGGCAAACCAGGACTACCGGAGCTACCGGCTGAACTGGGAAGTTAACGCCTTTGCTTACAATGAGGAATTAACGGCCCAGCTGAAGAAAATCTTTGAGGAAGACATGAAAGATAGTACCCTACTGACACCTGAGTACTTTGCAAAGCAGTCAAACTGGCGGAAGTTTAAGCAGTACTTCTCCCGTTTGCTATCACCAGTACTATAAATTAAGAAGGAAGTGAGGAGTTAGCGCCCCGCACTTCCTTTTTGTTTTCTAATTTTAGGTGAGCTTGTGAATCTAATGAATAACTAAAATATCTTTTCATAAAGATCACAGTTCTGTTAATCAGCTACAGCGTGTGTGTTTATGAACTATCGAGTAAAATGATTGTGAAATTCTAGAAAACGTTTATAATGTGAAGCGTGGGGATGCAAAGTACAGAAAGCAAAGAAAGGTGGATATATAAAATGGCTTATCGAACAGTTAACCCTTATACCAATGAAGTTGAACATGAATATCCGCAAGCAACGAATGAAGAAGTTGAAAAAACGTTAGCCGCAGCTCATGCCCTCTACCTCAAGTGGCGTGATGGTAGCGAACTAGCTAAACGGAAGCAGATCATTACCCGTTTGGGTGAACTCCTTCGCGACAAGAAACACGCGATGGGTGAACTAATTACCCGTGATATGGGGAAGCTGATCGGTGAAGCGGAAGGTGAAGTTGAGCTGTGTGCATCCTTCTGTGACTACTATGTCCAAAAGGCGGACCAGTTTCTGGCGCCGACGCCAATCTATACCGACTCGGGTAATGCCTATGTCCTGCACCAGGCAACCGGCGTTTTGATGGCGGTTGAGCCGTGGAACTTCCCGTTTTACCAAATCGCCCGGGTCTTTATCCCGAACTTTTTAGCCGGGAACCCGATGATCTTAAAGGATGCCTCCAACTGTCCAACATCAGCCCAAGCATTTGCGGACCTTGTTAAGGAAGCCGGTGCGCCGGTCGGTAGCTTGACCAACCTCTTTGTTGATTACGACCAGGTCGGGGCAATCATTGCTGATAAGCGGGTTCAAGGTGTCTGCCTGACGGGTTCTGAACGTGGTGGCCAGGCGGTCGCAACGGAAGCCGCTAAGAACCTCAAGAAGAGTACGATGGAACTGGGGGGTAACGATGCCTTTATCGTCCTTCCGGATGCGGACATTGATAAGTTGGCGGCAATTATTCCTGCTGCCCGTCTCTACAACGCTGGCCAGGTATGTACCTCTTCCAAGCGCTTTATCGTCCCGGATAACCTTTACGATGAATTTCTGAAGCGCGCTAAGGAAATCTTCAGTAACGTTAAGATGGGGGACCCAATGGACCCAAGTACGACCCTGGCCCCAATGAATTCTAAGAAAGCAAAGAAAAAGCTTGAAAGGCAGGTTGCCTTAGCTGTCGAGAACGGGGCCAAGGTTGTTTACGGGAACCAACCCGTTGATGAGCTTGATGGCCAATTCTTCATGCCAACGATTTTGACTGACATTCGTCATGACAACCCAATCTTTGACCAGGAGATGTTTGGCCCAGTAATGTCTGTCTACAAGTACCATGACGTCACTGAGGCAATCGACCTTGCTAATGACTCAAGCTACGGCTTAGGAAACACGGTCTTTGGTAAGAATGTTTCCGAAGCACGGAAGGTTGCTGCCCAAATCGACACGGGAATGACCTGGATCAACGCTGGTTGGGCATCACTTCCAGAACTGCCATTTGGTGGTGTCAAGCACTCCGGCTATGGCCGCGAGTTAGCTGAACAGGGCTTCAAGTCCTTTATTAACGACCACCTGGTATATGAACCAGAAGAATAATTAACTTGAAATAAGTAACACAAAAGGACTGGGAATTTGGCTATAATGCCCTCTAAGTATACAGATGAAATAGAAAATTCATCTTATACTTGGAGGGCTTTTTCTATGACTAGGAAAGCGAAATTTAGTGCAGAAGAGAAACTGGCGATATTAAACGAATTAAGTCATTCTAGTGCGAAAGAAGTTACTAGGAAACACTCAATTGGTAAAGGTACTATTTCGCGTTGGCGACTGCTTTATAAGTACCAAGGAATTGACGGATTACAATCCAGTCATCACAATTGTAGCTACTCAAAGGACTTCAAACTGGATTTAGTCCGACGATACCAGGAATCAACAGATTCCCTTAAAGTATTCGCAATTAAAAATGGATTAAAGTCAGAAACACAACTATCAAATTGGATTATCCAGTATAATGAATCAAAACTAACGGCTTATACGCCAAGAAAGCGAGATTCAATTATGCCAGGACGGAAAACTACTTTTGAAGAACGATTATCGATAATTGAGGAACTGATTAAGCATGATATTAACTACAACTGGGCAGTAGATAAGTACCATGTTAGTTACCAACAAGTCTATGGTTGGTATCAAAAATATCGTAAAAGTGGTAATGACCCGCAATCACTTCGTGATCGGCGGGGTAAAGCCAAGCCGAAGGAAGCCTGGACAGAAGTTGATCGACTAAAAGCTGAAAATCGCTTATTAAAGGCCCAACTTCTTCGTAAAGAAATGGAAGATGCCTACGCAAAAAAAGTAATGGAAATACGCAATCGGGAGGTGAACGGTTCCTCAAACAACAAGCCATCAAAGAACTGAATCAAGAACATGGCTGGCCAATTAGTGTCTTGTGTCAGATCGCTGGCATAACTAGAGATGCTTATTACAAGTGGCTTCATAGAAAGCCAAGTAACTATAAAATTGAACAATCAGAGCTACTGGAGGCGATTCTAGAACTAGAGGAAAAGCATAAGTGGACACTGGGCTACTTAGCGATGACAACACAGCTAGACTATGAAAATAAGCTAAGTTTCAAGGCAGGGCTAAAACGAGTAACCAATTGTATGAGAAACCATGGAATCAAAGCAAATGTCCGAAAGAAGAAACACAATCGTGTTAAACGTCATGAAGAATACATCAATGATAATCTACTCAATGGACAATTTGATCGTCAGAGTAAAAACGAAGTTTGGGTAACCGATACTACAGAGGTCTTATACGGGATAAACCAGGTAAAGAAAGCTCGTGTGCATGTCGTTTTAGACCTGTATGGACGTTACGCTTTAAGCTACAATATCTCACCTACAGAAACCGCGGTGTCGGCAATTGAAGTATTTGAACGGGCCTTCAAAGTGGAACCAAACGCCCATCCGCTGATCCATACGGATCGCGGATCAGCATATTGGGCCTTTTGTGTTACTTATCAATAATTTGATGATACGTACGGGTAGTTAATCCGTATATTACTAAGTAGAGGAGTAAGAGGGCAACCGTAATGATTACCGCGATGGCGACCATTAATGTGAGGTTGTAGAAGTTTAATTGGGTCATAATCTGCTTGATGGCGGGAAAGGCGAAGCCAAGGTTGATAATGGCCCCGATGATTGGCAACATGAATACCATCAGGACCTGACTGTGAATGCTCTTGGTGGTTTCGTGTTCACTCAAACCGACTTCCTGCATCGTAGTAAAGCGCTGCTTGTCTGCGTACCCTTCGGAAATCTGCTTTAAGTAGATAACAATTGTGGTGGTGATCCCCAGGGCGATACTGATTAGGATTCCGATAAAGACAAGACCGCCATAAAGGCCGTTGAGGAGTGAGAAGATGGTGGCGTATCCCGAAAACTGGAGGCTCGATAAGTGGAGCTTTTGCTGGAGGTCGGTTTCAAAGGCAATCCGTTTCTTGGCGTTGCCCTTCAAGTGGTAGTTCAGGGTGGTAACGGTCATTGCCGGCATCCCCCTAGGGAGCTTATTCATGACCATGAAAATTGGCGAGAAAATGGCGTGGTCAGGATTAAAGGCGAAATTGAGCTTCTTCAATGCCGTTACCCGGTACCCTTTTCCACTGACCCCCAATTTTCCAGTGTGCTATTTACCTGGTGCATACATCAGGGCCTGGTTGCCCTTGAGAATCGTATGGCGGTGAGTGAGCCGCTGGTAGGTTTTGGCGGTGACGAAGATCATGGAGTTTGACGTGGCCGTTGTCATGTTATCGATGGGCCCCTGGTTAATGAAGGAGTGCCCACGCCAGTAACCTACCTGGGTGGCCGTTGCTTCGTAGTGGGTGAGGTCCGTTACAGTCGCGTGGTGCTGGCGGGCCGTATCTTTAAGGACTTGTCCTTGCTGCTTCGTAAGTGGCTGGTTATTGACGATGGTAATGTCTTTGGAGGTGTACGAGCGGGCGGTACTGCTGATACCACTATAAAGCGTCACAGCAGTAAAGAGGATGACTAAGACAGAACTACACAGCAGGCAGATGGTGGCAAGATCCGCCCCGTTTTGTTCCATCCGTTGCCGCATCCCCGAGATGGCGATAAAGTGGCGGGGCTGGTAGTAGAAATTGCGCCGTTTCTTCAGCCAATTCAAAAGGATTACGCTTCCCGCAATAAAAATGAGGTAGGTCCCAATAACGACCAGGACTACCGCAAGAAAGAAGTGGTTGATGGCAGTGATCTTCGGTTTGGTAGTGAGGGTGATGTAGTAGGCCCCAGCCAGAGTAACTAGACCGATAAGCCCCGCAATCGTGAACAACGGTCCGTGGTGCTTATGGACAGTAGTTGCGCTGCTCCACAGGTCTGTTGGCTTGAGACGACGAATCTTCAGGAGGTCAACAAGCATTAAAACGATAAAGAAAGCCGCAAAGATCATGATGGTTTGCCCAAGGGCCCCGCTACTGATCCATGACTGCCGGAGGTGATGAACTTGCAAGAGTCGTCCCAGGCTGAGGAAGGCTAGCTTTTCAAAGATAACTCCACCAATCAAGCCAAAGACGAGGCTGAACGCCAGTAAGTAGGCCTTTTCCAAAATAGTAAGCAGGCCGAGGTTCTTGCTGGTCATCCCCAGCATACTGTACAGACCAATCTCGTGGCTCCGTTGCTGCCACAAAAAGTGGTTGACGTAAAGGAGAAAAGCAGCCGTTACCATCAGGATAAAGACAGCCCCGGGCTTCATCATGGCGGTGGTTACATTTCCCGTGCTGAGCTCTTTTAAACTATGGTTAGCAGCGATTGCGGCGAAAATATAGTTAATGGCGACTAGCATGCAGGTTGCCAACAGGTAGGGACCGTATGTCCGCAGGTTGCGTTTAAAACTAGAGTTAATTAAACGAATAAACAGCATTATCACTCACCACCATTCGTGAGGGTCATCATTGTGTTACTGATTTGTGCTTGGTAGTCTTTCATCGACAGGTCGCCACGAAAGAGTTCGTGGAAAATGCGGCCATCCTTAATGAAGAGGGTCCGCTTGGCGTGACTAGCTGCAGCGTCACTATGGGTAACCATGATAATGGTTTGGCCGTTGGCGTTAACGTCATCAAAAAGGTCCAAAATTTCCTGGCTGGTGTTTGAATCCAAGGCCCCAGTTGGTTCATCAGCGAGGAGGGGTGATCAATGCCCGGGCGATAGCAATCCGTTGCTGTTGGCCCCCAGAGACTTCGCTGGGGTAGCGGTCAATGATTTTCTCAATCCGCAGGCGACTAACCAGTGGCTTGATCCGCCGGTCCATTTCATCCGGCGCCACCTTAGCTAAAACCAGGGGGAGGTAGACGTTATCGCGATTGCTCAGGCTGTCCAACAGGTTAAAGTGCTGGAAGACGAAACCGAGGTGCTGGCGCCGATAGCGGGCGGCTTCGTCCTTACTCAGGGCACTAAGATCCTGGCCGTTAAGTGCCGCACTTCCGTTGGTAGCCTTATCTAGAGTGGCAATAATGTTCAGTAGGGTACTTTTTCCGGCGCCAGATTCGCCCATGATGGCAACGAATTCTCCATCTTGAACGGTAAAGCTGACGTCTTTTAAGGCCGCTACCGGGTGACTGGAATTAGCTTCAAAAATTTTTTGGACGTGGTCAAGTTTTAAGAGGACCATGTTAAACATCCCTTTCCTGTATTTGAATTCTTGATACTTTAATTATAAAAAGGTCCTGCCCAGCTTCCTACTTACAGGAGTGTGCAGAACCTTACAGTTTTGTAAGAATTGATTCTAATGGACTAGTTTATGGGGAAAGGTAAGCTGGGCGACAGTCTGATAGGGTCCCGGTGAAAATACCCGTACCTGGAGGTTTAATCGTTCCGTCACCTGTTTAACAAAGTAGAGCCCCATCCCGGTGGATCTGGCCATATGGTGGCCGTTATGACCAGTAAAGCCGTTGTCAAAGATCCGTGGTAGGTCTGCACTGGGGATGGCGGGGCCAGTGTTCGTGATTACGAGGGTGCCGTCTTGCCAGGTGATTTTGATGGTGGTTGCCGGGGTTGCATACTTAATGGCGTTGGTCAGTAGCTGATTGATACAAAAGTGGAGCCACTTCTGGTCGGTCATGACTTGGACTGGGGAGATACTGATCTTAGGAATGAGCTGCTTGGCGATAAACAGCTGCCCGTTTTGCCGAATCACTTCGTTGACCGTCTTACTAAGATTTAACCATTTAAGGTCGAGGTCCGACTTATCCATTGCCAGCCGCTCACCGCTGAGGAGGTTAAGGTAATAATCAGCCTGGTGGACATTCGTCTTGACCTGGGTACTTGAAACGGCTGGCTGACTTTCGGCTGCCGCCTGCAACAGAGCCAGGGAATTCTTAATCTCATGGGAGAAGAGGTCCAGTTGGTCCAATTGTTCCTGTTGCTTGTGCCGGAGGTGTTGAACGAGCTTACGGTGGTGTTCCTGTTCATTAGTTAGGGCACGCACGAGGGCTTGTTCTAGCGGATTAGCTGGTGAGACTAGTTCCTGTCTGCCGACGCGTTGCTGCCGGTGATGGGCCCGTATCACGGCGATAATCAACCAGATGATCAGGACCGGAAGGCTAAACCGGATGAAGTCGCCAATGATAATGGTAGGCAGTTGGTACAGGTAACACAGGAGGGCCAAGAGAGCAGTTAACAATAGGTACGCCCACAAGAGGGGGAGTTGGGAGTGGAGCCACAGGCGGGCAAAGCTTTTTTTATTCATTACTGATCACCAGCCGATAGCCAACTCCTCGCTCTGTCCGGAGGGCCTGGTCGAGGCCGAGGGGCGCCAATTTACTCCGTAGGCGGCTGATATTGACGTTTAACGTATTATCGTTAAGGTACTTACCGCCTTGCCAAAGCCATTCCAGAAGCTGGTCCTTGGTAACGGTCTGTTTGCGGTGGTGGATGAGTACCTGGAGAAGGGCACCTTCCGTGGGGGTTAACTGGGCCTGCCCCTGGTCGTTGTTAAGCTGGTTGGTAAGGGCGTTGAAGTGGTTATTTGCCCAGACCATTTGGTCACTGCTCTGCTGAGTCCGCCGCAACAGGGCCTGGATCTTGGCAAGCAGGACGGTCATTGAGAAGGGCTTCATAATGTAGTCGTCTGCGCCCGCGGCAATGGCGTGCATGACATTACTGTCAATGTCCGCAGCGGAAATAACGATAATGGGAATCCGGGTATGTTTACGGACCTCCTGCATCCAGTAAAAGCCGTCGAAGGTGGGCAGGGTGATATCAAAAAGAACCAGGGCCGGGTGGGCTGCCGTGACCTCGCCAGCGACGTTTCCCCAGTCGGTGACGGTTTGGACGTCGTACTGCCACTTCCTAAGTTCTTCTTGGACAGTCTTGATCATCGCGGGGTTGTCTTCAAACCATAAAAATACGGGCCATCAAAGGTTCCTCCCTTCAGCTATTGGCATTTTACCATATTGCAACGCGTATAAGAATTCGGTATTTTTGAATACTTATGCGGTTATAATGCATAAATATGTGGATTTAAAAATAAAAAACGACTATACTTAATGCAAAGTTACACGAATCACATGATGAACGGAGGAAAAATAATGGATAGTTCGATTTTAAGCAAAGCATACCAAAAGCCTAGTACAAATATCTTGGCGAACGTTTGCGCAATGGCTGCTAAGATGGATAACGTCATTGACTTATCTGTCGGCGACCCGAATTTTACTACCCCCCAACCAATTATTGAGGCGGCCTTTGAAAAGACCAAGGCGGGGATGACGCACTATACCGCCGCTGAGGGCCTTTCTGAACTCCGTCAGGCAATCTGTGATTTCTACCAAGATAAGTACCAACTAAAGTTTAATTTAGACCAGGTTCTGGTGACGGTCGGGGCCGAACACGCCCTGTTTATTGCTCTCGAAGCCCTGCTGGATCCCGGTGATGAAGTTATCATTCCCCAGCCGAGCTTTTCTCCTTACATTGACCAGGTTAAGCTGGCCAATGGGACTCCGGTAACGGTCGATGGTAAAGCGGCCGACGGCTACAAGATTGAAGCTGCGGAAATCGCCAAGAAGATTACGCCTAAGACAAAGGCCATCATTATCAACACGCCGAACAACCCGACCGGTAATGTGATGACAGCGGCTGAGGAGCAGGCACTTGCCGACCTGGCAATCAAGAACGACCTGCTGATTTTCAGTGACGAAATCTATTCCGACTACGTAATGCCGGGCAAGACGTTCACGCCACTAGCTAAGTTCGCGCCTGATAACACGGTAACGATTAGTGGGATGTCAAAGAGCTTTGCCATGACCGGTTGGCGGATTGGCTACCTGATTGGACCGAACTGGTTAGTGACAACGGCCAACGATGTCAATGACGCAGTGACCTTTACGGCCCCAACGATGTCACAAGAAGGGGCCTTATACGGTCTTCAGCATCACGACGAACTGGTCGCCCCAATTGTTGAAGCCTTTCAAAAACGGCTAACATACTTGCAGACTGAGCTACCCAAGATTGATTGGTTAGACGTTAGTCCCGTTGAGGGAAGTATCTACGTCTTCGCTGATATTCGGGCAACAGGGCTAAACTCCGTTGACTTTGCCGACCAGCTGCTAAAGAAGGCGGGGATCCTGGTTGTACCCGGCTTGGCATTTGGTAAGTCGGGTGAGGGCTTTGTTCGGATTGCCGCAACCCAACCGTTAACGGTTTTAAAGGAAGCCGTTGCGAAGATGCAGAAGTTGACCTGGTAAGGAGGTACATGATGAAAATTTTAATGTATGCGGTATTGGAACCGGAGAAGAAGTATATTAAGCAGTGGTCAGAGGAAAACGGGGTCGAAGTTAAGTGCGTTGACGAGCGCCTCAACAAGGACACCGTAAAGTGGGCCAAGGGCTTCGATGGAATCGATTTTCAGCAAACCCAGCCCTTGGAGCCAGAGGTTTACCAGGCCCTTCACGAATACGGGATTAAGCAACTGACGGCGCGGATGGTCGGCTATGACATGATTGACTTTGACCTGGCGAAGAAGTATGACTTGATTGTCACTAACGTCCCTGCCTATTCGCCACGGGCAATTGCTGAAATGGGCCTAACCCAGGCCCTCCGCCTTGTCAGAAAACTCGGTTACTACGACCAGCGGATGGACAAGCTTGACTTCCGCTGGGCCGGTCTGGAGAGTACGGAGATTTATAACCTGACGGTGGGCATTATCGGTGCCGGTCACATCGGTGGGGCCACTGCCCAACTGTACTCTGCACTAGGGGCCAAGGTAATTGCAACCGACCCGATTCACCGGGTTGAGCTAAGTCCTTACTTAGAGTACACGGACCAGGATACCCTCCTAAAGACGGCCGACATTGTCACGGTCCACACCCCGTTGAATGACAGTACGACGAACCTCTTCAACGCCGCCACCTTTAAGAAGATGAAGTCAACTGCCTACCTGATCAACATGGCCCGGGGTGGCATCGTTAACGCCAACGACCTGATTGCGGCACTGCAGGCGAAGGAAATTGCCGGGGCCGCCCTAGATACCCTGGCGGACGAGGGGCAGTTCTTTGAAAAACAGGCAACGGCGGATGAGATTCCAGAGGACTACAAGGCCCTGCGTGCCATGCCGAACGTCCTGATTTCCCCCCACAGCGCCTTCTACACCGACACGGCAATGAAGAACATGGTGGCCATGGGCCTGGACGATGTGGTAGCGATTGTCAACGGCAAGCGTCCCCAGTTTGAGGTTTATGGAAAGTAATTTAGGAGAAACAAAGGGGTTGTGACAAAAAGCCTCTGAATCAGAAGCTCCATTCGGAATTTAACAAAAATTCTGAATGGAGCTTTTTGATTATCTGAATATTTTGAGAAAATGAGCGGCCTTCCGGCCATTTTCTTCATGTTTAATGCCATTAAAGCAATCCCAATTTGTCTTTTGGCTTTCTTAAGACCACGTACTGTGAATCTTTTAAAACCCAAATAAGCCTTCAAGTTACCAAAAACAGTCTCTACATCGTACTTACGACGGGAGTAAGTGTTGGAATTTGAAAGCGACTCGCGAGCTTTCGACTTAAAATATTCCCACTGTGGGTTCACCATAAGGTACTTAGTGTTCCCATGTGGTGTTAATGCCTGAGAAATAATTTGATGATTCTCATCATACTTCTCTGCTTGATATACTTTGAAATCACGACGGAATTTGTATTTATCATTTCGGTATGCGTATCGTTTAAAGTTGAATCGGACGCCCTGTGGGTTTACATAAAAGTCATCAGCCTCATGATATTCCCAGTTCATTACTTTTCGATCATCAGAACGCCACTTACGGCTATTCTCTTTAATCATGGTGCTGTAAGGAATTAAAGTTGTATAATCAGGTAGCTCATCTTCGATATACTTATAATTGCGTTCTGATCCGTAACCAGCATCGGCAACAATTTCTCGCCCCAAAACTTCGTTCTGGGCGAGATGAGATAAGAATGGGATTAATGTTCTAGTATCGGTTGGGTTCTGCATGAGTTCATAACCCAGCACGTACTGTGAGCTAGTCATAATTTGAAGATTATACGCTGGCTTTGTTTGACCATTACGCATCGGATCTTCCTTTAAACGCATAAAAGTAGCGTCATGATCGGTTTTGGAATAGCTATTACGTTGGCCAGCAATCTGCGATTGGGCTTGGTATTCAAGATGCTTTTGACGACAATGGTCTAAAGCATGGAGATACTTTTTGGCATGACGTCGTTCCTGCTTGGCCGGATTGGGCGAAACCTTTGCGGTTTCGGCCACCCGTTGGTTTAACTCTTCAATCCGTTGTTCAAGTAAGGCAATAATCGTATCAAGTTGATCAATGTCAAAGCTATCTTCATCAACATCAATCTTAACTTCTGCTTGCTTAATTTCACGAATTAGTTTTTGAGCCTTTTCAACGTTTAATTCGCGATACTTAATGGTGCGTTTCTTCCAAACAAAGGAAAACTTATTTGCGTTAGCTAAAATCTTAGTGCCATCAATGAATGAAGCCTCATCGATCATTCCCTGAGCCTTTAAATAGTCATGAAATTCCTTGAAACTACTCTGAATCATATCTTCCAATTCTTGGGAGACAATGAAGCGAGCAATGGTGCGGTAGGTTGGGCGCTGTTCTTGAGTCAACCACATCGCAACAATGTTTTCACGAGCAAAGCGTTCAATTTTCCTAGAGAAAATGATACCATAGCTGTAAGCCAGTAAAACTAACTTTAACAGCATTCGTGGATCATACTCTCTTGGTCGACCCATAATATTGGGTCGCCGCAGCGCTAAGCTTTCAACCAGCCGATTAATATAACGTGCTGGATGATTTAACTCAGGTTCATAAGCAGTAGGTATGTTCAAACTAAGTTGATTCATGTTATAATCAGGTTCCAATGTTTTTGTATCCTTTCGAGGGTATTTTGGAGGCATCGACGGTCAGGTCGATGTCTTTTCTTTTACTAATATTTTAAAGGAAAATGGAGTTAAATGAAATCCGAAGATTTCATCTAACTCCATTAATTATTTGGGACTTATGTCACAGCCCCTTTTATTCTTCGATTCCCACCGACTTTGCGTAGGCCGTTTCGGCGATGCTTAGCCGTTCGCGTTCCTTCTTGTTGTACCATGGTGAAATGGTAAAGGCGAGGACGTCATTGATTAGGTAGATGGAACTATTCACGGCCATTGCCAGGGTTGCGGAACCCTGCTGGTATGAAATGAACCAGAGGACCAGCTGGGCAATTCCGGAAGCTAGCCACCAGAAGTACTGGTTGTTAAAGCGGAGGAAGCAAATCACCCCGGCCGTTAAGCTAATTGAAAAGCTGATGGCATCAATCCATGGGCGGGGGTCGTCAGTTAAGTGACCGATTAGGTAGCCGGAAACCAGGTAGACCACCCCGGTAGCGATAATTGCCACTGTCCAGCTGCGGGGAGTAAAGTGGCGGATCTTTGATGCCATATTAACGTTCCAGTTGCTGGACAAGAGGACGGGGATATCCAGGGTAATCATGTAGGCAACCTGTTCCCCGATGCTCAAATAGTTCTTGGCGTTGAAGCCGATGATGATAAAACAGATTGCAGAAAGAATACCGAGCACCCCGTTTACCGACTTAGCGGCGTTGATTGCCAAGACACAGAGGACACCTAGAGTAGTACCGATGAAGGTGATCACGGACAACCAGGTGATTGGTGTGCTGGCCAGGGTCATGATCTGACAACCCAGGCTAAAGAAGAACAGGTAGTAGTTCTGTTGTGGCCACCCCTTGAGCTGGTGGGCCAAAAATTTAAAGTAGTTCATTTAAGTAACCTCAATTCCAAAAGTATGTTTAGGGCTCATAGCGCTATGAACGCAACATATGGTAGTATAGGGGCTATTTTCCCCGGGTGCAAGCACAAAATATAGTGGCTAATCGGCTGATTGATAATGTGAAGGGCGCGAAAAGAAACATGGAAACGGTTTAGGAGGTTTGGAAAAAAGTTCGTTATTTACTCAAGGCAATCTTAATGATTTTAACCTGGTAAGATGCCTGGGGGGGCTTGGACAGTAACGACTTTACCCGCTGGCTGGTGCATGATTGCTTGACCAAGCGGGGAGTCAAAGGAGACCTTCTGCTTGGCGAGGTCGGCTTCCTGTTTGCCGACAATTTGGTAGGTTGCAGTGTCGTCATCATCCTCAAATTTGAGGGTGACGGTCGTGCCGAGGTCGACGGTCCCAGTATCCGCCGGGTCAATCACTTGTGAATATTGGAGCTGCTTATTTAGGTAACGTAGTCGGCTCTCTAAGTGGCGAAGTTCGCTGTACTCCGTATTTTCCGAGAGATCACCCAGGGCCCGGGCTGCCTTCAGTTGGGCAATTTTAGCGGGCCGCTGCTCCTGAAGCTGGTGGATCTCGTCTTCAATTTCCTGGTAGCCAGTACTGGTCATCTTTTGAAAATAGACATTCTTCATGGCTTCCACAATTTTCTTCTTACGCATTGCGCGCGCCCCCTCATTTAATCTTTATCACTTAATTATGATATGATAGATAGGAAAATTCAATTTTAGATGGAGGAGTGGAGTATGAACGAACAAGAAGAACACGTTAAAAAGTTCCTCTCTTCGTCCACGTATCATCAACTTTCTGCTAACCAGCAGAAGCATGCTCAGGATATTCTAACCCGCTTTAATCAACATATGATGAACGAGCAGCACCTGGCCGACACCGCGTGGATGCCCCAAGCGGTGAAGGAAGTAATGGTGGGAGACTTCATTGCGGATCCTGTATTGACCAACCAGTTTGGCATTGCGGTGGCCCCGGTCTTGAAGGCCTACCAAAACTTTTTAAAGGTTGCGGGATTAAGGGAAATCATTCAAGCAATTGATGACCAACGTACAAATATGAATGCCTGTCGGAAGGCCCACCAGACATGGGCGCAAATGCACGGCAAGGAAAAGACTACTGAACCGGCTCCTAAAGCACCGGCAAAGAAGACCACAGCCACTAAGAAACCGGAAAATGTTAAGAAAGTTAAACCGTGGTCGGCCCAACGGTTGGAAGGCTTCATTGAAAAATGCAAGCACGCGGCAGCGGTTGAAAATGAGTCCCAGAACCAGCCACTTGATGGTGGTGAACAACAATACATTGTTGGTCAGTTTATCAAGTTGATGGCCCAGGAATGTGGTGAATACCCCGGCAGCTGGGATTTCTACGACCTTCAGCGGGTCTTGGGAATGATGATGCCGCTTGACCCGGACATTACCCCCAAACAGATTAAAAATATTGTCCCGACTGCCCAGGCCCTCTTTGATTACTTGAAGCGGACCAAGCAGCTCGACTTAGACCAGTACCGGATCGGCTTGAAGGCAATTGCCAATATGCAACCATCTCAGGACATGCTGGCTAGCCTGAGTCGCAAGGACCGGGAAACCCAGCTGATGCTATCTTTCATCCGTAGCAACGGAATCGATACCAACGATGTTAAGACCGCTGAAAAGTGGATGGATGATCACCGGGAAGAGGTGGCCGGCTTTATGCGCGGCCTATTGAACCCGTGGAGCGAGTACGAACACCAACAACTGATGAAACGGCAACATCAACAGCAGCAAGTAGCCCCGGGTCGACAGACGCAAGTGGTAAGACACCACCGGGTACCCCAGGGAATTAAGTTCAGTAAGAAGGCACGTAAGAGACGCCATAAGTAGGAAGGAAGCAGTTATCGATGAGTGTTGAAATTCCCCAAAGTATGGACGATGTTGTCATGCAGGTTGCTCAACGCAAGCTGCATGGTGAGACAGTCACCGAGGATGAAGTGATCAAAAATGCGGTGCGCGACATCCTTCAGGCGTTCTTTGATGAAGCGCTGGAAGGCCACTATGATGATGTCAAGTGGGCCGGTGATGACCTCGAGGTAACTGATATAATGGGAAAAGTTGTCGGTAAGGTGGTACCGAAGGGGAAGGACTTTATTGCCGACTTTCGCGCTAATGCCGACGACCTCTTACTACGCTTTGAAGATAAGGCCACCAAGATTGTTGGTGGCCGTTAAAAAGTAAAAAGGAACCGGAAACGGTTCCTTTTTACTTTAATGGTGCGCCCGGCATGGGTATTAACTAGGCGGTGAAAGTCCACTATGGGCCGTAGTAGTCGGAACCATGAGCTGACGACAAGGGTGTCCACTGTGAGGTGGAATCTGAAGGAAGTCTAAGGCAAAGTACTGCACCGATGAACAAGAAGTAGCTATAAGGCTGAGAGTAACTGGATAAGGTTGCCATACAAACTAAAGTCCAATACTACTCGAAGTTGCTTTCAGTAAAGCTAACGGTGACATGGTACGAAAGTTAATATTCTTACCCGGGGAGGTCTGGCTTACACGTTTCCGACAAGAGGAATAAATGAAATTCCACAGAAACAAGCACGACAGTGATGTGGTGTTGAGTAAGTCAGAAGTCAGCCGAGGTCATAGTAGTCTGATTAGTCAGACGAAGGACTGAACGACAATAACTCATAAATTATATCGGAGGTGTAATCAGGTGCGACAATCGCAGAAAACAGAAACACAAGCTGACCGCTTGTCGAGGATAGGTTTGGAAAACCGAAAGTACACAAGGGCGCGTAGTACCGATTATGGTGAAGGTAAAGGTATGAGTGTCACTATCCAAGACTTAGTCTTGGATCGCAATAACCTTAATCAGGCTTATTTGCGAGTTAAGAGAAATAAAGGAGCGGCGGGTATTGACGATATGACTGTCAATGACCTTCTGCCCTACCTCAGGGAAAATAAAACGGAATTAATCACCAACCTACGTGAGGGCAATTATAAGCCAGCACCGGTTAAACGAGTGGAAATTCCCAAGCCCAACGGTGGAGTGAGAAAACTAGGGATACCAACGGTAGTGGACCGCCTGGTCCAACAAGCAGTTGCCCAGGTACTCACGCCCATCTTTGAGCGAGTTTTCTCTGACAATAGTTTTGGTTTCCGCCCTCATCGTGGAGCCCAAGACGCAATCGCAAAGGTAGTTAAGCTATATAATCAAGGTTATCGACGGGTAGTTGATTTAGACCTTAAGGCCTATTTTGATAATGTCAACCATGATTTGATGATTAAATACCTCCAACAATATATTGATGACCCATGGACACTAAGACTTATCCGTAAGTTTTTGACTAGCGGAATCTTGGACCACGGGCTGTTCGTTAGGAGCGACAAAGGAACTCCGCAAGGAGGACCACTATCGCCACTGCTAGCGAATATCTATTTAAATGAGTTGGATAAAGAGCTGACCAGACGTGGTCACCACTTTGTGCGCTACGCGGACGATTGTAACATCTATGTTAAAAGTCAGCGGGCCGGAGAACGAGTAATGCGTAGTATTACTCAGTTTCTTGAAAAGCGATTGAAAGTTAAAGTTAATCCAGATAAAACCAAAATTGGTAGTCCCTTGAGGTTGAAGTTTCTTGGCTTCTCACTCGGTGTAGACCGTAATGGTGCCTATGCCCGACCAGCCAAACAATCACAACAACGAGTAAAACAAGCATTGAGGCTTCTAACTAAGCGTAATCGGGGTGTTTCTCTTACCAAGATGTTTGAAGAAATCCACCAAAAGATGCGTGGCTGGCTTCAGTATTACTCAATTGGGAAGTTAGCCAATTTTATTCACCGCCTTGATCAATGGTTAAGAGCACGAATAAGACAATATATCTGGAAGCAATGGAAGAAATTCAAAACTAAAGTTGTACACCTACAGAAGTTAGGTTTGTCTTATCATGATGCGTTCGTCTTCGCTAGTACCCGAAAGGGTTACTGGCGAACTGCACACAGTAAGACACTAAATTATTCTCTAACAAATAGAAAACTGGAGCACCTTGGACTAATAAATATGTCCAAGACGCTCCAGTTAATTCAAAAGTGATTAAATTGTCGAACCGCCGTATACGGAACCGTACGTACGGTGGTGTGAGAGGTCGGTAATTGAACTAATCAATTACCTCCTACTCGATTGTCAACTTGACAGGGTACAGTACCTCTAACTTAGTTGTTGCACTTAAACTACTGCATACTCATTTTTCAGTCTTACTTAATCTGCCTCGATGATAAATTTTCTTTTGGATTAAGTATTGATCCCGATCTTGAGTAATAAATAACGGAGAACTTTCTTCTATGACATTGCTAAACTCCAAACCATACCATGAAATAGGTGAGGCCGTAATATTCTGCAAATAGATGCGCCCGCGAATCAATCTTCTATCTAACGAGCTTAACTTATCATTGACAATTAAATCTGCTGGTTGTTCCTTTATAATAACAAACTTAAAGTCGCCGACTTTCCGTTGTCGCTCTGTTGAATACTTGGGTATTTGTGGTTCTAAAATACCTTGTTCCACTAGATGATTTACAACTTGATGTAAATAGACACTAACGGATTGAGATTTCCTAAACCCTAAGTAAAATTGAACGTTAACAACATTATGCGTCTCAAGTAAATCAACTGTATAATAGCTTTCATAAGGTGTATTGGTTTCATTGACTGTAACAAACCAATAAACTTTAGCTCTTTTAGGTTGTCTGTCGAGAATAGAATACATGGTACTACGTTTAATTTGGTAATCACCCTTAATTTTAGTCATATACACTAAGTTAGTCGTGAACAAAGGTACTGTATTGTCTGCGCTTAATTTAGAGAGTTGATCACGATAGTCAAGAAGTGAAACATACTCGCTTTCTTTCTCATAATGGTCTCTTCGTTTATTTCCAAAGTACCAAAGACACATAATATAAAGAATGCCCAACATAATTGTTAACGTAACATAACCGCCATGAATAAACTTAACCAAACTTGAAATTAGAAAGATTAACTCAATAAAACCAAAAAACAAGGCAATTATAAGTGCTGTTCCCTTAGCCAGGTGTTTCTTTAAGAATTCATGCAAAAGCACAGTAGTCATTAGCATGGTAATAGTGATCGCTAAACCATACGCGGCCTCCATTTTTTGTGAACTACCAAAGAACCAGACTACACTAATTGTTATTATACATAGCATCCAGTTAACAGTTGCAATATAAATTTGATTTTTTATATTACTTGGATGTCTAATAACCAGTCTAGGTAAAAATTTTAAGCCAATTGCTTCATCGACTAAAGTGTAAGAACCCGTAATCAACGCTTGAGAGGCAATAATTGCAGCGAGTGTGGCTAGCAAAATGCCAACTAGGCGCCAAGTTCCGGGGAGCATTTCATAAAAGGGATTTAAGTTCGATAAGTTCCTGTAAGCAGTATCACCTGCATGTCTAATTATCCAAGCACCCTGACCTAAGTAATTTAAAAATAGGGTACTATATACTAGTGGCCATGTTACATAAATATTCTGCTTGCCAACGTGACCCATATCGGAATATAAAGCCTCTGCTCCTGTGGTTGCCAAAAAGATACTTCCAAGTATAAAGATTCCCACTTTGTTAACTGGACTGAATAGTACCCTAATTGCATAATAAGGAGAAATAGCCTTCAATATCATTGGATAATTGATTAGATTAACGATTCCAAAGACAGCCAAAAAGCCAAACCATAAAATCATCACTGGTCCAAAGGATTTCCCAATCACACCTGTTCCAAAATGTTGAATCATAAATAATACGAGTAGAACAACTGTTGTGATAATCAAGATGTTATGTTGAGAATTACTAAACACCACAGGGCCAAGGTGTTGTTTTTTTAATCCCTCAATGGCTGAAGTCACAGTTACTGCAGGAGTTAATGTTCCATCGGCCAAAATGGCCGCCCCGCCAATCAAGGCTGGCCAAATTAACCATTTTGAATTTTTTCGAACCAATGCATATAAAGCAAAAATTCCGCCCTCACGCTTATTATCGGCTTGCATTGCAATGACAACATACTTCAACGTTGTAATGATCATTAATGTCCAAAAAATCAACGAGATCGATCCAATCACGTAATTGGGAGAAATATTTCCCATTTTACCGGCGTCACCAATCAATGCATTCATAACATACAATGGTGAAGTGCCAATATCACCGTACACAATTCCTAAAGTAACAAGTGCCCCCGCAAAAGAAACACGTTTTAGTTGCTTATTCATATTTGCTTGCCCCCCCAACGCTAATTATTGAAATATAGCACTGCAAAATAGTAAGCGACAGATTGTAAAATTTAAGTTGAACATTTAAGTGGACAGAAAAACCCATCAAGGTCTTTAATGGTGTTACCGTACAATCCATTAGAAAGAAGGACCTTGATGAGCACCACTATTTTATCATTCCAGAACCGTGTTGTCATTGAAACGCTTCATAATGAAGGACGTTCCTTGCGATACATCGCTAATTACTTAGGCTTTAGTAAAACCACAGTCTTTAACGAACTTCACCGGCTAAATAGTGAGTACCAGGCTGAGCTAGCGCAAACTGACTTTGAACGCAAGGTTAGTCAACGGGGGCGGAAGTCTTCGCTCACTAAAAACCTTAAACACTTGATTGAAGAAAAGATTCAAGTCCAGAAGTGGTCCCCTGAACAAGTTGCCCATGTAGTTGGAATTGCCTACAAGACGGTCTATAACTGGATTGATCAAGGATGGCTTGATATACAGTTGCCCGATTTGCCTGATCATGGAATTCGTCGTCATCGTGCTAAAGAAAAGCGTGGTACGTTCAGTCACGGCCGCTCAATTGAGAAGCGTCCTCATAAAGTCGAAACTCGCCAGGAATTCGGCCACTTTGAAGCTGATACCGTACTTTCTGGCAAACGTAAAGGTCAAGCTGTGGCTACTTTTGTGGAGCGTAAGAGTCGCCTGACCATTGTTAAACGGCTCCATGGTCGCGACAGTCAGTCCATGACTCAAGCCGTACTTGAACTAGCTAGTCAACTTCAAGACAAGCTCAAGACGCTTACCGTAGATCATGGTAAAGAGTTCGCTAACTACCAGACAATTGAGCAGCGAACTGGTACTCCGGTTTATTTTGCCCATGCTTATTCACCACATGAACGCGGCAGTAATGAGAACCGTAACCGAGTTTTACGACGCTTTATTCCCAAAGGCCAAGCCATTGAAGAGTTAAGCGATCACAAGCTGATTCAAATTAATTGGTATTTGAATTCCCGGCCACTTAAATGTCTTAATTGGCATACACCAATTGAGATCTTCTTGCTTAATCTACGTCACTAAATTCGTTCAAGTTATTTCTTGCAATCTGCCACAAATTAAGAAGTTGTTTCTTTTTAGCGTTGAACTCTGCTTGTGTAATTGTGCCGCTCAAAAATACTCCCCCTTAATTAACAGTATACGCGTGGTGCTAGTACTCATTAGTATGTTTGATTTTACAAAAAAAGCCCAACATGGTTAGACTATTAAGTGATACAAAACTTAAATAGAAAAGAGCCTTAATCATGTTGAACCTTCTTAAGTCTAACCACTATTGCCATCATTTACAAGTTAATTTTGCTCAATTAAACCGTACCTGCCATCGCTGGTATAAGCTTTATGCACCTAAAAAGCTCGTTCAACGACCGAACATCAACCAAGTTAAAGTTGATGATAGTACCCTAATAGCCCTTCTGATTTGCCAAACTCAGTTAGGAATCGAATCGCAACGACGCTTTTGTATGATCTTGGTGAGCTCCATTTCTCGGTCACGTTTCAACCGTCGCACTCGCCAATTACTACCGTTACTCAGTTTAATTAGGCGAAAGCTAAACCAAGATGTTGATTTACATGGACAATTCCTAATTATTGATAGCTTTCCAGTACCAGTTTGTCATCCAGTTCGCAATTATCGAGCCAAGATTTTTCGGGGAAGTACTGATATTGGCTATAACGCTACGAAAAAACAGTATTACTATGGGTTTAAAGTCCACATGATTGTTAGTAGTGATGGTTACTTGCTCAACTACATCGTTACTAAAGCTTCTGTCCATGATAGTAAGGTCGCCGAAGAATTAATCTTAAACACTATGCCACTTGAGCACTTTTTATTAGCAGATGTTGGCTATGTTAGCCGTCAGCTTCATACCGACCTAGTTAGTGATGGCTATGAGCTTTGGACTCCATTTCGTCAAAACATGGCTGGCGCTAAGAAGCATAATTCACGAATCCTAAAAGCAATTCGCCGAACGATTGAGACCGACTTTTCGTTATTAAAATACTATAATGCCGAAAATAATCGTGCGCGAAGTTTAGCAGGCTTTCAAGAACGGTTAGAAGTGGCAATTTTAGCATCTAATATGGAGTATTGTCTAGAAAAGTTTCACTAGCACCACGCGTAACAGTATACCAAAATATATAAAGCTCGGTACCATGTACTGAGCTTTTTTATATCTGTGGATTCAAATAGTGATAACGACAAGCGGCCATATACTCTTGGTCCCCAATCTGAACCTGATCTCCGTCATATACCGGCTTCCCCTCACAGGTGCGGAGGTTCATCGTTGCCTTGTGGCCACACCATTGACAAACAGTTTTAATTTCTTCTAGCTTATCTGCCATTTCAAATAATGCCTTAGACCCCTCAAAGAGTTTGCCCTGAAAATCAATTTTAAGGCCAAAGCAGATAACGGGCACATCCTGAGAATCGACGATTGTCGCCAAATCAGTTACTTGCTGAGCGGTTAGAAATTGCGCCTCATCAACCAAAATACATTCTGGCCAAATCGCATGGCCATCAACATATGTAGTTGTCGATAGTGTTGCGTTCACTATTCTTAAAATACTATCTCCTTGGGGTACGGGCGTCGCGGGCCGACCAATACCAATTCGACTAGACACAACCCCTAATCCAGAACGATTGTCTAAAGCGCTGGTAAGAACCATAACTCTTTTACCTTGTTCTTCGTAGTTATGAGCTATCTTCAGGAGCTCGACTGACTTTCCAGAATTCATCACTCCATATTTTAAAAATAATTGTGCCATAATTAATCACCCGGGGTGCTTTCATACATTAATTTGATGCGGTTTGCGGGATTATTGTGGAGTTGATTGTAGCGGCTCAATTCAATAATAAGGCGTGCTAAATTTTCTCTTTCTTCCTTATTATATGTATCCTCATTGCCGCTAAGTTCTTGTAAGTAATAGTACATCAAGTCTTTAGGAGTAACAGTGGTATAAACTTCACCGGCAAAGGCATCGTGAATTTGCTTGGCAAAACATACACCACTAAAAATAAAGAGCAGGATAACAGCACCCGTGTACAAAGCTGCGTTTATCGAATAGAGGACCACTTGAATTCCTATTACTCCAATAAATGTGCCAACAACAATAGCAATTGTTTTTAACCACTCTTTCAAATAATCACCTACATGACGTTTAATGCTTCAAAAATGTCAGAAGCTTCCATAATTCGGAATGAAGGGTGGTTACGAACAAACTCCTCAAGCTCATTGGAGGTCAGGAGAACGTGAAGTCAGCCACGCTGCCCGTCAAATTGATTGAGAGTACAACTGCATAATATAAATGCGGGAAGGCGACAAGAAGATTGTCAGCTTCCCATTTTATTTTTGATGAAATCAGTTGTGAAAAGAGTCGTTTATCGTCTGATGAAGGTTGGCACCACTGCTTTTTAAAATAAATTGGTTTTTTTACTAATCTCACCTTTTCTTGTTGACCTGACGGGCGTTAAAAACGGCAAAAAAGTTAAAATTGATGATTGATCTAGTGTAAGCGCTTTACTAAAGTGGGACTACCGGTTATCATATACGTGTAGAAAGTTAATGAGCCAATTAATAAGATTTATTGTTCGATTTAGCAAGTTTGGAGGTTGTTTTATTATGAAACATGGTCAGTCATTGGCTACAAAACTTGCGTTCCTGTCCGCGTCATTTATGGTTACGAGCGCCTACGCAATTCAAAGTGCCTTGCCGCAGATTAAGACGTCACTGGCGGTCAGCCAGCCCCAGGTTGAATACCTGGTTACGGCGCCGTCCTTTGCGGTTATGTTCTTCGTGGTTCTTTCGCCGTTGCTTCAGGATTGGTTTAACATTTCCGACAAGCACATCATCATGGCGGGGATCACACTGGTGGGGATCGCCGGTCTGGTGCCAGCATTCGTCAGCAATTATTGGGTGATCCTCGCTTCCCGGCTGGTCCTTGGTGCCGGTTATGGGCTGTATAACTCCCAGGCGATTTCGCTGATTTCGGTCTGGTACCAGGGTCACGAACGGACAAGCATGCAGGGGTGGCGGTCAGCATTTGAACAGATCGGGAATGCCTGCACGCTGACCATTTCCAGCCTGCTCCTGATCTACGCTGGCTGGCACGCGGCCTTCCTGGTCTACGGACTGGCCTTTGCGGTGATGGCCTTCTTTGCATGGCGGGTTCCGAACGACGCCCACAGTAATAGTGCCAGTGATAGTGCTGACGACCAAGCCAACGAAACGATTTCGCCAATTACCAACGAAAAGGTCACCAAGATTAGTCCTCTGGTCATTGCAATCCTGGCCTTTGTTCTGCTGATTAAGATGGACTTTATCGGCATGGAGGACCGCTTCCCCGGACTGGCGGTGGCAATTAACGGCAGCCAGTTTAACGGATCCGGAACCTACCTATCACTGATGCTGATTGGGGCGACCCTCGGTGGGGCCTGCTATGGAACCTTGCAGAAGCATTTTGGTTATATTGGGGCCATCTACATCGGCTTGGTTTTGTTGGCAATCGCTAACTTCCTGTTCGGCTTCGGGGGCAATAACTTCATGATCATTGCCGCTGGTATCCTGCTGGTCGGCTTCCCAATGCAGGTTCTGACACCATTAATCTTTAACATCCTGCCATTCATGGCACCGATGAAGCTGCAAACCAAGATTACGTCCTTTATCCTGATCGGTTTCAACTTTGGGGCCTTCTTCTCCCCGACGGCGGATGCCTGGTTCAACCACCTGCTCAGTCAACCGCTCAGTGGCCTTGGCTTGGCGGCGCCATTCCGGATTTATGGTGTAATGATGCTAATTATCGCGGCCCTGATTTTTTTCGGCAAACGCGGTATGGAAATAAAATTTGACCACCAGGGAACCCTGGCACCACAGACTAAGCGTGCCAAGTAATCTGCTCGTAAACGTCTCACCAAGATGGTGGGGCGTTTTTTTGTTTAGGAAAATTCGCAAAAAAGTACTGTCAACCGGTTGACTTATATTATAGGAAGCGCTAACATAAGACTCGATGAAAGAATAAAGCGCTTTTAATAATTAGAAAGTGCGTTGTTGTTGAAAAGGGGAAAATGATCATGGCATATGTTTCATTTGATAAACAGGGTTTAAAGCAGTTTGTAAACGCCAATGAACTCGGCGAGATGCAGGCGATGGTTACCGCCGCCAATGATGAACTCCGCAAGGGCACCGGGGCCGGCGCCGACTTCCGCGACTGGCTCCACCTGCCGAGCGAGTATGACAAGGACGAGTTTGCCCGGATCAAGGCGGCCGCCAAGAAGATCCAAAACGATTCCGACGTCCTGGTGGTTATCGGGATTGGTGGCTCCTACCTGGGAGCGCAGATGGCAATTGACTTCCTCCACAACACCTTCTACCAGGCCCAATCCGCCAAGGACCGTAAGTACCCGCTAGTCATCTTCGCCGGCAACTCCCTGAGTTCGACCTACGTTCACGACTTGCTCCAGCTGATCGGCGATAAGGACTTCTCCGTCAACGTGGTTTCCAAGTCTGGGACCACCACGGAGCCATCAATTGCTTTCCGGATTTTCAAGCAGAAGCTGATTGAGAAGTACGGCGAAAAAGAAGCTAACCAGCGGATCTACGCCACGACCGACAAGGCTAAGGGAGCCCTGAAGACCGAGGCCGATGCCAACGGTTACGAATCCTTCGTCATTCCGGACGGCGTTGGTGGCCGTTATTCCGTCCTCTGTCCGGTGGGGCTCCTGCCGATCGCCGCTTCCGGGGCTGATATCGACCAGTTGATGGCCGGAGCCGCCCAGGCGGAAAGGGACTTTGTAGATCCAGACTTAACTAAGAACGAAGCCTACCAATACGCGGCTTACCGGAACATCCTCTACCGGAAGGGTTACGAAACGGAACTCCTCGAAAACTACGAACCAAACATGCGGATGTTTGCCGAATGGTGGAAGCAGCTGGCCGGTGAGTCCGAAGGGAAGGATCACAAGAGCATCTACCCATCCAGTGCCAACTTCACGACCGACCTCCACTCCCTGGGACAATACATCCAGGAGGGGCGGCGCTTCCTGATGGAGACCGTGGTAAAGCTTGACAAGCCGAACTACGACGTGGCAATCCCCAGTGAGGACGACAACCTCGACGGCCTGCAGTACCTGGAGGGCAAGACGATGGACTTCGCCAATACCAAGGCCTACGAAGCCGTCGTGGCCGCCCACACGGCCGGTGGCGTTCCGGTCATGACCGTCCACATCCCGGAGGAGAATGAATACACCCTCGGCTACCTGATCTACTTCTTTGAAGTGGCGATGGGGATCTCCGGTTACCTGAACGGGATCAACCCCTTCAACCAGCCCGGTGTGGAAGCCTACAAGGTCAACATGTTTGGCCTGCTGGGCAAGCCGGGTTACGAGAAGATCGGCAAGCAGCTGCGCGCTGAAATGGAAAAGAACAACTAAGGAGGCTGAACCATGTTATTAGGAAGCATCGAAGCCGGCGGGACCAAGTTTGTCTGCGCAGTCGGCAATATTAACTACCATATTAAAGATTCCGTCCACATTCCGACCACGACGCCGGCAGAAACCCTACAGAAGTGCATCGACTGGTTTGACCAGTTCAAGGATAGCCTTTCTGCCATTGGAATTGCCTCATTCGGGCCAATCGAGATCCGGAAGAGTTCGCCGAAGTATGGTTACATCACTAACACCCCCAAGAAGGGCTGGGCAGACACGGACTTCGTGGGGCCCTTCAAGAAGCATTTCAACATTCCAATTTACTGGACGACCGACGTTAACGGGTCGGCCTACGGTGAGTACGTCCTCGCTACCCTGTTTAACAAGCGGATCAACTCCCTGGTCTACTACACGATCGGTACTGGTTGTGGGGCCGGCGCCGTTATTGATGGAAAGTTTGTCGGTGAGCTCGGCCACTCCGAGATGGGCCACATTCGTCTGAAGCAGCACCCCGACGACCTGGACTTCAAGGGGATCTGCCCGTTCCATGGTGACTGCCTGGAGGGCCTGGTTTCCGGACCAACCTTCGAGGCGCGGACCGGGAAGAAGGGCAAGGACGTGCCGCTGACGGACCACGTCTGGGACATCATGGCCTACTATGTTGCCCAGGCGGCCCTGGACGCCATCCTGATGTTCCGTCCCGGGCAGATCGTCTTTGGCGGCGGTGTGGTCAGCGAAGCCTTCCTGAAGAAGGTCCGGCGCGAGTTCAAGAAGCTGCTCAATGACTACGTTGACGTGGGCGACGTGGACCAGTACATCACGATGCCGCTGGCACAGAACAACGGTTCGGCGACGATCGGCGACTTCGCCCTGGCACTCAAAGCCGCAACCAATTAATGAGTTTACTGATGATTTGAGGAGGCAAACGATAATGGCATTTAACAAGAGTTTAGCGGGTTATTACGATGACTTGGCACATGTCGGGATCCCAACCGATGACCTTAAGAAGACGATTGCCTTCTGGGAAAAGCTGGGCTTTAAGAAGCAAGGCCAGTTCGATACGGACGACCAGGGACACCAGGTGGTCTTCATGAAGGCCGGCCACCTGATGCTCGAGATTTGGGACAGTGATGGTGCCGTTCACAAGACCGGCGCGATTAACCACATTTCCTTAAACGTGGAAGACGCGGATAATGCCTTCAAGGCTGCTAAAAAAGAAGGCTTCGATGTGAAGGAGGACGAGGTTCAGCATCTCGACTACTGGAAGCACGGGATCAAGTTCTTTAACATCGTGGGACCCAATGATGAAACCATCGAATTTTGTGAAGTTGTAAAGGGTTAAGTTTTAATTCTTAGGAGGAATATCTGATGAAAGCTTTAGTAATGACTGGTAAAAAGAAGTTAGAGATCAACGACAACTACAAGAAGCCGGAAGTTAAGCCAAATGAAGTTTTGGTTCACACTGCCTGGGCTGGGATCTGTGGGACCGATAAGGCACTGTACAACGGCCTGCCAGGTTCCGCTGACGCCGTTCCGCCGATTGTTCTTGGCCATGAAAACTCCGGGGTGGTAGCTGCGGTTGGTGCCGACGTCGAGGACTTCAAGGTCGGTGACCGCGTCAGTGTTGATCCAAACATCTACTGCCACAAGTGCTACTACTGCCGGACCTCACGTCCAGAACTGTGTGAGCACCTCGATGCCGTCGGGGTTACCCGTGACGGTGGCTTTGAAGAATACTTCACGGCACCGGAAGAAGTTGTCTACCACGTTCCTGACAATGTTTCACTGGAAGCGGCCGCAGTGATCGAACCAATCTCATGCGCGATGCACGCGGTTAACCTGTTGATGACTCATCCATATCAAAACGCCTTGATCATCGGTGATGGTTTTGAAGGCCAGCTGATTGCCCAGATCTTGAAGGCCCGTGGTGTTCGGGAAGTTACCCTTGCCGGGACGGTTGACGAAAAGCTTGAGAACAACCGGAAGCACTTTGGCTTTAAGACGATCAACAACATGACCCACCCTGAAGAAGTTAAGAACGATGCTTATGACATCGTCGTGGAAGCCGTTGGTCTGCCAAAGACCCAGGAACAAGCCGTTGAAGCGGCCCGGCGTGGTGGCCAGGTTCTGATGTTTGGTGTTGGTAACCCTGATTCACAATTCAAGGTTAATACCTACAAGGTTTATCAGAAGCAGCTGACGATCCAGGGGACCTTCATCAATCCGTACACCTTCGAAGACTCGATTGCCCTGTTGCAATCCGGTGACGTTGATCCACTGCCACTGATTTCGAACGTGCTGGACTTTGCCCACGTTGAAGACTTTGTTAGTGGCAAGCTGGGCAATATTTCCAAGGCAATTGTCAAGGTTGCCGGCGAAGACGCCTGATTGTTAAGGCTTTCATCAATGCTTAAGACCCCGCCACCAGTTAGTTGATGGACGAGGCCAAATCCATTTCAATCCATATTAATATGAACGATGCCTTGCTGATGGTCAGCAAAACAAGGGAACTCTTTATCATTATAGTTGGTGGTGTGGCTGACCAGTCAAGAAATAATGAGCGCTAATAAAATGACTCCTAACATTCGTGTTAAGCGGATGTTAGGAGTCATTTGCCTTTTCTCTGCTTGTTCAGTTATACTTTAATGTAAGCAGTCAATAACGATACGTATTGAAAAAAATGGGCTCTTCGTCAAGAAGTACTGATGAGAAAATAGAATAAGTTTTCAAGCAGCTCGTGTCTGGAATTTGGCATGAGCTGTTCTTTTATTGTTCCAGTTAATGGCAACACATGAATTGGGGAGGGCGAGCAGGATGCGAGCCCGAAAATTGAAGAAGTTGCGAAAACCATAAGCGGTTCGTTTAATGACTTTAATGTAAGCAGTCAATAATGATACATATTGAAAATGAATAAAAGGGCGTGAGCCGCGGCTTTTTGCGGTTCACGCCCTTTCTTTAGTTACGACATACTTGTTGCACTTCTTCTGCCCATGGTAAAAAAGCCTCAATGTCGCTCCTTTTCTGATTAGGTAGTCGATCAAACAGGTATTTGAAATACTTATATACATTTAGTTTATTAATTTTCGCTGTTGCTACTAACGTGTAGTAAATCGCATTGGCTTCAGCTCCACGAATGCTTTTCGCAAACAAGCAGTTCTTGCGAACCAAGGTTGTAAAACGGATCTCTCCTTCTAGCGAGTTATTGCTTAAGGGAATTTGTCCATTTTCAAGAATTCGATAGACTCTTGTCCGAAGCCTTAAGGCATTCTTGATGGCTGCACACAGCCGGCCCTGTGGTGAAGTGATACTTCCCAAGTACTGGTAAAACCTATCAAGCAACGGTTTCACATGAGTAATTCTTTGCTGCCGCTTTTCCTTTTCAGTTTGATATACTAATTCGTTTTCCATAATTATAAGATTGATTGTATTTCACGAGATGATAAATCGTTCTGAGAAGACGATGTATCGCTGCAATGGCAATTTTCTTAGTCCCAGGCTGAGAAGATTGCCTTTTCCTTTTCTGATAAAAGTCATTAATATGATTAGGGTGAAAATGACTAGCCACTGCAATATTTTGAATGGATCTAAATAGAATTTTACGAGCGACTGCGTCACCACGTTTACTAATATGATCAGCAGCAACGAAGTTGCCTGATTCATAATGTCTAAGATCAACCCCGATGTAGGCATTAAGCGCATTACTACTGTGAAAGCGACGAATATCGCCTAATTCACCAATTAAAGAGGTAACAGTTCGTACCCCAAACCCAGGAATGCTCAATAGTAAATTATATTCAGGTAAATTTTCTGCTTTATGAGCATTTTTAGCAAGTACTAATAACTTTTTGGCAATGCGGTTTGCGCGGTTAGCCGATATAATTTTATTAGTGCTATTCAGGATAAAGGAATATAGCTCAGTAAATGAAGTATTAAAGACTTGCGAAGGGCAAGCAAAGTGTTGCACAATTGCCCAATATAACTCGTTATTAGTGTTACTAAATAGTGACTCTAATTGCGGGAAGGTGAGCTGCAAAGCACGGTGTAGGCGGTTTTTATGACTAATAACATTCCGACTTACCTCTTGGTAAAATCGACTAAGATCATGTAGTTGTTCATATATTGGGCTCTGCTTATAAGATAAAGAGCGGTGAATAATAAAACTAGTTTGAGCTAAATTTAATGCATCACTGCGGTCTGATTTGTAAGGACGTAAATTATCGAGCTGCTTTTTAGCAGCTAATGGATTAAGCATTGTGTATTCAAATTCATTACAATCAAGAAAGTGTTGAAGAATTCGTGAGTAAATGCCAGTCGCTTCAAAAACTACTTCAGGTTGATGGAAAGACTTGAGTAATTTTAATAAGTCGGCTAATCCATGACGATCAAGGGTTAGTTTACACTCATCAACTTTCACTTTATTAACTACAATTGCCAGATTAATTGTATGTTTACTAACATCAATTCCAAATACAGTACGCAATTTTATCATCTCCAAATGAAGTAGAATCACAAAAGATCTATTAAATCTAATTTTCAATACACGACTTAAGAGCCAACAGACTAAGAACAGATTAATAATAGACTTGTGAAGTTGCCATTTTTAAATCCGACGTCAAGTGTCATATAAAAATACGACATGTCAACTTCACTCCTACTTTAACAAAAAAGTAGTGAAAACATCAGAACCGTCGTTCTGATATTTCCACTACTAAGCTTAGTCTGTTTTAAAGTAACACAGCCTAAAGTTTGTTCTTAACATCGTACGGCTTTGACTTTTGATGATTGGCCGGCAGGGCGTCCTTGGCGTAGAAGATTGCGTATTCTTCATCATTAGGGCCCTTGGCAATTACCAGGTCATCACTGTGCCGCTCTTTCTTGAAGATTTGCCCCTTCCGAACGGCTTCATTGTAGTCATGAATGTTGGCGATTGAATCACCCGGATTAAAGAAAATCCTTGTTTCCATAATATCACTTCCTTAAGCGCGACTAGGGACGGTTGCTTTAGCTTTAGCGAGGACATGACCCTCCGCAGCGTGGAGAAAGTCATTAAGCCAATAACCGTTCTCTAAGGGGAGGACGGTATCCAGTGCGTAGACGGTTAATGTGTAGTCGTGAGCCTTGTCCGGTGGTTGCGGACCAACATAACCACTGGCAATCTGTGGGTCGCCATTGACCAGGCGGCCGGCGTTACTGTTCTTTCCCTGGACAAATTGTGCTTTTAACTGACGGCTGGCATCGGCCGGAATGTCGGTCAGCGTCGCTGGAATATTGGCGGCGAGCCAGTGAATCCACGTAAAACCACAGACGGGGGTTGAATCAAAATCAATGAAAACAAGTGCAAACGACTTCGTCCCTGCGGGGGCATCCGTAATATGGATGGGGAAAGACTTCACTGGGTGGTCAGCGACCATCAACTCGGCCGGTGCGTACTTACCGTACTCGTCAGCCAGAAAACCGTCAATTAACGGAACAGAAATTTGCATAACTAGCTTCCTCCTTATATATATCAATTATAGCCTGGCCTAGTCCAAATATAAATGGCGCAGGGTTATTAAATCACCTTTTGAGAGGTCAAGGTAGTCGGTCAGGTAGTGGTTAACGTCCCCGGACTCTTCCTTAATTGTGGCCAGGGCCGTGTTGAGGTAGTCGGCATTGACGGAGGCCAGGGCGTTACGGTTGCTGACGACCGCATCGACATTCCCTAGACCGGCACTATTTTTACGGATTCCGGCAAGCCACTTCTTCCGCACGTCTGCTGTGACCTCGTTGGTTAAGAGGTAGTCCTTAACAATTGTTTCATGTGGAACACCCAGTGCGGAGAGAATTAGGAAGGCAGCAAAGCCGGTCCGGTCTTTTCCCGCCGTGCAGTGGAAGAGAGTTGCCCCATTGGTCGCGGAAAGGAGGATCCTAAACATCTCCTGGTAAGCCTGCTTTGCGCTTGGCAAACTGGCCATCCGCCGGTAAACCTCGAGCATATGTCGGTAGCCGTTACCCTCTTCTTGCATTTGCCGGGCAATCTCTTCGTCGCTGTGTGAGGCGTCTGTTTCGTCAACCGCAAAGACGGGGAGGTGACGGTAGGTAGCGCCGGTGGGAACCCGATCTGGGGCAGCCGCCACTTCTGGATTGGAGCGGAGGTCGAGGTCATTTTTAACGGGGATGGCTGCCGGGACAAACTGGTCGTGTTCATTAAGCCGGGTTAAGGACCCAGAACGGATTAGACGGTTGAACTTAATTCGGCGCCCATCCTGAGTTGAGTAACCACCAAGTTCACGAAAATTATAGCCATCTTCAATGTTTAATAAGCGTTTCATTGTCGTTTTCCTCCTTTAAATTGTTTTAAAAATGGGGCTAGGGTCTCTGCTAGCTGTTGCCCAGCCGTTTGTGCCCCAATCTGGTCGGGGTGGAGGCCATCGGTAAAGCTGGTGCACCAATCCATGGTATCGATTACGGGAAGGTGGTGGCGGTGTGCACACCGGATGATTTCCGTACGAAAGGTTTGACTAAAAGGGGCCATGATCAGGATCAAACTTTCTGGGAAAATCGATTCTACCAGGCTGATGAAGTGATCATATGCCGGGACAAACTGGTCGGTAGGGTAGCGACGGTCGTTGACGCCAATGTTGATAACAACTATGTCCGGCTGGTTAGCAGCCCACCTGACTGTCCGGTCAATTTTTGGGAGAAACTGACTGGCCACGGGAACCCCACCGGTGGCTGGGCGCAAGACCCCACCGGCGGAATAGGCAATCCGCACGCTATCAATCCCCAGTCGATCGCTGGCAATACCAACATAGTTACTCTCGGGCCGGTAATCAACAGAAGCATGACGTCCAGCTACCCAACAGCCGGCCGTTATTGAGTCGCCAATGAAGTCAACGAGTGGTTGCAAAGGAGCGGGATGAAGGGCCCCTGCCTTACTTGTGATGACAACGATCGCAAACCCAGCTTGGCCGGTCCAGACCGGATCAAGGTCAGTGTTACCGGCCGTCATTACTTCGATGAGGTGGGATTGACAATCCGGTAGGGAAATCTTCCATGTTCCCTTAGCGGCAGCGACCCGCTGCCAGGCCCCCTGGTCAACTCGGTAGGCATAGAACTGACTAGCCACCTGTGGACTTCCGTTGTCCAGGACCGTTACCTGAACTTCTTGGGCCGCTTTGCTGACCATTTTGATGGTACTGCCGAGGTTGGTGGTGTATAGTACCGGCTGGTTATTGATCTTTCTTACTACCCACCGCCCGGTTCGCTGGGCAAGGGGCAAAAGATCTTTAGCGTGATAAATTGCCATTTAAGTCCCTCCTCTTTAAAAATAATTTTAGCATTGATTAGCAAAAGCTACTATTACTAAGGTATTCAAGAAAGCGCTTACCATATTTATTTAATTATTATGAAAGCGCTTATTGACAAATCGAGTAAATAATATTAAATTATATTTAGTAAAAGTTTACCATAAGTTTTATTTGAGGTATGGAGGTTAATTGTGATGGATAAGCAACAATTTCTTGATGAGTACAAAAAGGTCTTTAACGAAAACGGCAAGGATGTCTTCTTCTCACCAGGCCGAATTAATGTGATCGGTGAACACACCGACTACAATGGCGGCCACGTTTTCCCATGTGCTATTAGTATTGGAACGTATGGCGTTTATGGACCACGGGAAGATACCAAGGTCGCAATCTACTCTGCTAACTCCGCTAAGGAAGAGAACAGTAAGATCATCACCTTTGATATCAATGATGAGCAACCCCAAACCGCGAAGGACGAAAAGTGGGTCAACTACTTTAAGGGGATGCTTGTTTACCTGAAGCAGCGTGGCTACAAGATTGACCATGGTTTCAACTTCTACATTCATGGTTACCTGCCATACGGTTCCGGACTTTCTTCATCTGCTTCCATTGAAATGCTGATGGGGAACTTACTGAAGGAAGAATTTAACTTAGACATTGATGAAATTGAGTTAGTTAAGCTTGGTCAAAAGACCGAAAACGACTTTGTCGGTCTGAACTCCGGTATCATGGACCAGTTTGCTGTCGGGATGGGGAAGAAAGACAACGCCATCTTCCTAGACTGCAATACCTTGGAATACAAGTACCTGCCACTTGAACTGGGTGACTACGAAATCCTGATCATGAGTACGAACAAGACCCACTCCTTAGCGGGCTCCAAGTACAACGAACGGGTTGAAGAATGTGGTGAAGCAGTTAAGCGCCTGAGCAAGAAGTTAAACATCACTAAGCTCGGTGAAATTGACTCTGAAACTTTTGACCAATACACTTACCTGATCAACGATGCCACCTTAATTCGTCGGGCCCGGCACGCCGTTAGTGAAAATGAACGAACAAAGCGGGCCATCGACGCAATGCAAAAGGGTGACCTGGAAGAACTCGGCCGCTTGATCAACGCATCCCACGTTTCCCTGAAGTACGACTACGAAGTCACTGGTAAGGAACTGGATACCTTAGCAGAAAGTGCTTGGGAACAACCTGGCTGCCTGGGTGCCCGGATGGTCGGCGGTGGATTCGCCGGCAGTGCCATTGCCATTGTTAAGAAGTCCGCTGCGGAAGACTTCAAGAAGAACGTCGGTAAGATTTACCGTGACAAGATTGGCTACGATGCCAGCTTCTATGATGCTGAAGTGGTTGACGGACCACATAAGTTGTAATTGATATCCAATTGCGGGGGAATGAGAAAATGAAGTTATTGGAAGAATATGCAGACAAGGTAATTGAAAGTGGCGCCTATGAACCGCTGGACCGGATTTACGTATTAAACAAAATCCGGGCCCTGGTTGGTGACGAAGATGTCGAAGCCGCTGCGGATAAGCCATTGGTTGCCCAGTTGGTTGACCTGGCTGTTAAGCGGGGGAAGATTGAGGACGGCCAAACGGCCAGAGAGATTCTCAATGACCAGCTGTACGACCTGATGACTCCACGGCCATCAGTGGTTAATCGCGAGTTCTGGGAAAAGTACCAACAATCCCCGGAGACCGCCACTAACTGGTTCTACAAGCTGTGTACCAGCAACGACTACGTTAAGGTTGCGGCGATTAAGAAGAACGTGGTCTTTGATAAGCCGACCAAGTATGGTAACTTAGAGATTACGATTAACCTTTCCAAGCCGGAAAAGGATCCTAAGGCAATCGCAGCAGCGGCTCACGACACGAAGAAAAAGTACCCACAATGTGCATTGTGCATGGAAAACGAGGGTTACAAGGGCCGGCTAGGTCAAGCAGCCCGGAGTAACCACCGGATTATCCGGATGACGATTGGTGGTAAGCAGTGGGGCTTCCAGTACTCGCCATACGCTTATTTCAACGAACACTGCATCTTCTTGTACAGTAAGCATGAACCAATGAAGATCAACCGGCAAACACTGATTAACCTGGTAGAAATTGAAAATCAGCTGCCAGCCTACTTCGTTGGTAGCAATGCCGACCTGCCGATTGTTGGGGGCTCAATGCTAGCCCATGAGCACTACCAGGGTGGCCGCCACACCTTCCCAATGATGAAGGCGTCAATCAAGAAGCCTCTGCAATTTGCTGACTACCCCGCAGTTGAAGCTGGAATCGTTAACTGGCCAATGAGCGACATTCGGTTAACGAGCGCGGATGCAACCCAACTGATTGACTTGGGGACCCACATTATTGATGTTTGGGACCATTACAGTGACGAAAGCCTCAACATTAAGGCATTTAATGGTGACACTCGCCACCACACGGTTACGCCAATCATGCACCGTGACAGTGAGAAGTACGTCCTCGACCTTGTTTTGCGGGACAATAACACGAGTGACAAGTACCCACTTGGTATTTTCCACCCGCACGAAAAGCTGTGGCACATTAAGAAGGAAAATATTGGCCTGATTGAAGTGATGGGGCGGGCAATCCTACCTGCCCGTCTTAAGGACGAACTCAACGAAGTCAAAAAGTTCTGGCTGGGTGCCGAAAACAAGATTGCCGACAGCCACCTGCCATGGGCAAAGGAAGTCCAGGCTAAGACAAAGATTACGAAAGACAACGTTGACGAAGTGATGGAACAAGAGCTGGCCAACATCTTTGCTAATGTTCTGGAAAACGCCGGGGTCTTCAAGGAAGACGCTGCCGGTCAAGCTGGCTGGGACCGGTTTATCAAGCAACTGTAATGATTAAAGCTGAAAGGAGTCTGTGAGGATGGCAGTAACGTTACGAGACATTGCAAATAAAGCTGGGGTATCAATTGCGACGGTATCGCGAATCCTCAACAATGACGTGACCCTTTCAGTTAACGAAAAGACCCGGCAACGGGTAATTGCGACCGCTGAGCAGTTTAACTATACGAAACATAAGCGGACGCAGAACAACCGGGTCCAAAAGGTTGCGGTTGTTCAGTGGTACTCACTGACCCAGGAGCTGGATGATCTGTACTACATGGCTATCCGGATGGAAATTGAGCGTTCTGCCCAACGCCGGGGGCTACAGACCGTGCCGATTTACCAGAATAACATGGAGGATATTCCTCAAGACGTTACTGGTATTATTGCGATTGGTAAGTTTAGTGATGCCCAGGTAGAGAAGTTTCAGTTAGTGACAAAGAACATTGTCTTTGTTGATTATGATAGTTTAGCTGCTGGTTATGACTGCTTGGTTCCCGACTTTGAAAATGCTGTTCGTTCCGTAATTAGCGAGTTCGTTAATGAGGGAATCAAGGACATTGGAATGCTAGCGGGAACGGAAACCACTACGGATAACGAGATTGTTCCGGACCTCCGGCGCTTCTATTTTGAAAATGACCTCCGCCAAAAGAACCTGTATCACTCCGAATTTATATTTGCCGGCGACTACACCTCGATGTCGGGATATAAAGCAATGAAACGGGCAATTGAGCGGCTCGGTAATCGCCTACCGCACGGAATCTTTATTGCAAACGATCCGATGGCGGTTGGCGCGTTAAAAGCGGTTCAGGAAGCTAAGATTGCGATTCCGCAGCGGTTAGCGTTGATCTCGTTTAACGATACGGCGCTGGTCAAGTATGTTTACCCAAGTATGTCAGCGGTCCACGTGGCAACGGATGAAATGGCCCACGCGGCGGTTGACATGATGGTCAAGCGGCTAAAGAATCCAGATGCGGACCCGTGCAAGACAGTTGTGGGAACGCATTTGATAAAGCGGCAGACAACAAAATAAATGAGTGCGGAACCCCCCGAAGAGGGCCGTATGACTAACATGGGAAAACGGTTGGCGCAGAAGGCGCCAGCCTTTTTTTCTGTTAGGCACTAGGCCCGTGGGGGTGGAGCACGTTACGGCTATGTAAAAGTAGAAGTACGGCAACCGGAGTTGACGCTGTAAGCGTCGGCTTCGGTTGTTTTAGCGTGTACTGCAGAACACGTTGCAACGTTAAAGAAAGTTGAAAATGCCGACTAGGTGAGCCAATGCCTAGCCAGCATTTTTATTTGGCAGGGAGAAGACGATATTTAAAGTTGCTGTGATTTTTAAATAGTGAATAAAGACCAGAATAAATATTTTTTCAAAAAAATTTAAAAAGCAAATCCGGACAATTGTAGAATATTTTAGCCAAACGATAAGGACGGATACTAGGGCAATATTGTGGTAAAAAAGGTATATTATTATTTTATATCCAGGCTATTTCAGACAAAACCAGAACTTTACTATCATCATTCCTAGAAAAGTGTTATTTATAAATAGTGAACTTGCTATATAAATATAATGATTCTGTTCGTATTTTACCCTATCAGTTAGTGAAAAGTAAGCCGACATGTGATAAAGTATTCACTGACATTGAAAGGGAGAGAAGGATGTAAAAGTGAAACATTATCGGTTCAGCCGTCTAAGCATGGGATGGCAAATTATGATTGGTTTAGTTTTGGGAATTATCTGTGGAGTGATTTTCTACCAAAATAATAGTGCCATCACAGTGATGCAAAGTCTGGGGACAATCTTTATCCGCCTGATCCAAATGATCGTTATGCCAATCGTTGTTTCCTGCTTAACAGTAGGGATTGCTAACATTGGTGATATTAAGAAACTGGGCCGGATTGGGGCCAAGACCTTGATCTACTTTGAAATTTTGACAACGATTGCCCTGATTCTTGGTATCGGGATGGCCAACTTGACCCACCCCGGAACGTTTATTAATATCCATGACCTTCACGCAACGGATATTTCTCAATACATGTCGACTGCCAAGCACGCGGCCCATGACAGTGGCTTTTGGCCTTTAGTCCTGTCAATCATTCCGACAAATATTTTTAAATCGATGTCTGACGGTGACATGATGCCAGTGATCTTGTTCTCCGTCCTGTTTGGGCTGGGAATTGCTGCGGTCGGTGAGAAAGCCAAAATTTTAATTGATGTTTTAAACGGGGTTTCTGAAGTAATGTTCAAGGTTACTAACTGGGTAATGAAGTTCGCCCCAGTTGGGATCTTCGGTCTGATTGGGATGACCATTGCGGAAATGGGGCTAGATGCACTGCTCCCGCTTGGCTACTTTATCCTGATTGCCTACGCCACGATGCTGATTTTTATTATCGTTATTCTCGGAATTACCGCCCATCTCTTCCACTTGCGTTACTGGAAAACAATGCGGGTTATCTGGGATGAAATTGTTCTGGCGTTTACAACCGCTAGTTCAGAAGTTACCCTCCCTCGGTTGATGAAGAAAACTCATGAGATGGGGGTTGATAAGGGAATCACCTCCTTTGTTATCCCAACTGGTTACACTTTTAACCTTGATGGGTCTGCTATTTATCAGTCCCTTGCCGCAATCTTTTTGGCCCAAGCTTATGGTCTGCACTTAACCCTTGCCCACCAGATTACCCTGCTAATTGTGTTAATGATTACTAGTAAAGGGATGGCGGGTGTGCCTGGGGCATCCTTTGTTGTCCTACTCGCTAGTGTTTCCACCATTGGGGTACCAATGGCGGGGCTGACGTTCATCGCCGGGATTGACCGGTTTGTCGACATGGGCCGGACAGCCGTTAACGTTGTCGGCAACTCAATTGCGACCCTGGTTATCGGTGAATCAGAAAAGTCGTTAGATCGTGACCAGTACAACAAGTTTATTGATAATTACGGAAAGAATAAGTAATAATTGCGATAAGAAAGGCCGGGATGAAAATTATTTCGTCTCGGCCTTTCTGCGTCCTTTTTATTATTCGCTTAGTTTATCGTTCTCGTCGTCATCTTCGTTTGCCAGGTGGATTCCCCGGTGGTTGACGCTGGTACTAAAGACAATCTGGGTACTAGTTTTTCCAAAGCGTTGCTGGATGGTGTTGATGAAATCGTCCAAGTTGGTGGTTGAGGGAAAGACAACCTCCATAATTTCGGAATAATCGCCCGTTACGCAGTTACATTCGACAACGTTGGGCACACTCTGGACGAAGGGATAGAATTCCTTTTTTTGCCGTGGTTCCAACTGGACCTGGATAAAGGCCCGGACGTGGAAGCCAATTTTTTCCATGTTAATGGAAGAGTGGTAGCCATTGATCACCCCCGCCTTTTCCAGCTTAGTAATGCGGGCGGCGATTGCAGGCGAGGAAATGAAACATTTCTTAGAGAGTTCCTTTAATGACACCCGGGCATTCTCTTGCAAAGAGTTAATAATTTTGCGGTCGATTTTATCCATAAAGTTCCCAGCCTCATTTCTCTATATGATTAAATAATAATGTTATTATTCTCATATTAGCTTAATGTATTGATTGAATTGTAGGTGATTTAGCCGTAATTGTCAATTGTGAAAAAATACGCGAGTTCGCGTGAATCCTTACTTATCCCGGTAATTTAATGGTACAATAGTTACATAGGAAAAAAGCTGCATTGGAGGCTTAGAGATATGGATCAAGAATACCAAAATATCTTAGTACCAGTTGATGGTTCTAAGGAAGCAGAATTAGCACTAGAACGGGCAATCTTTGTTGCTAAGCGTAACGGTGCCCATGTTGATGTATTGAACGTTATTGACACCCGGGCAATGGCATACAACTTTGCGGGAATGTCCGATGGGAGCATTGCTTATCAATTGGTTGATAAGTCAAAAGAATACCTGACCAAGCTGTTAAAAGAAGCAAAGGAAAAGAATGACTTTGATAATATGGATATCCACATTCGGTTGGGTAACCCAAAGACAATCATTTCCTTTGACTTCATTCATGACCACCATAATGACATGATCATGATTGGGGCTAGTGGCCTTTCACGGATGCAACGGGCAGTGATGGGATCCGTTACCTCCTATGTAAAGCGGAACGCCCCTGTGGACGTCTTGGTTGTTCGAACGGCCGTTGATAAAGCCTAACATAATCCCGGATTAAAACGGGTTCCAGTGTCACCAGTTTTTGGCACGGAAACCCGTTTTTGTGTTTGTGTTAGAATGGAAATCTCAGATAGAAAACAAAGATTGAAAGGGGATAAGACAATGAGCAAGCACGGACTGAGGACCCTCTTTTTAGTCTTAAGTGTTAGCTTAGGATGCTTTTTAAGGCCAACCTTAGTCTGGGCCCAGGTAGCAACCCCGGCACAAAGGGAGGCGGTTCAGCACCTCCTTTTGCAAAAACACGTCAACGGGCTGGCCCTAATAAATGGCCCTGGTGACCATCCAGAAGTGGTTAGCAACCAGGTAACAAGGGACTCCCAACAGGTGGTCCGGACAAACCGCCTGATCCCGATTGCCTCCTTCCAGAAACTGATGACCGGGGTGGCAATTAACCAATTAGTCCTTTCCGGAAAATTAGTGCTGAGCACGCCGCTGAGCGCTTTTTACCCGCAGGTGGCCAATAGTTCGCAAATTACAATAGGGCGGCTGATGATGCACACGAGTGGCCTTCGTAACGTCCCTGGTAAGTTAGCGGCACCGTTAGAAAACGAAGCGGCCCAAAGTCAGTATATGTTAAAGCATTACCGGTCAACGGGGAAATTTAGTTGGTGCTATTCTGACGTGGACTTCAGCTTTTTAGCGGCCATTATTCACCGGACGACCCGGCAGTCGTACCAGAATTACCTGGCGGACAAAGTTTTAGGACCCCTGGGGGTGCGGGTGGAGTTCGCTGACCATCTTACAAACGGGCACCGGGTAACTCAGGCGATGGGGAAAAAGCAGGGGTGGTCAACCTTACAAAAGCGCATGTCAAAAGAGCTCGGGGCTGGCGATATCCTATGTACCCCGGTAGCCTATTGGTACTTCTTGTACCATGGCGTACTTGATAACCCCACGATGCTGGCCCAGTTTACTAATCGGCAAGCAGTAGGGGAGACTTACTTTGGTGGTGCCTATATCGAGGCCCCATATCTCCACGCCAATGGTTACCTGAGTGGGTATTCATGTACCTTTTACAGTAACTGGGAAAGCCAGCAGACGGTGATGCTCTTTGCCAATAACCTTTCCTATCATGAATTACGGGTGGTCAACAGTCAACTAGTGCATGCTTACTTTGATGACCACCGGACAGAACAAAAGCAGATCAACGCCGAGTAGCGCTGACCTGCTTTTTTAAAACTATAAAAGACTGATTGGTAGTTTGCTGACAGTCAGCCTTTTACTTAACTAAATAACATTAGTCTTTCTTCGTGACTTTCATAATGTTGTCCTTGTCGGTGACCTTGTCGCCAGCCTTGGCTAACATTTCAAAGGCGAAGTTTTCACTATTAGTGACGGTGACGATAACCGTGTCATCAAGTCCCGCCTTCTTAATAGTTGGGTCCCAGAATTCCATGAGTTCTTGACCCTTGTCAACGTGTTGACCCTTAGTGAAGTAGGTTACGAAACCAGTACCATGTAACTTCACGGTATCAACACCGATGTGAATCAGGAGGGCAATTCCGTTGTCGGAAACTAACCCAACCGCGTGACGAGTTGAGAAGGTTGCCCGAACGGTACCAGCAAATGGTGCGTAAACCTTACCGTCAGCTGGCTTGATAGCAAATCCTTGTCCCATCTTACCTTCAGCAAATGCTGGATCACTGACGTCCTTGAGGTTAACAACTTCACCAGCAACCGGAGCTGGGATGTTAGTAACGCCAGCTTGTGGTTGTGGAGCGGCTTCTTCAGCAGTGGCGTTTTGGTCATTGCCTTCTTCACCAAGGTGCTTACCCCAAGTTTGTTCCAACTTAGCCACAATCTTGGCGTGAGACTTTTCATCCAACTTAACCTTAAGGGCGAAGATAATGATACCAACAAGAATTAAGGCAATTGGAATTAAGAACATGTAAATCTTGAAGACGCTAACGCCGTGAGCAGTAACAGTAGCGGCTGTAGCACCACCAGTCATTCCAGCAGCAACAGTAGCGGCACCAACAACACCATTAGCAACGGCACCACCGAACTTATCAAGCAGTGGCCGAATTGACAAGGTCAACGATTCATCACGGTGACCAAGCTTTAATTGACCATATTCAACAGAGTCGGTAATCGTCATCAAAACAACCAGGAAGATGATTGGTTGTGGAATGAAGAACAATTCGGCACCGAGCAGGACAAGTGCTAATGACTTACCAGCAAAGGCAAAAATTACAGCACCAAGGACTTCAATCGTTGCAGCACCATAGAAGAGCTTGTGACGCCCAATCTTACCTGAGAAAAGTGGGAAGGCGAAGACGGAGATAACACCGACAACCGTGTTCAGACCACCCAGGATTGAGAAGGCCTTAGAGTTACCAAGAACATAAGTGAAGTAGTACAGTTCAAAACTGTTCAACAGAGTTTGACCAGTAGTGAAGAACAGGTAGGACATCGCAATTGCCAACAATTGGTCGTTCTTGATCAGGATGTGCAGGATATCCTTTAACTTAGTTTGCTCCTTATTTTCACGAAGCAGTGACTTTTGTTCGTGGGTAAACATCCCCACACCGATTGCAGTGATTGCCGAAATAGCAGCAACGATAACGGCGAAGATGAACCAACCACGGTCGTCACCGGTCCCACCGTTTTGATTGATGGAGAAGAACAGAACCATTGGCATGATAACAAAACCGATGATTTGTCCACCGATGGTTGAACCAACCCGGGCGAAGGTAGCAATCTTGTCACGTTCGTGTGAATCGAATGACATGGCTGGAACCATGGACCAGAAACCAACATCATTGAAGGAATAGAAGACATCCATGATGATGTAGATGATAGCAAAGACAACCAGGTACATGATTGGACTAGAAACGTTCAGACCGCCAAGTGGGGTGAACAGTGCGGCCAGGAGGACGGCAGAAATAACACCACCGCCAACAACCCATGGCTTAAACTTCCCCCATTTGGTCTTGGTCCGGTCGATGGCATTACCAATCAATGGGTCAATCAGTAATTCCACAATCCGGAGAATCATGATGATCATCGTAACGTATCCGACCATCCGGTTATCAAAGGACTTGTTACCGGACGTAAACAGGTGACCGGTAACGTACATCATAAAGTAAGTAGAAAGTAATGCAAAGAAGGCATCATGTCCAAACGCACCGAGTGAGTATGCGAGGCGCGAACGAACTTTATGTGGCTCTTGCTTATCCATTATTGACTCCCCTTTTCTACGTAAAATTAAATAATAGCTTACAGCCATTATGTTAAGCGCTTTCAATAAATATGTCAATATCTTTTTAGTAAACTTTTACGATTAAAATTGTTGGTACCTTTAATCTTTAATCATGGACGGGCACGGACAAAAGGTTGTGAAATGGCGGTCAAACCACATTTGAAAGGCGGCAACAGGGACAAGGTAAAGTTTTATTTCGGCCAATAAAAAAAGAGAGGACCGGAAAGTTCCGGTCCCCTTGTAGGATTCAGTAGCAATGATTTTATTGTTCTTTGTACCAAGTGTAGTGGTAGTTACCTGGGCGGTCAACACGTTCATAAGTGTGAGCACCGAAGTAGTCACGTTGTGCTTGCAGCAGGTTAGCAGGAACAACTTCTGCACGGTAGGAGTCGTAGTAGCTAATTGCAGCGCTAAGAGCAGGAACAGGGATACCAGCCTTAACAGCAAGGGCAACGATGTCCCGAATAGCCTTTTGGTACTTCTTAGCGATGTCCTTGAAGTAGTCGTCAAGAAGAAGGTTCTTCAAGTCAGGGTTCTTGTCGAAGGCATCAGTGATGTTTTGCAGGAATTGGGCACGAATGATGCAACCGGCACGCCAAATCTGTGCTAATTCACCCATCTTCAGGTTCCAGTTGTAACGTTCGGAGTCGATTCGCATTTGTTCGAATCCTTGTGCGTAGGACATAACCTTACCGAAGTAGAGAGCTTCACGAACCTTTTCAATCAGTTCCTTCTTGTCATCAATGGAGATGGCTTCCGTTTCTTCAGGTAAGACCTTGCTTGCGGCAACCCGTTCGTCCTTCATCATGGAGATGTAACGAGCGTAAACGGCTTCAGTAATAACGGATTGTGGAGCGCCACTTTCAAGGGCTGTTTCAGAACTCCACTTACCAGTACCCTTGTTGGCACCACGGTCAAGAATCATGTCAACAATTGGCTTGCTCTTGTCATCACCAAGGTCATCCTTACGGGTCAGAATGTCAGCAGTGATGTCAACCAGGTAACTGGATAGTTCACCCTTGTTCCATTCTGCGAAGGTCTTAGCAATGTCATCAACTGGCATCTTCAAGACGTTTCGCATAATGTTATAACTTTCGTCAATTAACTCTTCGTCACCGTATTCGATCCCGTTGTGGACCATCTTTACGTAGTGGCCGGCACCGTTAGGACCAACATAGGTAACACATGGTTTGCCATCTTCAGCCTTGGCAGCGATTTGAGTCAAAATAGGAGCAACTAAGTCATAAGCTTCTTTTTGACCACCTGGCATCAGGGCAGGACCGTGGAGGGCACCAAGTTCACCACCGGAAACACCCATGCCGATGAAGTTAATACCGGACTTGTCCAGCTTAGCATTCCGAGCCATGGTGTCGTGGAAGTTAGTGTTCCCACCATCAATCAGAACATCACCTTTGTCAAGCAGAGGGAGTAATTCATCAATAACGGCATCGGTTGGCTTACCAGCCTTAACCATCAGCAAGATCCGCCGTGGCTTTTCAAGGGAGTCAACGAAGTCCTTAATTGTGTAACTAGGAACAAGCTTCTTGTCGCTGTGGTCCTTCATCATTTCGTCAGTCCGGTTACGGTGACGGTTGTAGACACCGACAGTGAAGCCCCGACTTTCAATGTTTAATGCAAGGTTTTTACCCATGACAGCTAAACCGACAACACCGATTTGTGCTTTATTCTCTGACATTAAAGTCACTCTCCTCTTAAAGAAAAACATGTAATTATTTTCACAATGTCCATTATAACAAAAATATTTAACAGTGCAACCGATATCTAATAACAAAAAACGTTTTAAGAAAATTCTTAAAACGTTTTTGAGTATATTAGTGGTTTAAACGGTAGACCCATTGGCGACCATCACGGGCAAGCAGTTCATCAGAGGCTGCAGGGCCCATTGAGCCTGGTACGTAATTAGGGAACTGTGGCTTTTCAATGTCCCAAAGCTTCCGAATTACGTCAACGAACTTCCAAGCATAGGCAATTTCAGCCCATGATGCGAAGTTGGTGTGGTTACCTTCCAGAGCATCGTGGAAGAGACGTTCGTATGGTTCTGGGGATTCCTTCTTGTCGGTATCACTTTGCAGGTACTTCAGGTCGACTGGTTGGGTCGTGAAGCCTTGGCCAGCGCGCTTAGCGTTTAATTGCATAGCAAAGCCAGACTTAGGTTCAACAAAGATTGTCAAAACGTTGGAGTTCAAGGTTTGGTCGCTTTCGTGACGAGGGTCAGCGAAGATATCGATCAATGGCTTCTTGAAGACAACGTCAATTCGGGTGAACTTGTCGGCTAACTTCTTACCAGTCCGAACGTAGAATGGCACACCAGACCAACGGTAGTTGTCAAACATTAATTTGGCAGCTACGAAAGTTTCGGTACCAGAATCAGGCGCAACACCATCTGCGTCACGGTATGCTTCAGTACCGTTCCCAGCATCGTATTGACCACGAACAAAGTTAGCGGCGGCTTCGGATGGGGTGTAGACACGGAGACTCCGTAATGCCTTAATCTTTTCAACCCGAACGTCGGTATCGGTAAATGAAACAGGTTGTTCCATTGCCAATTGGGCAACGATTTGCATAATGTGGTTTTGAACCATGTCACGAAGGGCACCAGAGTTGTCGTAATAACCAGCACGTTCTTCGACACCGAGCTTTTCACTCAGGGTAACTTGGATGTTGTCGATGTAACGGTTGTTCCACAAAGATTCGATGATGGTGTTACCAAAGCGTAGGGCTTGGATGTTTTGAACCATTTCCTTACCCAGGTAGTGGTCAATCCGGAAGATTTGGTTTTCATCGAAGGTCTTGGACAGTTCGTCGTTCAGCTTCTTAGCGGAGTCAAAGTCACGACCGAATGGCTTTTCGATAACCAGGCGGTTAAAGCCGTCGTCAGAAAGTAGGTCTTGCTTCTTCAGGTTCATGGCAATAGTGCCAAAGAATTGGGGAGCCATGGACATGTAGAATAAGCGGTTGCCTTCTGTGCCAAACTGCTTGTCCAGTTCTTCAATCCGCTTCTTTAGGATTGTGTAGTGTTCAGGCTTGGTAACGTCATGTGACTTGTAGAAGAAGTGCTTGGAGAAGTCAGCAGCTTCGCCCTTGCGAGTTTCTTCAACATCCTTGATTGAGTCCCGAACAACTTGTTGGAATTCTTCGTCGGTGTATGGATGACGAGAAGTTCCGAGCAGTGCAAAGTGGTCTTGCAAGTAGCCCTTTTGGTAGAGCTTGAAGAGGGCGGTGTACAACTTCCGCTTAGCAAGGTCACCAGTTGCACCAAATAATGTAATAACAGCTTTATTTTCTGTAGCCAAAATGTTCACTCCTTCTGAAATTACAGAAATTCTATCACCTGTACAATTATATACTCTCAAACGCTTATCTGCACGGCAAAAGGAACCGGTTTCTGGATAGTGGTGAAATGGCCCACCGGTGGGGAACAGCGCCGTCAATAAGGTTGGTTGGGTACCGGTTGACGAATGGTCTAGAGCAAAAAGTTTTTTTGCCGGGAATGCCTTTACCGACACTAATTAACACAAAATTCTATCTTGTATATATACCAAAAATGGTATATAAATAATATATCGAATTTGATATATTGGAGGAAACAAAGATGAATTACTGGCTACTCTTGGTAACGTTTGTTGCCGTTAACCTAGATTTCTTTATTATTATGCTGTTTTTACTCCACCGTTACCGAACCATGGATGTGATGGTTGGCTACTTGGCGGGGGTGTTAATTTTGATGATCCTCAGCTTCACAATTGGTAAGGCCCTCGCCCTGTTTTTACCGGAATGGCTTCTCGGCCTACTGGGGTTCTTACCGATTTATATGGCGCTCCACGATAAGGATGAGGCAGCCCAGCAGACTGACCGGGCACCTATCCTGGCGACCTTAACCACGTATCTAGCGGTTTGTACTGGCTGTAACCTGTCAATTTTTTTACCGGTGCTGACGGGGATGACCATCAACTACTTTATAATGGCTCTTCTCTTTATCGGCGTCTTGGCAGTCGTGGTCGTCTGGCTAATAAAGGCAATTGGTGAACTACCAGTTGTCAAGAAGGGCCTGACGTGGTACGGGGATACTTTAATGAAGGTGATTTACGTTGGGGTTGGCCTCTACGTCTTTTACGACAGTGGTTTGATTACCCACCTGCTTAGTCTGGTATAATATTCCCTAATTAATTCAAAGAAGGGAATGGCAAATGGTGACCGCGACACGCGACCTGATTAATGAAGCGGCTAAAATTTATAAGGTATTAAGCAACAGTACCCGAATTGAGATTCTCTATTTCCTGCGTCACTGCGATGGCGAGGTGTCGGTTTCAACAATTGTTGACCAATTAGGCCTGGCACAGCCGGTGATTTCAAAGCAATTGGGAATCCTCCACCGTTACCAACTGGTTTGTCGCCGGCGGGAGGGTACCAAGGTTTTCTATATTCTTGATGATCCTCAGGTTGTCGAAATGGTTGATGACATGTTGGAACACGTTAAGCATGAGATTAAGGGTGAACCCCACCCACGAAATTTGTATAAGTAGGTAACAAGGCCGCCCATATGCGAATTTTCGCATATGGGCGGCCTTGTTTATTGATAGAAAGTTAAATATAGGAATGCCGTTCTGCTAGGACTCCAAAGATGGTAAAGAGAAAGGCAGCGGCGAAGATTACAATCAGACTTGCCGTCCAGCCGTGGGTTTGAGCATTTAAGCTACCGACCACGATGGGCCCTAGAGCAGCAATCAGGTAGCCGACGGACTGGACCATTCCAGAAAGGTTCCGGGTATCAGCAGCACTCTTCGTCTTGAGCCCAAAGAGGGTCATTGCCAAGACAAAGGTAGTTGTGGATCCGGCCCCTAACAGGAAGGCGACCACACAGAAGTAGGCAAAGGAGTTAACCGGGAAGAGCATCATCAGCGTTCCCAACATTGACGCGATTCCCGCGCCCGCCATAATGGACCGCCGGGTCTTCATCTTGGCCGCTAGGACGGGCACCGTGAAGGCAAACGGGATGGCAAACAGCTGGAAGAGGCCGGCAATCAGGCTTGCCTGGTCTCCACTCAGCCCGGCGTCCATCGAAATTGTTGGCAGCCAGGCAACGGTGCTGTAGAATACGAAGCATTGGAAGCCAAAGAAGAGAAGCAGCCACCAGGCATTGACCTTCTTCCACATGTTAGTTCCGGCTTCACTGGCTATGTTATTTCCACCCCGTTCGTTATACTTGAGGTTGGGTAACCATACAATAGCGGTTACCAGCGCAATTGCACTGATGATGATAACCGCCGTTTGCCAGCTACTTTGGTGGGTAATGGGCGTGATTGTGTAGGCACCAATTGCGGCAAAGAGGGTCATCGCGGTGTTGTACATTCCCGTGACGCTCCCCATCCGGTTGGGGTACTTATCAGAGATAATTGCCGGGAGGAGGACGTTAATGCAGGTGATGGCCATCCCGACCATGACGGTTCCCACCATCAGGAGTGTGAAATTGATAATGCGGAGGTAGGAACCAACAAACATCAGGACCATGGCAATTGCTAATGTTAATTCGTTCCCAATCCGCTGGGCCGTTGATGAAACAACGGAAGATAAGAGTCCAAAGCACAAGAGGGGGATCGTTGTTAAGATCCCCAGGCTTGTTGGGGCAACGTGGAAGGTTTGGGCAATTTCCTTAATAACGGAAGGGATCGAAGTGATTGGCATCCGCATGCAGACGCCCAGTAAGAGCAGCCCTAAGATTAACAATGGACTATGTTTTTTAACCTTTTCCAAGAGATTCGTCCTTTCTTTATGTAATTTAGCTATATCATTATAGCATATTGAAATGTTTTACCTAAGGGTGTAATTTACTTTTATCAATTTGACGCCAGCATTTCAGAAACATATAATCTAAAATGAAGTTTTAAACGGAGGAAAATTATGACGGCAAAAATATACCCGTACTTAACGTTTGAAAATGCTAAGGAAGCGATGGACTATTATGTCCAGAACTTTGGGGCTCAGATTACATATCACCAGCCACTGAGCGAACAGCAGGCGGAAAATATTGGCTTAAAGATCGACAGCTTGGCAGACACGACGCTGTATGCTGAATTTTTAGTTGCTGGTCAAAAAATTGCTTGTGCGGACGCGACGATGGGACATCCCCAGACGTCAACCTTGATTTCAATCATGCTCAACTTTGGTGAGGATAAGGATGGTGCTCAGCAACTCTTCAAGCAGTTGGCAGACTCGGACGAACAGCGGGTTACGGTTCCGTTCGGTAACTGGATTAAGGGTAGCATGATGGGACAAGTGGTTGACCACTATGGGGTCACCTGGATTATCTGTACGGGTAATGATATTGCAAACTAAAAAAGGAAGCGGGGGAAAGTTCCGTAGTCAATAGACTTACTACGCGGCACTGGACACCAGGAGCGCGCTTTGACTAGCTATGGTTGGTTTTCTTGCGATTTGTGTAATAACCAAAAATAAAAACGAGAGGCTGGGAGAAAACTTTGTTTTCTCACCAGCCTCTTTTCTAGTGCGCCCGGCATGGGTATTAGCTAGGTGGTGAAAGTCCGCTATGGGCCGTAGTAGTCGGAACCATGAGCTGAGGACAAGGGTGTCCGCTGTGAGGTGGAATCTGAAGGAAGTCTAAGGCAAAGTGCTGCACCGATGAACAAGAAGTAGCTATAAGGCTGAGAGTAACTGGATAAGGTTGCTAGACAAACTAAAGTCCAATACTACTCGAAGTTGCTTTCAGTAAAGCTAACGGTGACATGGTACGAAAGTTAATATTCTTACCCGGGGAGATCTGACCTACACGTTTCCGACAAGAGGAATGAATGAAATTCCACAGAAGCAAGCATAGCAGTGATGTTGTGTTGAGTAAGCCAGAAGTCAGCCGAGGTCATAGTAGTCTAATTAATTAGATGAAGGACCGAACGACAATAACTTATAACTTATATCGGAGGTGTAATCAGGTGCGACAATCGCAGAAAACAGAACCACAAGCTGACCGCTTGTCGAGGATAGGTTTGGAAAACCAAAAGTACACAAGGGCGCGTAGTACCGGTTATGGTGAAGGTAAAGGTATGAGTGTCACTATCCAAGACCAAGTCTTGGACCGCAATAACCTGAACCAGGCTTATTTGCGAGTTAAGAGAAATAAAGGAGCAGCGGGCATTGATGATATGACTGTCGATGGCCTCCTGCAATATCTTAGAGAAAATAAAACGGAGTTAATCACCAACCTACGTGAAGGCAATTATAAGCCAGTACCGGTTAAACGAGTGGAAATTCCCAAGCCCAACGGTGGAGTGAGGAAACTAGGGATACCAACGGTAGTGGACCGCATGGTCCAACAAGCAGTTGCCCAAGTGCTCACGCCAATCTTTGAGCGTATTTTCTCGGATAATAGTTTTGGCTTTCGCCCTCATCGTGGAGCCCAAGACGCAATCGCAAAGGTAGTTAAACTATATAATCAGGGATATCGAAGAGTAGTCGACTTAGACCTGAAGGCCTATTTTGATAACGTTAATCATGACTTGATGATTAAGTATCTCCAACAATATATTGATGACCCATGGACACTAAGACTCATTCGTAAGTTTCTAACTAGCGGAGTCTTAGACCATGGGCTTTTCGCTAAGAGTGAAAAAGGAACCCCACAAGGAGGGCCATTGTCACCACTACTGGCGAACATCTATCTAAATGAGTTGGACAAAGAGTTGACTAGACGTGGTCACCACTTTGTGCGCTATGCGGATGATTGTAACATCTATGTTAAAAGTCAACGAGCCGGAGAACGAGTAATGCGAAGCATTACCCAGTTTCTAGAAAAGCGCTTGAAAGTTAAAGTGAACCCAGATAAAACCAAAGTCGGTAGCCCGCTACGGTTGAAGTTTCTTGGCTTTTCGTTGGGTGTAGACCACAATGGGGCCTACGCCCGTCCAGCTAAACAATCGCAACAACGAGTAAAGAAAGCACTGAAGTTATTAACTAAACGTAATCGTGGAATATCTCTGACAAGAATGTTTGAAGAAATTCACCGAAAAATGCGTGGGTGGCTTCAGTACTACTCAATTGGGAAACTAACTAACTTTATTCAACGCCTTGACAAGTGGTTGAGGGTCCGAATAAGGCAGTATATTTGGAAGCAATGGAAAAAGTTTAAAACTAAGGTAACTAACTTACAGAAGTTGGGGCTGTTCCAGCATGATGCATATGTCTTCGCTAGTACCCGAAAGGGCTACTGGCGAACTGCACATAGTAAGACCTTGAGCTATTCTCTAACTAATAGAAAACTGGAACAACTCGGACTTATGAATATGTCCAAGACGCTCCAGTCAATTCAATGTGATTAAGTTGTCGAACCGCCGTATACGGAACCGTACGTACGGTGGTGTGAGAGGTCGGTAATTGAACTAATCAATTACCTCCTACTCGATTCTCCGAATGTTACACAGTAATCGCGGAAAAAAGGCGCGCTCCTAGTGTCTAGTTACGGACAATCGCCGGCCCGTTCCGTGCCAACGATCGCCCTATACTAGCCATACGGAGCGCTCTGATGCTTTTTTCCCAGCTTCTTGTTTTATTTTATAAACATATTTTTGAGGCTTAGTGCAGGTTAATCCTTTTCCCGCTTTGTCCATTCACGGCTTAGAACACCGTAGATTCGTTCGACATCTCGTGAGGTCCCCCGCAGTTCATAGTTATCAAGGAATGGGGCGTTAAATAATTTTGCATACTTACGTGCGGTCAGGCAGTATTGCTCGTTGAAGTTTCGGTTTCCGCTACCGACGACACCAATGCAGTACTTAGCGTTATTACCCTCCTCAATGTATTCACCAAGGGAGTTAGTCATGATTTCAGTGAACCCAGAATCAATCCCGTTACCACCAGTCAAATAGGTGGGCACGAATACGAAAAAAGGTGCCGATTCGCTGGCGGGAAGAGTTTGTGGCTCGATTTCCTTAGCATGAATCAATGGGTTATTTTTGTTGATAATGTTTTGTTGTTTAGCAAACCTAGATAAGCGATTAATAAAAGAGCGGGTATTTCCTTCAAGCGAAATATAAAGGATGTTCATTGTTGTCATTTTAATTCCTCTTTCTGCACTAATTAAACTTTTAGCCACCTGTTTAACTATACGATAAAACAGGTAGGGCGGCATTAATTATCTTCGTCTTTTGCCTTTGTTGATCCTAATTTTTTGACCTTTAACCAGTCAATATACGAATTCTCGTAGTCCATAATTGTAATTTCTAAGCCGCTTAAAGTAATTTGATCACCTTCGCGAACGTGGTTATAGTTTTCCAGAATGTAACCGGAAAGCGTAACGGTATCACTATTCTCGGGCTCGTTAAGTTCCACGTTAAAGAAGCGTTCAAAGTCATAGATGGTCGTTTTGCCATCAACGTGGTAGGTGTCAGGACTTAACTGGGAGATCATGTTGTCAGCAACGTTATCAATCTCATCACGGACAGTTCCGAACAATTCCTCATAAATATCCTTGTCCGTTACGATTCCGCTGGTTCCTCCGTATTCATCGACGACGACAACCATTGGGACCCGAGTCCTAATCATCTGCTTGAGGACTTCAGTAATTGGTGTGTTTTCTGGCGTTGTCGAAAGGTGGCGAAGAACCTTTGCCAATGAGACGTTGCCGTTAGCCTGCTTTTGACGAACCAGGTCGTAGTTGAAGACGTAGCCCAGGATCTTATCCCGGTCATTATTGGCAACCACGGGAAGGCGACTGTACTTAGTCTGCAGGTATTCCTTCAGAGCGTCATTAACGGTCCTGTTGATGTCAATAACTGCCAGCTGGGTCCGATAGATCATAATGTCTTTGGCAACTTTGTCGTTAAAGGCAAAGGCCCGCTTCATGTAGACCAGGTCATTGTGCTCCAGGGCGCCACCCTTAACGGCGTTTCGCGATAGGCTAATAATCTCGCTTTGTGAGAGCACCTCGTCATTTTCATCTGCCGGCTTCATGCCCATCAAGCGGACAATTCCGTTGGCAGATGAATTGAGGAGCCAGACAAAGGGATAAAAGATTACGTGAAAGTAGTGGAGTGGCGTGACCGTCAGCATCAGCATCTTGACTGGGATATCGATACTGATGTTTTTCGGAACAATTTCTGTCAGAACGACCTCAAAGTAGGTCAAAATCAGGACACCGACAATGGCACTGATGATGTGGGTCAGGTTGCTGTTGAGACCAACACTGGAGGTGTGAAGGGCGTCGACGAGTAACCTTTCGATAGTATCTTCACCAATCCAACCAAGGATAATCCCGCAGATGGAGGTCCCCACTTGGGTTGTTGATAGGTACTCGGTCAGGTTGGTAACCATCTTGATGGCTCGCGTAATTTTTACTGATGGCTTGTTACGTTTTGCCTGCAATTCTTCCAGGGCGGTTACCCGGGTTTGAACGAGGGCAAACTCGGCGGCGACGAAAAACGCTGCGAAAATAAAGGTAATGATGATAATAATGAAATTCATTAATATCTGACCATTATCCAAAATAGCATTCCTCATTTCTGTGTGAAAATAGTTACAATTTATTATTCTACATTATTTTGGATGAAAAGGCTTAAATATATTCCAATTTTAGGCAGTAATTGGCCAACTTTTCCCTGAATTGTCCAGAAAAATGCTAAAATTGAATGGTAATACTAAAGCCACTAACGGGGGATATTATTGTGAGTAGCGTTGTATTAAATGGGGTAACCTTTGAAGCTAAATCTGGTGACCAATTAGAGGACGTTTCAATGGGGTTGGTATCACCGCAGATGGTGGCCATTTGTAGCAGTGATGATGGTCCAGCTGCAGCCGTTGACCAACTTTTGTTGAGCCAGGGAAATATTATTGATGGCTCTGTTGAAATTAATGGGCAGGACATCGCCAACTTCCGGCGGCACCCAGAGCGGGTGATGGCCTTCTTTGAAAATATTCAGCTGAAAGGCAAAACGGTCGAAAAGGCTATTCATCGGGCATTACGACACATGAGTGGGGCTCTTGATGTCGAGCATACCCTCCAGATGCTTTTGCCCCTAGGAATCAAGTACAACATAAAGACGGCCACCCTCAGTGCGGTTCAGCAGCAGGAACTAAAGATCATCATCCTACTTGCCTTGCGCTGCCCCATTGTGGTGTTGGGGGATGCGCTGGATGGCCTGACGGAAAAGTCTCGGCTGGTAATCGGCAACCTTATTAAGGACTACACAAAGAAAACCGATTCCCTGGTTATTTTTACGAGTGACAATGTTTCAACAATGATGCGGTTTGCCAACACCATTTACTACTTCAACAGTAACCGTTTGACATCAGCCCGGGATCTGACGATGAATGACGGGGTCGATTGCACGGTTACCGTTACCGGGACCGGCTTCCCCGTTGAAATGGCGGTTAAGCTAGGGGCCCATATGTTGGAAGAGGCGGAAAACGAAGTCCGCTTTCTGTTTGCCGGTAACATCCAAGCCCTCTTGCCGCTACTTGAACAGAGCACGATCACCGATATTCGGATTGAGGATTCAATGGTTGAAGATGAATTGATGGCCTACTGAGAAGGGGTGATTTAATGGGCAGAACAGTAATCGTTAGTCGCCGCCATGACCAGCTAAGTCGCCTGCTCATGGAACAATTGTATGATGCGGTTGCCGTCAGCAGCTTTAAAATTGAGTTTAAGCGTGGCGACCAGTTATGCTGGCTTGCCCAGCCTGGTGACCCGGTTGACGACGAGGTCCAGGACCTGGCAAAATTAATTAACCAGTCCATCTTTTTACCCCGCAAGATCGTCATGCTTTCGATGGCGGGTACTGCTGATGATGCGGACATTAGCCAGTTGAAAAAGTGGTACGGCAAGAGTGCTCAAGAGTACCTGTGGGCCCACCAGTATGCGGTTAAAATGATTGATGAGTTCGAACTGCCCTATACCATTGTCCGGGCCCTCCCAATTATGGCGACGACGACCAAAGCCAAAATCACGGCAGAAGGGCAGTCAATAACGGGAACGGGCGTTAGTGAACAAGCTCTAGCGAAGGTCCTTAGCCAGGTTTTGGATAGTGACCAGTACGATGGGCAGTCGATTGGTGTTTCAGCCGAAGACGAGGGGGATTACGATGATAGAAAATAATCAATACAAGCAGTGGCAAGAACAGTTAATCCACGTTAAGTTCCCACGCTGGAAGGAACTCCCGGCCCTGGGGTTGTACATTGACCAGGTAGTCACAATCGTTAATGAGCAACTTAGCGGGGTCGGTGTTGAACCGCTGACCAAGTCAATGGTTAACAACTACGTGAAGAAGAAAATCATCCAGGCACCCGTCAAGAAAAAGTACGCCGTTAACCAGTTGGTCGACCTTTTGATTATTGGCTTTTTCAAACCAAGCTTCTCAATTGAAGAAATTCGGCGGGGGATCGCCCAAGCAACACTGCAGTCGTATCCGCAACAGGCATACGACCGCTTTGTGACAATTCTTGACCAGAAGCTGGCGGGGAAAAAAGTGGCCGTGGAAAACGCAGATGCCCAGACCGTTGAACTGACGAGCCTAGCGATTGACGCGGTACTGGCCCATTTAAAAGCTATCCACCTAGTACGCGAGATGCGGTGCCAGCAGGCTCCTCAAGTAGTTGTTAAGAAAAAATAAATTAGTAAAGCCCTTAGCGCTCGTGAGCTGAATGCTAAGGGCTTTTTCTATTCAGCTATTGATTTTTCCTTTGCTTGTTCTCGTTTGCCGACATCAGTGGCAACGATTCGGTAGATGGCGGCGAAGAGGGGGACCGTCAGCATCATACCGAGAATTCCTGAAATACTCCCGCCGACAATGACAGCAGCAAATACCCAGACGCTGGGGAGCCCGATGCTCTTGCCAACAACCAGGGGGTAAGTGACCCGGTTGTCAAACTGCTGGAGAAGGATGATAAAGACCAGGAAGATTCCCGCCTTGATTGGGGAAACGGCAAAAATCAGGACAACCCCTATACTGGCTCCCAGGATAGCCCCAATAATTGGAATTAGAGCGCCAAAGGCTGTGACCACGCCAATCATGGTGGCGTATGGCATCCGCAGAATGGTCATCCCGATAAAGCAGGCGATTCCCAGGAGGGCAGCGTCTTTACATTGACCGACGATGTAGCTGCTGTAACTATCGTCGAAGGTGTGAACGACGTACATCAGTGGGCGCTTAACCTTAGCCAGGTAGGTGTTGATTAAGCGGGAGAACTGGCGAGCCAGCATTTCCTTATAAATAAGGAGGTAAATGGAAAAGAAAAAGGCAATTACGGCCGTGGTGGCAACCGAGACAACGGAAGAGGCGGTTGACATGAGGGCCCTAAACGTGCCGCCAAAACCATAGGTCAGGTATTTTTGCGCCTTTGCCCAGGAAATGTGGCGGGGGTCAAAATTACGGAGGATCTTTTGGACATCGTCATTGTTCTCAAAGGTGGCAATGAAGCGGGTAATTACCCGGCTGTGGTTGGTGATCAAAAGCTGAATACAGTTGATGAGCTCCGGAATTACCAAGCGGATGACAATCGCCACAATCAGAAAAATGGTGAAGTAGGAAAGGAAAATCCCCCACAGGCGCTTAAACCGGCGGGCTTTTTTCTGCTTAAACAAGCGCAGGTACAGGCCTTCATACTGGCGCAGGAGGAGATTGACGATGTAGGCAATCACGCCACCAATCAGAAGGGGCGTAATGGCGCCCAAAAGCGTGCCTGCCCACTTGATGAAGTGGGGCCAAAAAATAATGGCCAGGTAGAGGATGAAGAGAGCGAGCACTAATGAGATGTGCTGCCTGTTAATGTATTTTTTCACGGTCAGTTTTTCTCCTTCTTACGCAGGTGGCGGGCAATTTGACACAGGTAAGCGTGACTATCCAACTGCTCTTGACAGTTGCTTTGGTCGCGTAGGTTAATCTCGTAAATACTGGTTGCATGGGGGTTAAGCAGGGGAAGGACTGGTGCCCAGTCGACCTTACCTGTCCCCAGTGTCAAGCTATCGTGAGTCAACCCCATCGAATCAACCAGGTGGTAGTGGACAACGGCTGGGGCGAGGTGCTTGAGGGAAGCCTGGAGGCCGCGGTTGTCACCATGTAGCCCGATGAAGCAGTGTGAGATGTCGAATGCCAGCCGGTAGTGGTGGCTTAAGATCTCGTCTTCCTCGTCCGGGTCACCATAGGCAAAGACGGGGGCAATCGAGTTTTCAAACATGATTTGGTCCCGTCCTGCCCGGGTAAAGCGGTCCAACCGCTGGTAAACGGCCTGGCGGGCAGATTCAACTGATGGGTATAAAGCGACCATGTGCTTGACTTGGTCACCAGAGTAGCCACCGTGAACGAGTACCTGGACGTGATAGTCATCAGCCAGGCGAATCAACTGCTCTGTAGTTGTCTCAATGAAGCGGTAGAGGTCAGGATACTCCTTTTCGGGAGCCACCACGTCAGAATGGTAACCGTGGAAGGTCATCGGGTGGTGGAGGACGATGTTTTTAATTCCCTGCGATTGGACGTATTGGATTGCCCGCGCCAGGTGACGGTAACCCTCGGGGGTAAAATCACGGGCGGCGGTAAAGAATTCGTAAACGTGGGGATGGTGTACTAGCCGGTCGTCGATTTGCTGACGGTCGCTGCTTCCCTTTAGCCCCAGCTGTGGTTGAAACATTTTAAAGACTCCTTTTTAATTCCTCGCTTCCATCATAGCAGATTTGACCAGTCGTAATGGAAGTCATCTAGATAATAATTTTGTTATAATTGATTTCAGTACTGATGATTCAAGAGGAAGTTAGATGGCAAATTCAGTGAAGAAATTTAAACAGGGCCCCTATTCAAAGCCGCCACTGGTTCTTGTCCCCATGATTTCCTTAGCCTGGGCTGGTGGCTGGATGACGATTACTAGCGCTTGGCAGGCGAGTGGTCGAATCCTGGCCCCTACCCAGGATTTGCAGGAATCCATCCTGCTACTCTCCGTTCCCGTCCTGATTGCCAATATTTACAACCTGCTACTCATTTACAACCAGCCAGCAATAGTCAAGCAGCAGGGGCACTACCAGGCTTTGGCAATAGTTAACGCGGTGGTAATGATTGCCGCTCTGGTCCTCGCTTGGGGCGCTCCCGGTCAGGTATTGGCCCCAGCGCGGCTGACAGTTTTAGGAACAGTTTTTTTGGCCCTGACAAGTATTCAGGCCCTGCTGGGCAACTATTTCGCCCAGGTTACCCGTTTGACCAGTCCCCTCTTTATTCCCTTGCCGCTCGGGAGCGGGGCCCTTATTGTCGCTAGTTACTTGCTAGCATTGGTTACGGCAAACCACGGCGTGTGGCAGCGGGGACTCATCATTATTTGCCTGGGGGCCCTAGCAATCCTACTAATTGCAGTGGGCAAAATGATCCCCCGGATGTGGGCCCCACTAGTTACTCGTCGGAGCGGCACCTACCAGTTTTTGGCCGGCCTGGTGGTGACGGCCACCTTGGTGGCGGCTTTGGCGGGGACGGACAGTTTTGTAACCTACTGGGCGGGCGGTTACCAGACCCTTTTGATCCTGTGTTTGGCTAATAGCCTGGTCGCGGCCACTTTCGGACTAGCAATTCTGGCCGCAATGCAGCGTTACCAAAACGACTACCGGTACGGCAAGGCGGCCCGGCACCCTTATCGTTATGTCCTGTTAGGGTGCCTGACCTTTTTGCTGGCCCTACTGATGTTATTGTGGAAATTCTGAAGACGGGAGGAAATCTGATGGCAAGAGCAAAAATCCTAATTACTGGCGACATCCCTGAAGCGGGACTACAAGAATTACGACAAAATTTTGATGTCTTCGACAATGCAGCGGTTACCGACCGGTCGTGGGTCCTCCGCCACCTCCATGAATTTGATGGGATGATCCTTTCAGGAACCAAAGGGGATCGTGAACTCCTTGATGCCGGGACCAACCTGAAAATTATTTCGACTAAGGGGGATGGCTTTGATAACGTTGACATTGACTACGCAAAACAAAAGGGAATCGTGGTTGCCCACTGTCCCCGCAGTGTTCGCTACTCAACCGCGGAAACTGCCCTGGGCCTGATTCTGGCAACGGCCCGACGTTTTCACTTTTATGACCACGCAATCCGTGAGGGCAAGTGGCTCGACGTTTCCAACCCGAAGTATATGGGCATGAACCTGGCGGGGAAAACGCTAGGTATCTATGGTTATGGCGGGATTGGTGGCCAGGTTGCCAAGTTCTGCCAGGTCCTGGGGATGAAAGTCCTGTACAACAAGCGGCACCGCTTACCCGCTGAAGAGGAAAAGCAGCGGAAAATTGAGTATGCCGATTTCGCGACCTTGGTTAAAGAGGCCGATATATTAAGCCTCCACGCACCTGCAACCCCGGAAACTGCCGGAGTATTTAACAAAGCGGTCTTTAAGCAGATGAAGAAGACGGCCTTGCTGGTCAATGTTGCCCGGGGGAGCCTGGTTAAGGAGGATGACCTTGTCTGGGCCCTGGAAACAGGTGAAATTGCAGGTGCCGGTCTGGATGTTTACGAACACGAGCCCAAGGTTACTGCCGCGCTCCGTAAACTTGATAATGTTGTTCTGTTACCCCATGTGGGGACGGGAACCACAGCTGCCCGGGTTGCGATGGCCAAGGAGGCGTCGCAAAACCTCATTTCCTATCTCCGCGACGGGGTGGCAATTAATCAGGTAAATAAGTAAAAACAAAGCCGAGACCGGAGAATTTTTCTCTAGTCTCGGCTTTACTCTATCCTTTATTCCCAATTACAAATTCTTGTCTATGTTGAAGGTCAGCTTGGAAAGCTCTAGGCCATGCATGATTAGTTCGGCCATCAGCTTCTTGGTCCGCTTGGCCATTTCGGCAACCATTTCGTGGGTCCGGTCACTCAAAAATTGGTTAACTTCCTTAGGATCCACCCCCTCAACCTGGTGGGCAACTTTGTTTACCCACCGATAAAAGTATTCCCGGCTGTCCTTTAAGTAGTCGAGATCGGCCTGGGTAAATTCAGCGTGGTGGGATTCAACAATCATCGAGAGGGCCCGGTACATCCAGTAGGCACTCTTGAAGTCCATGTTAAGCTTCTTTGGCGTCTCCCGGTAGCTAACGTCAATATCGTCGGCGTTACCAAAGAATGGAACATATGGAGTGAAGGTTGGCACCCCCAAGGCCATCCACATGATGGTGGAGGCCGCTTCGGGTAGGTCGTTGCGAATTTGCAGGACGTGCGAATTCTGGGTCCGGTTCAAGGAAATTGGCCGGAACATTTCCCGTTCTTGCTTGTTGCCCTCGTGACCCAGCGGATCGTAAGGGGTGCCTTGATAGTGACTGCTGAGGACATCTTGGACATCCTTTAAGGTCAACTTCCGGTCACTCCGCATGATGAAGGGCAGATCAAAGTTCAGCGGGTCCTGTTCAACACTTGGGTTGAGCAGTTTGTGGCCGTACCATTGCCGGGGCGTATTGTAGTACTGGTCGAAAACGTCAGCGGTCCCAAAGATATGGCGGAAGTTCCAACCGTGCTTGTCCGGGTTCAAATTGTTCTTCTCAACGAATTCTTGAATGCCGTCGGACCACATGAAGTTGGCCGGGTCATCGAAGTCAACCTGTTGGATAGCAATTCGGTTACCGGTTACGGCATACGCATCATCGGGGATTCGCTGGGCAACCCACTGGTGACCAGTGACGATTTCCATGTACCAGACATCGTTCTTGTCGGCGAAGATTACCCCGTTTCCTTCGGCAGAGCCATACTTAGCGATTAACTGACCGAGGTATTCAACCCCGTTCTTAGCACTATCGATGAACGGGAGGGTTGCTGCCACGATTAGGTCTTCGTTGATCCCGGTTTCGGTGTTCAAGGGGTCAACCGCCAGGACCCGCTCGTTTGCGTAGACACTTTCGGTCGCACTCATCCCCACGTTCTTTTCATTAAAGCCGCTCTCATCAAAGACCCCTTCTTTTTCGTAGTTAACGTTTGGGGTCCCCTGGTAACGGTAACCATCGGCAGGACGGTCAACCACACACTTATTAAGGTAGGCCTTTACCTGGTTCGGGTGGTTATGGTAGGCCGGGTAAGTGACAAAGCGTTGGGGAGTAAGGGGAGCGAAGGTATCATCGTTCCGGGCCGCCATGACGGAGCCGTCAATGGTTGCGCTCTTCCCAACAAGGACCGTTGTACAAGCGGATAAGTTCTTCTTCATTTCTTCAAAACCTTTCTTTTATTAAGATACTTATACTTTAAACTTATTCAGAAAACGGGTCAATTACTACACCCGGTGTTACTTTTGCTCAAGGTCGGCAAACTTAGCGTGGACGAGCTTGGCAAGGTCGGTGGCATTCAGGCAGACGGACCGGCCAATCTTACCAGACGAAACGTAAATCTCCCCCTGTTCCTCGGCAACCTGGTCGATGAAGATTGGGTACTGGTACTTTTCGTAAATCCCCACGGGTGTATTGGCACCGTGGACGTAGCCGGTTGTCTTCAGGAGTTTCTTTAAGGGAACCATGTTGACCTTCTTGTTACCGGAGACCTTGGCGAGCTTCTTTTCGTCCAGTTGGGTATCAATCGGCAAGACCCCCACGAGCGGCCCGGTGACGTTTCCGGACAGGACCAGGGTCTTGTAGACGGTATGCTCATCGACCCCAGTGTGGTCCACGGTCATTGTCCGCACGTCCCCATCCTGGTGGGTTGGAAATTCTGCCTGCTTATATGCAATCTTATTTTTGTCCAGGATTTGCTCAACCTGGGTCTTTTTCAACTTGCTTTTTTTGTTCTTTTTGCTCATAATAAAACTCCCTTTTTTAATCTGGAACGGACCAATATTTCACAAAAAGGTCCCAATTTGAAATAGGTCTGTTATACTAGTAGTGAAATAAGCGGGACACATCGACCGGAGGAGTTAACGACATGGCAGATTTAGTATATAGCTCCGTAATGCGCGATATAAAGCAGAAAATCTTGAAGAACCAATACGAGGGGATGCGCCTCCCCGACGAGCGAAGCCTCAGTGAAACCTACGGGGTAAGCCGGAGCTCAATCAAGCGGGCCCTGGGAATTCTTGCCCAGCAAGGGATTATCTTTAAAAAGCGGGGGTCAGGAACCTTCATTAACCCCCTGTACTTGAAGAACCAGTCCCTCTTTCACTATGAGGGTAGCAATTTGGGGGTTACTGATAGTTTTCAAGTTGCCGGTAAGAAGCAGCGTATTCAGTTGCTCAACTACCAAGTTATTCCCGCTAGTGAAGATATTCAAGAGGAACTCTTCCTTAATGATAACGATTTTGTATACCAAATCAAACGGCTACGCTTGATTGACGACCAGCCGTTTATGATTGAGACCGGCTTTATTCCTATTAAGATTGTACCGACCCTGTCACCAGCGATTGTTAACAGCTCAATTTTCAACTACCTGGAAGATAGTATGGGCAAGCGGGTAACCAAGTCATTTACAACCATCAGCGTGGCCCCCTCAACAGTAGACGACCAGAAACTGCTAAAACTTAAGCCCACGGAGCCGGTTAGCATCATGGACGGGGTCTTCTTTTTAGACGATGGAACCCCGTTTGAGGTTTCAAGCATGCGGATCCACTACCAGTACATGCGGTATAGCACATTCATTAACTTAGACCAGGAAGGATAGAGAGAAGCTGGGAAAAGTACGCTTTTTTCCGCGATTACTGTGTAATATTCGAAAAGCCAAAAGGGGTTGGTGGGAAAACTTTTTTCCCACCAACCCCCTTTATTAGTGCGCCCGGCATGGGTATTAGCTAGGTGGTGAAAGTCCACTATGGGCCGTAGTAGTCGGAACCATGAGCCGAGGACAAGGGTGTCCGCTGTGAGGTGGAATCTGAAGGAAGTCTAAGGCAAAGTGCTGCACCGATGAACAAGAAGTAGCTATAAGGCTGAGAGTAACTGGATAAGGTTGCTAGACAAACTAAAGTCCAATACTACTCGAAGTTGCTTTCAGTAAAGCTAACGGTGACATGGTACGAAAGTTAATATTCTTACCCGGGGAGATCTGACCTACACGTTTCCGACAAGAGGAATGAATGAAATTCCACAGAAGCAAGCATAGCAGTGATGTTGTGTTGAGTAAGCCAGAAGTCAGCCGAGGTCATAGTAGTCTAATTAATTAGATGAAGGACCGAACGACAATAACTTATAACTTATATCGGAGGTGTAATCAGGTGCGACAATCGCAGAAAACAGAACCACAAGCTGACCGCTTGTCGAGGATAGGTTTGGAAAACCGAAAGTACACAAGGGCGCGTAGTACCGATTATGGTGAAGGTAAAGGTATGAGTGTCACTATCCAAGACCAAGTCTTGGACCGCAATAACCTGAACCAGGCTTATTTGCGAGTTAAGAGAAATAAAGGAGCAGCGGGCATTGATGATATGACTGTCGATGGCCTCCTGCAATATCTTAGAGAAAATAAAACGGAGTTAATCACCAACCTACGTGAAGGCAATTATAAGCCAGTACCGGTTAAACGAGTGGAAATTCCCAAGCCCAACGGTGGAGTGAGAAAACTAGGGATACCAACGGCAGTGGACCGCCTGGTCCAACAAGCAGTTGCCCAAGTGCTCACGCCAATCTTTGAGCGTATTTTCTCGGATAATAGTTTTGGCTTTCGCCCTCATCGTGGAGCCCAAGACGCAATCGCAAAGGTAGTTAAACTATATAATCAGGGATATCGAAGAGTAGTCGACTTAGACCTGAAGGCCTATTTCGATAACGTCAACCATGATTTGATGATTAAGTACCTCCAACAATATATTAATGACCCATGGACGCTAAGACTTATCCGCAAGTTTTTGACTAGCGGGGTCTTAGATCATGGGCTTTTCGCTAGGAGTGACAAAGGAACGCCGCAAGGTGGACCATTATCACCATTACTGGCGAATATTTACCTAAATGAGTTGGATAAAGAGTTGACCAGACGTGGCCATCACTTTGTACGCTATGCGGATGATTGTAATATTTATGTTAAAAGTCAACGGGCGGGAGAACGAGTAATGCGCAGTATTACCCATTTTCTCGAAAAGCAATTGAAAGTTAAAGTTAATCCAGATAAAACTAAAGTTGGTAGTCCCCTAAGATTGAAGTTTCTTGGCTTTTCACTAGGTGTAGACCGTAACGGTGCCTATGCCCGACCGGCCAAGCAATCACAAAAGCGAGTTAAGCAAGCACTAAAGCTGTTAACAAAGCGCAATCGGGGAGTATCCATTGAGCAAATGTTTGAGGAAATTCATCGCAAAATGCGGGGTTGGCTTCAATATTACTCAATTGGGAAACTGACTGGCTTTATTCAACGACTTGACCAGTGGTTAAGGGCGCGAATAAGGCAATATATCTGGAAGCAATGGAAGAAATTCAAAACTAAGATTACTAACTTACAAAGGCTCGGATTGTCTTATCGTGATGCATATGTCTTCGCTAGTACCCGTAAGGGCTACTGGCGAACCGCACACAGTAAGACTTTGAGTTATTCTCTAACAAATAGAAAACTGGAGCACCTTGGACTAATAAATATGTCCAAGACGCTCCAATCAATTCAAAGTGATTAAGTTGTCGAACCGCCGTATACGGAACCGTACGTACGGTGGTGTGAGAGGTCGGTAATTGAACTAATCAATTACCTCCTACTCGATTCCATTCACCAGGTGGCGGATATTTAATACCCGCTTAATCCTCGTCCAGGTTAGGTGGGCACAGTAGGAGAAGGTAAAGGACAGGGTGATTGTCAGAATAACGAGCAGGGGGAACTTAACGGCGAGAAAGAGGTGGGGGATGAAGTGGTTAATCCCCTGCCAGCACCAGTAGAGCCAAAAGACGTGGCCCAGGTATGACCGGTGGGCGTACAGGGCGACCCAATGAATGAAAGGGAGCCACTGATTCCAGAATTTTTGCATGTATGAGGCGAGGGTGACAATCAAGCCAATCGTGCTCAAATTATAGAAGATCATTGATGGCAGGTAGTAGGGAGCGTTGGTTAATTTAACGGGGACCCCGTAACTAAAGAAATTGATGGTGACAAAGTAAAAGAGAAGAAGCCAGCAGACAACCTGGGTTAGCCAATGGCGCATCAGAAAGGGCAGCAGCTGGTTATAGAATTTACAGAGGAGGGTGCCAGCAATTCCAAAGATCAAAAAGCTTAAGAAAAAGCGGTCAATGAGGTACCAGTGCTCTGCTTCGGGGCCGTGGAAGACCTGGTACTCGTAGAGCCAGTGCCAGCCGAGTTCGAATATCAGTGCCAGCAAGAAGACAATACCCCCGCTATGGGGATGGCTTTGCACGACCCGGGCAAGCCACCAGAAGAACGGCATTAAAATGATAAATTGGAGCATCATCACGTTATACCAGAGGTGGGGGGCGGCGTTCCCGTTGATAAACTGCCAGCAAAACTGCCGCCAGTCATGGTAGTGGTGGTGTTGCTGGACCTGAGGCAGGACCAGGAGGTAGACGGTGGTCCATAAAATGGAAGGAACAAAGAGAACGTGCCAGCGATTCCACATGAATCGCGGGTAGTCCCGTAGCGTCGCCTGGGGGTGGGTTCGGATTGTTGAGAACAAGATCCCGAAGATAAAAGCTGAGGCACTAAACTTTACCACCTCGTAGATACCGCCGAGGAAAAACTGTTGACCAACGGGGAGACTGTCCATCATCAAAAAGCTAATTACCGATTGGATCATTACGGTGGTGACGGCCATTACCTTTTCAAAATCACCAATATCAGCCTGGTTAAGTGTGTCGAGATCTGCCATTTTTTGCCTGCCTTCCAAATTAAAAATATTACATTTTTAAGTATACAACATTCGAAAAAGGCAGCGTTAATAAGGGCTTATTAGCCATATCACGGCAATTTTCGTAATACAAGGAACTTAAAAGACGGGTTAAAATTATTAAAATTTGATAATTGGACCGTATCAATTTTCAAAAAGGTTGACTTTAAATAAAAACCGTTTATCATAATAATTGTAAATTGAATGATTTACGTTAGTTGTTTCAAGCACGAACGTATTTATTTATTCAGAAGGAGTGTTTATTAGAATGGCAGTAGATTACGATTCCAAGCAATACTTGGAAAGTGTTGACGCTTACTGGCGTGCAGCCAACTACCTTTCAGTTGGTACTTTGTTCTTAATGAACGACCCATTATTACGTCAACCATTACAAGCAAAAGACGTTAAGCCTAAGCCAATTGGTCACTGGGGTACGATTGTTCCGCAAAACTTCATTTACGCCCACTTGAACCGGGTAATTAAGAAGTACGACCTTGACATGTTCTACATCGAAGGTTCCGGTCACGGTGGCCAAGTTATGGTTAACAACTCATACTTGGACGGTTCCTACACCGAAATTTATCCAGAATATACTCAAGATGAAAAGGGAATGGCTAAGTTATTCAAGCACTTCTCATTCCCAGGTGGTACTGCATCACACGCTGCCCCTGAAACTCCAGGTTCAATCCACGAAGGTGGGGAACTTGGTTACTCACTTTCACACGGTGTTGGTGCGATCTTAGATAACCCTGACGTTATCGCTGCTGTTGAAATTGGTGATGGTGAAGCTGAAACTGGTCCACTGGCCGCTTCATGGTTCTCAGACAAGTTCATCAACCCAATCAAGGATGGTGCCGTATTACCAATCCTTCAAATCAACGGATTCAAGATTTCTAACCCAACTATCCTTTCCCGGATGAGCGACGAAGACCTGACTAAGTACTTCGAAGGTATGGGTTGGGAACCACACTTTGTTTCCGCATACAAGGAAGCTGACCGTGATGGTGAATTCAACGGTTACAAGGACCACATGCAGGTTCACGAAGAAATGGCTAAGACTCTTGACACTGTTATCGAAAAGATCAAGGCTATTCAAAAGCATGCTCGTGAAAACAATGATGACTCACTGCCAACTTGGCCAATGATCATTCTGCGTGCTCCTAAGGGTTGGACTGGTCCTAAGAAGGACTTGGACGGTAACCCAATTGAAAACTCATTCCGTGCTCACCAGATTCCTATTCCGGTTTCCCAAGACCACATGGAACACAAGGACATGCTGGTTGACTGGATGAAGTCATACAAGCCTGAAGAATTGTTCGACGAAAACGGTCACCCTGTTGACTTAGTTGAACAAAACACTCCAGATGGCGACAAGCGGATGGCTATGAACCCAATTACCAACGGTGGTATTGATCCAAAGCCATTAGTATTGCCTAACTACCGTGACTTCGCTGTTGATGTTCAGACGCCAGGTTCTGTTGTAAAGCAAGACATGCTTGAATGGGGTAAGTACCTTAGCAAGATGGCTGAACTGAACCCAGATACATTCCGTGGCTTCGGTCCAGATGAATCCAAGTCTAACCGTCTTTACGCATTCCTTGACAACGACAAGCGTCAATGGATGGAAGGTATCCACGAACCAAACGACGAAAACCTTTCTCACGAAGGTCGGATGATTGATTCTCAACTTTCCGAACACCAAGCAGAAGGCTTCCTCGAAGGTTACACTCTGACTGGTCGTCACGGATTCTTCGCAACCTACGAAGCCTTTGGCCGGATTGTTGACTCCATGCTGACTCAACACATGAAGTGGTTACGAAAGGCTAAGGATCTCTACTGGCGTAAGCAATACCCAGCACTGAACTTCGTTGATACTTCAACTGTCTTCCAACAAGACCACAACGGTTACACTCACCAAGATCCAGGTCTGTTGACTCACATGTTTGAAAAGGAACGTCCAGACCTTGTTAAGGAATACCTGCCAGCAGATACTAACTCCCTGATGGCCGTATCCAACAAGGCATTCAACGACCAAGAATGCATCAACATCTTCGTAACTTCCAAGCACCCACGTGCACAATGGTTCTCCATTGACGAAGCTACTGAATTAGTTGACAACGGTCTTGGCTACATCAACTGGGCTTCTACTGACCAAGGTAGCGAACCAGATGTTGTCTTCGCTTCTGCAGGTACTGAACCTACTGAAGAATCTCTTGCCGCTATCGACATTCTTCACGACAACTTCCCTGAACTGAAGATTCGTTACATCAACATCATCGAAATCATGAAGTTGATGAAGCAAGACAAGAACCCAGAAGGTCTGTCAGACGCAGAATTCAACCAATACTTCACTACTGACAAGCCAGTTATCTTCGCATGGCACGGCTTCCGTGACATGATTCAAGCACTGTTCTTCGAACGTGCTAACCACAACCTTCACATTCACTCATACGAAGAAAATGGTGATATCACCACTCCATTCGATATGCGTGTATTGAACGAACTGGACCGGTTCCACTTGGCTAAGGACGCTATCCAAAACATCCCTGGCTACGAACAAAAGGGTGCTGCATTTGTTGCCAAGATGGACAACATGATCAACAAGCACAACCACTACATTCGTTCAGAAGGTAAGGACTTACCAGAAGTTACTAACTGGACTTGGAAGGGTCTTAAGTAATCATCTGCTGATTACTAATTAAACACTTATTAAATGAAAAGCGCGCTAACGCAATGTTGGCGCGCTTTTTTTGCTCGTGCGCCCGGCATGGGTATTAGCTAGGTGGTGAAAGTCCGCTATGGGCCGTAGTAGTCGGAACCATGAGCTGAGGACAAGGGTGTCCACCGTGAGGTGGAATCTGAAGGAAGTCTAAGGCAAAGTACTGCATCAATGAACAAGAAGTAGCTATAAGGCTGAAATTAACTGGATAAGGTTGCTAGACAAACTAAAGTCCAATACTACTCGAAGTTGGTCTCAGTAAAGCTAACGATGACATGGTACGAAAGCTAATATTCTTACCCGGGGAGATCTGGCCTACACGTTTCCGACAAGAGGAATAAGTTTAATTCCCACAGAAACAAGCGGTGCAGTGATGCAGTGTTGAGTAAGCCAGAAGTCAGCCGAGGTCATAGTAGTTTGAATAATCAGATGAAGGACTGAACGACAATAACTTGTAACTTATATCGGAGGTGTAATCAGGTGCGACAATCGCAGAAAACAGAACCACAAGCTGACCGCTTGTCGAGGATAGGTTTGGAAAACCGAAAGTACACAAGGGCACGTAGTACCGATTATGGTGAAGGTAAAGGTATGAGTGTCACTATCCAAGACCAAGTCTTGGACCGCAATAACCTGAACCAGGCTTATTTGCGAGTTAAGAGAAATAAAGGAGCAGCGGGCATTGATGATATGACTGTCGATGGCCTCCTGCAATATCTTAGAGAAAATAAAACGGAGTTAATCACCAACCTACGTGAAGGCAATTATAAGCCAGTACCGGTTAAACGAGTGGAAATTCCCAAGCCCAACGGTGTAGTTAAACTATATAATCAGGGATATCGAAGAGTAGTCGACTTAGACCTGAAGGCCTATTTCGATAACGTCAACCATGATTTGATGATTAAGTACCTCCAACAATATATTAATGACCCATGGACGCTAAGACTTATCCGCAAGTTTTTGACTAGCGGGGTCTTAGATCATGGGCTTTTCGCTAGGAGTGACAAAGGAACGCCGCAAGGTGGACCATTATCACCATTACTGGCGAATATTTACCTAAATGAGTTGGATAAAGAGTTGACCAGACGTGGCCATCACTTTGTACGCTATGCGGATGATTGTAATATTTATGTTAAAAGTCAACGGGCGGGAGAACGAGTAATGCGCAGTATTACCCATTTTCTCGAAAAGCAATTGAAGGTTAAAGTTAATCCAGATAAAACTAAAGTTGGTAGTCCCCTAAGATTGAAGTTTCTTGGCTTTTCACTAGGTGTAGACCGTAACGGTGCCTATGCCCGACCGGCCAAGCAATCACAAAAGCGAGTTAAGCAAGCACTAAAGCTGTTAACAAAGCGCAATCGGGGAGTATCCATTGAGCAAATGTTTGAGGAAATTCATCGCAAAATGCGGGGTTGGCTTCAATATTACTCAATTGGGAAACTGACTGGCTTTATTCAACGACTTGACCAGTGGTTAAGGGCGCGAATAAGGCAATATATCTGGAAGCAATGGAAGAAATTCAAAACTAAGATTACTAACTTACAAAGGCTCGGATTGTCTTATCGTGATGCATATGTCTTCGCTAGTACCCGTAAGGGCTACTGGCGAACCGCACACAGTAAGACTTTGAGTTATTCTCTAACAAATAGAAAACTGGAGCACCTTGGACTAATAAATATGTCCAAGACGCTCCAGTCAATTCAAAGTGATTAAGTTGTCGAACCGCCGTATACGGAACCGTACGTACGGTGGTGTGAGAGGTCGGTAATTGAACTAATCAATTACCTCCTACTCGATTTCAGCTAGCGACTGACAATCAGATATAATTAATTGGATTGAAATGAGAAGGAGAAACACTGATGAATAAGAAGCAAACGGGGCTGCAGACCTACCTGGTAATTGGGTCCCTCGTCTTTGGAATGATATTTGGCGCGGGGAACCTGGTCTTTCCTGTCCACTTGGGGCAACTCGCCGGTAGTAACTGGGGATCGGCTGCCCTGGGTTTCATCACTTCGGGAGTTCTACTCCCCCTACTGGCCTTACTAGCCCTGAGTGTGACCCATACCCGGGGGTTATTCGAACTAGCCCAACCGGTTGGGAGTTGGTTTGCCCTGCTCTTTTTGATCTGTGTTCACGCTACGATTGGCCCCTTTTGTGCGACCCCTCGGACGGCGACGGTCCCTTATGCGATTGGGGTTGCTCCTTACTTGTCGAAGGGAATGCAACCAGTCGGTTTGGCCCTTTATACAGGGATGTTCTTTCTTTTGACTTACTTCTTTGCGACTAAAGAGGGAAAAGTGACGGCGGTAATTGGGAAGTTCCTCAATCCGGCCTTTTTGGTGATGCTGTTTGTAATTTTCCTTCTGGCCCTTATCTGCCCGATGGGAAAACTGTCTGCACCGGCGCCAACCACAAGTTACCTGCACCAGGCGTTTGCTAATGGGTTCCTGCAGGGGTGCAACACGATGGATGCCCTGGCGACGGCAAAGGGGGGACAACCCTCAACCAGGTGGCCCATTTTTACTTAGGGGCCTTTGGTAACGCCCTCCTTTTGACCCTTGCCACGGTGACCTGCCTGACAACAGCGATGGGGCTGGTGATTGCCTTCTCCCAGGATTTTCACCGTCGCTTTCCTCAGGTATCCTACAAGAATTTTTTGCGGGTTAACTGCTTGCTCTCGTTTTTGGTTGCCAACCTGGGTCTCGACCAGATTGTTACCTGGTCAACACCCGTCTTGATGTTCCTGTATCCGCTGGCAATTGTGTTGATTTTGCTGGCCATTTTGTCACCCCTGTTTAAGAATAGCCCGCTGGTTTACCGCTGGGCATTAACCTTGACCGTCTTTCCCGCATTTTTTGACCTGGTCAATGCCCTGCCGCCGGTTCTTTGGAAGCTGGACTTTAACCAGGCCCTGGTAAAGTGGGCGGGACACACCCTGCCGCTTTTTCAACTTGGCCTGGCCTGGCTGCCGTTTTCTGTAGTTGGCTTTGCACTCGGCTTGGTCGCCTGGTGGTGGCAGCGTTATAATACTAACTAATTACGCAGGGGAGTGATCAGATGCAACGTCACTATTTAAGTATTGATATTGGGGGGACCGCCATCAAGAGTGCCCTGATCGATCATTCTGGAAATATTATTGAAACGGCCAAAAATGCTACCCCGACTAGTGCTACTGCTTTTTTAGCTATCCTTGGTCAGCTGGTGCGTGATCACCCGGATGTTCGCGCGGTCTGTGTGAGTGTCCCGGGAATCGTTAACCACCACCGTGGCCAGGTTAAGTTTACGGGCGCCCTTGGCTTCATGGGGGAGTTTAACTTGGCTAGCTATATTGGGAAGATTTCTCAGCTACCGGTCTATGTGGGGAATGATGCTAATTGTGCAACCCTTGCTGAGATGTGGCTGGGTAATTTGCGGGGCCTGAATAGTGGGGCAGTAGTGACCCTTGGTACGTCGGTAGGGGGCGGACTAATGATTAATGGTCGACTCTTTGTTGGTCCCCACTTCCGGGCTGGTGAAATTAGCGCGATTGTTAATAACCACGACCATACGGACATTCACAAGTCGACGGTGGGTGCTAGCACTTCGGCAGTTAAAATGGTTAGGGCGGTTGCCACGGCGTGTGGTCTTTCCGATGTGAGGGATGGTCGCCGGGCCTTTGTCGAGATCAATAACCATAACCCCTTGGCCTGGAATATCTTTGCGACCTTTTGTCGGCGGGTTGCAGTCCTGCTGGTAAATGTCCAAGCAGTTATTGACTTGGAGCGGGTTCTTATTGGTGGGGGGATTAGTGCCCAGCCGGTGGTGGTGACCGAGATTCGCCACCAGTTTCAACTACTCCAGGAGGAGGATCGCCGCCTGCACGACGATATCATTATGCCGGATATCCAGAAGGCGAAGTTTGGTAATGAAGCGAACCTACTAGGGGCGCTATATGGTTTACTATTGCAAGTAGATAAGGGAGATTTTAATGAACAATAGGATGCCTATACACGCCTATTTACCCTGATCGTGGGACGATACCCGGCCTCCTTTGTAACCTGTTTAACGGTCCCTTGATTGGTCGAGCGGGCCAGCATGTTAATCTTCACAGGGTCCCAAAAGTAAAAATAGACCAGTGGACGGTCGTTTGGTAATCGTCTACTGGTCTTTTCTTGTTTTAAATCCGTTTGCAATAAGGGAAGTGCGCCATTTCCGGGACCTTATCCCAAGAGACTGGGTAACCTGCACCATGGGCACAAAATACTGAGTCAGGGGTGTTAGCGAGGTCCGCAGTGGGCACGTATTTTGCCTGGGTAATCACTTCATTAGCGTTATGGCACGGTTGGTAACCATTGACAACGCATTCGAGATGTCCCTGACCGTGGCTGTAATTACGGACGGCGGTTGCGTAATCGCGCATGGTAGCAACCGGTGCTTCCCCGGTCAAAAGGGATTGCGACTGGCCAGTATTCGGGGCTAACCTAAACGTTCCGTTCATCTTTTGAATATCGTTAATTGCCCGGCCGACCTCATCTTGGGGAACGGTCAGCCGGTAGCGGTAGTAGGGTTCCAGAAGGACGCAATGCTTTTGGGCCGCCAGTTCCATCAATCCCTGCCGGACTGCTCGCCAGGTTGCCTCGCGGAAGTCGCCACCAACCGAGTGGACGATGCTTCCCTTGCCGCCAATCAAGGTGATTTGCACGTCCGTCAGTGGTGCGCCGGTTAAGGCACCCCGGTGTTCCTTAGCCGCCAAGCTGGTCATAATCTGCTGCTGCCAGTTATGGCTCAGCACGTCAACGCGGCAGTCAGCGGCGAAGTGTAGGCCAGAGCCAGGCTTCCCCGGTGCCAGGAGGAGGTGAACCTCGGCGTAGTGCCGGAGGGGCTCAAAGTGGCCAACCCCCTCAATGGACGCGTTAATTGTTTCTTGATAGAGAATTTGTCCCTGATTAAACTTGAGTTTGAGTTGGTACCGTTCTTCCAAAATCTGCTCCAGAATCTCCCGTTGCACTTCTCCCATTAGGTGCACGTGGATTTCTTGAAGGTGCTCTGACCAGGTTACCTTGAGCTGGGGGCCTTCGTCCGCCAGCTCCCGCAGGGCTTTCAAACAGGTCTGGAGATCGTTGTCACCAATCTTAACCGCGTACGATAACACCGGCCGCATTTGCGGACGTGGAGTATTAGCTTCCGTTCCAATGCCCTGCCCTGGAAAAGAAGAGGTCAGACCGGTGACGGCACAAACCTCTCCAGCGGGAACTACCTGGGCAATGGTAAACTTGTCGCCGTCGTAGATGCGGATTTGGTCCACCTTTTCATCAGGAAGGAGGATGCTCTTGGCCCGCAGGCTTCCCCGGTGATGCGGAGCCAAGTCAGGCGGTTGCCGTTATGGTCATGGAAATCTTAAATACCCGGGCAGCAAATTCCTGCTTGGTGGGGCCCGCGACGGTCCACTTGACGAGCCCGTCCAGGAGGTTAGTGACCCCGGTCATCTTTAAAGCAGAGCCGGTAAAGCAGGGGAACACCTTCCGCTCTTTGATCAGGGCCCGGACCGTATCTTCACTTAGCTTTTCCTGATCGAGGTAGCTAGCGAGGACGGTGTCGTCTTGCATGGCAATCGCTTCGGCAACGTCGCCGGTGGTTACCTGGCCGCTGGTGAAGTCGATACAGCCGGCGGAAAACTCATTTTGCAACTGTTTGAGGACCCGTGCGGAATCGGCTCCCATACTGTCGACCTTATTGATAAAGACAAATATGGGGATGTCATAGCGTTTGAGAAGGTCCCACAGCGTCCGGGTATAACCCTGGATGCCGTCGGTTACGGAGACCACCAGGATTGCGTAGTCCAGGACCTGAAGAACCTGCTCGGTTTGCCCGGCAAAGTCAATGTGGCCGGGGGTGTCGAGCATTGTGAGAGCGAGGTCATGGTAGGACAACCGGGCCTGGTGGGTGAAAATCGTGATTCCCCGCTGCTTTTCTAACTGGTCGGGATCAAGAAAAGCATTGCCGTTATCAACCCGGCCGAGCTTGCGCCGGTGGCCAGATTGGTAAAGCAATGCTTCAGAAAGGGTCGTTTTACCGGCGTCAACGTGGGCGAAGAGGCCGGTGACAATCTGTTTAGTCATTTTCTGCAATCCGCACAACCATGACATCGCTAAGGGCGTTCCGGTTAACGTAGGAGGTAACGGACCCTACCATGAACCGTTCCATGCCAGAGATTCCCGTAGCCCCAATTACAATGAGGTCGTTATGGTGGTCCTTCGGGAATTCACGAGCGATTACCCGCTTCGGATTGCCGAAACGGATGTGGATGCTGATGTCAGTAACTCCTGCGTCTACTGCCTTTTGCTTTAAATCCTCCATCCGCTCCTGGGTACGGTGGACAGCGTCGTAGGTCTGCTCATCACTCAAAACGGCATTACTGTAACCATCGGTCAGCTGGTCAACTTGGGTGATGGTTAGGATGTCGAGGTGGGCGTGATTACGTATAGCAATGTCGATTCCTGCTTCAAGAACCTTGCTGGTCGCTTTGGAACCGTCGATTGCAACGAGGATGTTTTTGTATTGTGAATCTGCCATTGTAAAAAACTCCTTTGTCGATAGTATTGTTTACTTCTATTATACTTTTTTTACTAATTTTTTTTAATATAAAACAAATTGATTGAAAACGTTTGCAGATAAGTTTAAACTACTGCTAGAGACCTAAAAGACAAATAGTTTATTTTAGTCTAATAATTGTGACACTTTTCACAAGTGAGGAGTAATATAATGCGTTATGTTTCAATGACTTCCCATAATATTGGGATGAACTTAGCAACTGAACAGTACTTGATGAATGATAAGGACTTTGGGAACGAGCCACTGGTCCTTTTCTACTATGAAGAACCATGCATTATTGTTGGCCGGAACCAGAACACGGCCGAAGAGATCAACCAGGACTACGTAAAGAAACACAACATCCGGGTTACCCGGCGCCTTTCTGGTGGTGGCGCGGTCTACCAAGACCTGGGGAACCTCTGCTTCAGCTTTGTTGTTCCAAGCGACAGTGAGGAATTTGGTGACTTCAAGTCATTCACCAAGCCAATTGTCGACGTTCTTCATAAAATAGGGGCTACGACCGCGGAAGTCAGTGGTCGAAACGACATCTTAGTTGACGGGAAGAAGTTCTCTGGTAACGCAATGTACTCCAAGAACGGCAAGACCTTCTCTCACGGAACCTTGATGTTAAACGTGGACCTGAGTGTAGTTGCGGACGCCCTCCACGTTGCCAAGGATAAGATCGCTTCTAAGGGAATTAAGTCCGTTCGCTCCCGGGTTACTAACCTGCGGCCATACCTGGCTAAGGAATACCAAAACATCGATGTCCCAACCTTCAGGGACGACCTGATCAAGGGGCTCTTCAACGTTGACAGCCTCGACGAGATTAAGGACAAGCAGTACGTTGTTACCCCAGAAGACCAGAAGAAAATTGATAAGATCTACGAACAGTACTACAACAACTGGGACTGGGTTTATGGTAAGAACCCTGAGTTCACGTTGAAGCGGCGGAAGCACTTTGATATGGGAACGATTGATGCCCGGCTGGACGTTAAGGATGGTGTGATCAAGAATATCAAATTCTTTGGTGACTTCTTTGGCCCTCAGGACGTTACGAAGTTAGCTGACCAACTGAAGGGCATTAAGTATGACCACGATGAGATTGAAAAGACTCTTGAAAAGGCGGGCACTCAGCAATACATTACGGGAATCCCAACCACCCAGATTGCGGATTTACTTGCCTAATTGAGCTTTGCCCGGTTATCTAGTAGAATGGGAGTGAAATACAAGGGTTAAGCCTTGTACTCACCCCCGGGTAATCGTGAAAATAATTGACGGGGAGACAGGCATTGACCTGGCACCCCGTTTTATTTTAACTTTAGGAAAGTTGGTAATGAGATGAGAAACTCTGATAAGGTAATTATGGTGACGTCCGTTGCGGCGGTCTTGGCAATGGTCTTGGACGCCATCATGTCTATCCAGCATGGCCTACTGCTGACTAGTGTATCCGTGTGGGGCCGCTTGCTGGTATTTATTATTTTAGCGGCAGTCGTTAACGGTCTGGCACTCGTAAAAATGCGGTTTTGCGGGTACGCCACGATCTTTGTGAACCTGTACTTTGCGATTGCCTGCTTGGCCGCTTTGCAGACTGTCAACCAGCGGACGAGCTTTCTCGGAATCATCGTTGAGGTATTAAGTGTTGTCGGTATTCTGGTTGCCTGTGCAGGAATCTATTATGGCATCCGGCAGCGGGCGGAATATACCCGTGCCCGGATCAAGAAGTTAGAGGAGCGAGCTAAAAAATGAAGATGACAGTAGCAGACTACTTAGCCCAGGTAACTGGTGACCATGTAACCACGGAAACGGTCGAAAAGACGGCTGCTCAGGCACAACAGAAGACGACCCTCAAAAAGGGAATTCAGTTTATGTTGGACCAGTTTGCGCAAGGGACGCTTGGGCAGTATGTAATTAATGTAAAGATGAAAAAGGGTGACCCCCTGAGTCTACGCCTAGAGATGAACCTCATCAACATCCCAATGGGCGAAGCAGAGCGCCTGGATCCGAAGCTCTTGGACCAGGAACCTGCCTACCCGGTGAACCTCTACATGGTATTGGAAGGGGATGACGTCAACAAGTCGGGCTTGCGGATCGATGAGTTGGCTAACGATACTGATCAGGCCGGTAGTGTCACCAACCTGGTTCAGCGTGCCCAGGAATGGGTTGCCGAACACGTGGCGGCAACGGTTGAAAATCGGGCATGATTCTTGCCTTTTCAATAATTTTTGGTAGAATGAATAGTGCGATGAGTCGAGAGGTCTGGTAGCAACCCTAATTGCTGCCATTAGACATTTCGAATGTGGGGCACGTTAACTCACCGGATTGTGAGGTGCCCGGTTAAAGGGCGAAGTGGACATCGCCTTTTAACCTGAGATGATATCAATACACAGCAAGCGGTTAGTAGATGCTAACCGCTTTTTTTGTGCTCACCCTTGAATTATAAAAAAAGTGCATTTTTTCACGTAAGGGCTTACAATGAAGGCGGAAGCGAGGGGGAGCATTATGGCAGAAGTATATTATGGCGTTTCAGTTGTTGCGTTAATTGTAATCGTATTTTGGCTTTGCTTATAATTAGATAATGTTGAAAAATAGAATAAAAAATAGCGACGGGGAGAAATAATTTTCTTCCGGTCGCTTCGTTTTTTGTCCACAAATCAGTTATCTAACTGGGTAACGCATCCCCGTGTAACGGTGGCTGAGGATAATCACTAAGACGGTGGCGAGCAGGGCGTATACCGAGCCGACGTAACCGAGGTGGTTCATAGAGGTAAAGTGCATGGCCTGTGATGCGGTGAATGACCCTAGCGAGATGCCGATGTTAGCAAAGATCGAGTTTAACGAGGATGCCAGGTCTAGTGACTGCGGGTATTCCTTTTCTGCAATGTCTAAGAACATCAGCTGGGTCGATGAACCGTAGCAAGAGAAGGCGATGCACAGAAGGCCAACTACGAGGATGGCCAACCACTTAAAGGAAAGGAGGGGGCCAAAGGCGAGGTAGAGGACGGTCATGATGAGGTAGATGACTGGTAGCCGGTGGACGCCGCCCCGGTCAGCCAGGACCCCACCGAACTTGTTACCGAAGATAAAGAAGACCCCCATCGCAAACAGTAGCCAGTTCAACCAGGTGTTGTTGAAGCCCATTTCGTTAGTAATCAGGGGTCGGATGTAGGTGAAGATCGTGTAGTCCGCCGCACAGATTGAAACGACGAAGATAACCCCAAGGATTACCCGGGAGTCCTTAAAGAGCACGAACTGTTTGCCTAAGCTGCTCTTTACCTGGAGAGTGTCCTTAGGAACCAGCCAGAAAAGGAAGGCAAAGGCCAGGACCGTAATGACAGTGACCATCCAGAAACTGTCGTGCCAGGAGAAGGTGGTACTAATAATGGTCCCGATGGGAATCCCGACAACGGAGGCAATGCTGAAGCCAGCGAAGACCCAGGATACCAGGCTCGCCCGCTTTTCCCGTGGGGCAACAAAACTTGCCATTACGAGGACAAGTGAAATAATGGCCCCTGCGACGGTCGCGGTCAAAATTCGAGACAAAAGGAGGGATATAAAGTTAGTTGCCAAAGCGGACCAGGTATTACCAACCAGGAAAATGACCATCAACCATAATAGGACGTGGTGCCGTCGCCAACGGTTAGCTAGCGAGGTGATAATGGGGGTAAAGACGGCGTAGATCAGGGCAAAGACGGTGACGAGCAGCCCCAGCCGTGACAGTGAGTCGTGGTATTCATGGGCAATATCCGGCAGGACACCGACAATCATGTATTCGTTGCAGCCGAGCATAAAGGCGATGAACACGAATAAAATTGCTTGGAGACGGTACTTCATTATTAGTTTTCCTCCTTAATTTCAGATTTTTCGCAACCAGAATATTGTACGGGAAATGGGCCACTTTTGCTAGGGAAAACTAACGGAAATTTAAAAAACCAGGAAAAATTTTTGGAGCGTCCCTGCGTCAGCTACAAGGGCCGTTGTTAATTTTTTTAAAAGGACAAGGAAACATATCCCTATGTGCGTTACCTGATGAATAAGCAGGGAATTACCGATCCCAGTAATGCAAAAAGCCTTCAGCTGTCTGACTGAAGACTTTTTATGTATTATGTTCCCTATGTAATTATTTCACGAGGTAAATTTGTTCGTCAATCAGGTCAAAGGAGTGGAGCTGCTGGTTGACCTTTTTTAACTCTTCATCCTGGCTCAGCTCGGCTTCTTGCCAGAACCTTTTGGAGTCGGTCGCCCCGTCCTTTTCGCCGATTACCAGGAAGTGAACATCAGGGTAGTCTTCGCGAATAAGCTGGAGAACCTCCCAGTCCGTTTCCTGTTTATCTGGCGCCCAGGACATGATAATAAACTGAACGTCGTTACCGTACTTCTTGACCGCGTCAATAGCGTCCAAGCGCTCAATCTTGGTTACCGGGTGCTTGCCCGTTTCGTTTTCCTTAACCCAGGCCTGACTATCCGTGGTGTAGATTCGCTGGGTAGGGTTATTGTTCCGTAGCCCCTTGGAGATATATCCATTGCCGGCCATCAATTCCAGGACCGGTGCGCCATTGATGTAGTTTGATAGTGCTTTAGCAAAGGGAGCGTTAACGTATGACCACATCCCGTACGTGTCCTCAAGGTAGTCACGGAAGTTCCGCAGGTCCTTATCGAGCTTGGGCAAAGTGACACTATACTTGTCCCATAGGGCATCGCCTTGCGGGTCACCCTGGGGGTATTGGGCATTAATTTTTTTAAAGATCGTATCTTGAATATCATCAGGGAGGAGTAACCGCGGTAATGGCTGTGGCAGTAACCCATTTTTCAAGAGGCGGTCACTTTCGAGGGCGTTGTTAATCAGGTACTTGATGGCGGGAAAGTCGTTGAACAGGTCTCGGTAATTCATCAACCGCTTGATATACGGGTCCTGGTGCACAACCTTCTGGGCTTTTTTAACCCGCTTTTTTAACTTTTTAAGTTTCTTTGGATTCATTAGTGGTCCTTACTTTAACTTCAAATTCAGCTGTTCCTGCTTACCATAGAACTTATCGGTATCCCGGCGGTTATTCTTTCCTTTCAGGTAGCCGTCAATCAGTTGAAAAATTTCATAACGGTCCTCACTGGTGAGGACCGTCTGGTTGAACGATAGGTTCTTTCCGGAGAAGAATAATTTACCGAGGTCGAAGTCATCCCGGTCGGTTTTACCGGTCAGGTAGTCCAGGCTGACGTCAAAAAATTCGGCTAGTTTACGTGCCTCTACGTATGACGGGGTCCGAATTCCCCGTTCCCAGTTACCAATTTGAGAAGCAGTATTAGGCTTTTCGTTGGGGCCAAGGTTTTCGTTCAGGTGCTTGGCCAGTTCTTTTAGGGTGATTTTTTGCCCCTTCCGCAGTGCACGGAGCCTTTCTGGAAACATTCTCTCACACTCCCTTTAGTGTCTCACTTTCTATTTTAACAAAAGAAGATTACAAAGTAACGGAAAGTATGCTAAAATACTCGCATTGATCAAAGAATACAACATGGGGTTAATCATTTTGAAAAAGCACGAAAATAAACGGCGCCATCGTCTCTGGCGGTGGCTGGTGGGAATTGTTGTCGTAATTGCCGTGGCCCTTTTTGCGGCAGGTAGTTACTTCTTTAATGTGGCAATGGTTCCTAGTCATAAGTCATTTGTAAATAATTCTAACCGGATTAGCAAGAGTGACCCACTTTACAATCAGAAGATGTGGTTCAAGCGGGCCCATAAGGAAAAGTGGACTATGGAGTCGGCCAGTGGGCACTACCGCCTAGTTGCCGACTATCTTCCGGCTACCCAGAAGACGACCAAGAACGTTATTATCCTTCACGGCTTCATGGGTAAAAAGGAACGGATGGGGGAATATGGGACCATGTTCCACCAGATGGGGTACAATGTATTGATGCCGGACGCCCGTGCCCATGGTCAGAGCCAGGGGAAATACATTGGTTACGGTTGGCCCGAACGTTACGACGTCCGCAAGTGGGCCAATAAACTGATTGCCAAGAACGGCGCAAACAGCCAGATTGTGATCTTCGGGGTCAGCATGGGTGGGGCCACAGCGATGATGACCAGTGGAATCACCCTACCGCATCAGGTTAAGGCCTTTGTGGAGGACTGTGGCTATGATAACCTTGAAGAGGAGCTTAACTACGAAGCGGGAAACCTGTATAATATTCCTCGAGTAATTCGTGCACCGTTAATTGGTAGCCTGAGCCTGATTAACCGGGTAAGAAACGGCTTCTATGTACATAGTGCTAGTGCAACGGCCATGCTTCACAGGAATCACCGGCCAATGCTCTTTATCCACGGTAGTGATGACCACTTTGTTCCTACCCGGATGGTTTACCAGAACTATTCTGCCAGCCGGGGGCCTAAGAAACTGTGGGTCGTAAAGGGTGCCAAGCATGCGGCATCGTATGCCAAGGATCCGCACCAGTACCCGCGACGGATTGCCCACTTCTTAAACCAGTACGTTAAGTGAGGCGGAAAAAATGTTATTGATCTTTTTAGTGATGCTCGTGGCGATTGAGCATATTGGCATCATGCTGATGGAATTGTTTGCTACCCCGGCCCAACAAGCAGCAGCGTTTGACCTGCCGGAAGAATATACCCGTCAGCACGCTGCCCGCGTGGCCTTTGCAAACCAGGGAATTTACAATGGTGCCCTGGGTGTAATGATGATTCTCAGCTACTGGCTGCTAAAGGGACCAAACCTGATCATTGCCTGGCAGATGATGCTGATTTTCGTCATGGCCGTAGCGGTTTTCGGTGGCTTTACCGCCACTAAAAAGATCTGGCTTTTCCAGCTGCTGCCGGCATTAGTAGCATTTTTAGTAACGCTGTAATACCAAAAAGTTCTTTCTTAGTCGTTGCTGACCAGGAAAGAACTTTTTTTACTCCCTCGAGAAGGCAATTAATAATTTTTACTTAACTTCAGCGCGACCCAATAGGCAGGGCTCCTGGACCATGTTATAATGGAAACAGCAAAGATTAAAGGAGGTAACCACGATGGCTGAAAAAACATTTACGAAAAACGAATTGGCACAGTACGATGGCCAAAATGGTAAACCGGCTTATGTCGCCGTGCAGGGGATTGTTTACGATGTCTCGGATAAGGCCGCTTGGCAGGGGGGTAAGCACCATGGTAACGTTGCCGGACAGGACCTGACCGCTGTCCTATTAAAAAAATCGCCTCATGGTGACCGGGTCTTGAAGGGTCTACCAGTGGTTGGAAAAATGAATGATTAACAAAAAAGGCTCTTCGTCAAGAAGTACTGATAAGATAAATTGAATAATTTCTAAGCAGCTCTTGCCTGACCCTGGACATGAGCTGTTTTATTATGCCAATTAATGGCGATATAAGAATTCGGCAGGGAAATCAGGATACGAACGCGGAAGTGGAAGAAGTTACGAAAGCCATAGGCAGTCCGTTTGATAACTTTAATCTTATTGTTTGTACCCTCAACGGGACCATTCGTGTAATGATCATATTTGAAGCTGGCGATGATTTCTTGACGATGGGTTCGCAGAGTGCGTTGGACCTTCTGAAACGCTTGGGGAAGCGCGGTCCATTTGATAGCTAATAGTTGGTTGAGAGCTGACTTACTCCGATGATTAACTGCTAAAATCAGGTCTTGGTAATATTGATAGGCCTGCTTAAGCTCGTCGTCGAAAGCTAATAAACGATGAATAACCTCAATATCAGTTAGCTGGGCGTAACCAAAATTGCGGCGGCGCCAAAAGTTATCATACTTGAGGAGTGCACTAGGGGTTAAGAGCAGTTTCCAAAAATGTTTGAGAGCTCGCCATTGCCGGGAACTTTTTCCGGCACGGTTCATTACTTTAATCCTAGTTTGGTTCAGGGCACGGTAAGCTTGAGCTACGACATGGAAGTGGTCCGCGATAATTAAAGCATGCGGAAATAGCTCTTGAATCAAGCGGCGGTAAGGAGTATAGAGATCGACCGTAACAGTTTGAACCGCTAAACGAGCGCGGTGACTATAACGCAGGAAGTAATTGCGAAGAAAGCTACTCCGGCGTGAAAGAATGATATCGAGCGTTCGATGGTTCTCAATGTTTACGAGAATCATGCTCATTCCGCTGGGCGCAAAGCGACCAGAATGAAAGTCATCGAAGGCAATATGACGGGGAAGCCAATGGTAGTTAGGCTTAAAGACATGATCAAGGTGATTAATTACGCGCCTGACGGTCCAGCCCGAAACAGAAAAATCATCGGCGATATCAGTTTGGGATTCATTCTTAACCAGTTGCATCATAATGCGTTGCTTAATACTCGTGGCGATATGGTGACGATATTGGACATCCTCGACCGGAGCTAATTTCGTCACTGTTTGTGGACATTGAGGAGAAGCTGGGCAAATATACTTCTGCTTTTTAATCGACCAAACAGTCGGCTTGTAATGAAGGTCTGCCCCATGATAGTTAACGATTTTAATGCCATTCTTGTACATTAGCCGGCCACAATGAGGACAATGCATGGGGTAGGATTGAACAAGATGGACCACAATATAATCGCCGTGATCGGCAATCGAGTCTTCTTTAGTATTGGTATCAAGTTCAAGATGAGTGTCTTTAATTCCGAGAGCAGTTCTGATAGAATTATCCATGAAAGATGGTCCTTTCTTAAACGAAGACGGGGGTCAGCCATCTTTCGTTTTTTATTTTAAATTTAAACCAAAATAAGCACTGATGTTAAATCCATCAGTACTTAAAATTGTAGAACCACAAAAAACAGCTGCGCAAGTTTGCGCAACTGTTTTTTTGTTAGTCCTTACTTAACGGCTGACCGTTAACGTCAACGTTATCCTTCTTCAGGATGAAGTTTGCGTAGATCCCGGCAATCAGCGTGATCCCTGAGATAACCAGGAAGGTGTGGCTGTAACCGATGTAGTCCCGCAGGTCACCGAGGGGGGTGGAGAAGATGATATAAATGATGATCTGCCATAGGGCCTTCATCTTGAAGACACCGACAATTTCCTTAGGTGAAGCAGTTGAGCTTTCCTTGGCGTTTTCAATCTTGTTTTCGTAGAGGTCAATCATCTTTTGGTTCTTCTCGGGGTGGACAAATACCAAGAGTAAGAAGAGTAGCAGGGCGATAAATGATGAGAGCCAGAAGACCAGGTTGGGGCTAATGGTGAAGAGAAAACCAGCGAGCAGGGCAGAAACCGCGTACCCGAAGGAACCCCATGACCGGGCCTGGCCGTATTCAAACCGGTAACGCCGGCTAATCCGTTCCGTGACCGCTTCAAATGTTGGAGAAGCAGCTAGGAAGGCAAATGACAGGTAGAGGGAACCCAGGAAGGTCCCGAGGTAGAAACTACTGTGGAGTAGCGGGGCGTAAAGCCAAGTAAAGAATGGGCCAAGCAGCATTTCCATGACGGAACAGAAAATCAGCAGGTGCCGTTTTAATCTGAGGCGGTCCTGGATGGCTCCGTAAACAAACATCAAAATCAGGGTGATGGCGGAGTTAAATGAGTAAATGGTCCCCACCTGTTCACCGGAGAAGTGGAGGGTGTTGGTCAGCCAGATTTGGAAGAATGACCACCAGATTCCCCAGGCAGTGAAGAAGAGGAGGATGTTTAACGAATCAAACCGGTAAAAGGGGTTCTTGAATAAGCTTTTCTTTTTCATGGTGTTTTATCCTTTCATGTTAAGAGTGTAAGCTTTGATGGCGGTAGCGGTTGGCCGATTAGCAGCAACCGTGGTCATAACCGGTTGCTGGTCGTTGTAGTAGCGCTCAGTAAAGGTGGCTGCACCGTCGTTAAGAAAAATTTCGACCGAACTAGTATCAACAAAGATCCGGGCCCGCAGCTGGTGGACATGACCAACCGTGGCGTAGCGGTCACTAGTCTGGTTATGCTGGTGTACCGTCACCTCACCGGATGATTGGTCGTAACACAGGCTAACCAAAGTCTCGTCATTATTGGCAATCTGCCAACTGACCTGCCCGTCGTTACCTGTCAGATCGAAGATCAGGTCCCACTCGGTGTGCTGGGGGTCAGTAACCGCAAGTTGGTGCGGTGAATGAATAATTGCTGAAGTATTAAGATCTTTCCCCGTGCGCAACCGGGTCGTTTCCTGGGCGGGAATAGCGCCCAGACGGTTACCGCACATCACGAGTTCGTGCGGCAATGTCAGGGCCCCGGCCCAGCCGTCAGCCTGCTCTGGCATCGGTTTGTCAAAGGAGCTGAACCAAGCAAACTGGATTCGCCGGCCGTCTGGTGTCAAAAACGACTGGGGCGCGTAAAAGTTGTGCCCGTAATCCAACAGGTGGAGGTTGTAGTGTTCGAAGTGGGCTTGATCATAGTCCAGTTGGCCCACAAAGTACCCGGCCTGACTTAGGTTGAGGAAACGATGCCGCTGGGGCTTGATTCCCATCGGTGAGCAGGCAATAATGTCCTGACCGTTAAGCCGGAAGAAATCCGGGCACTCCCACATCGAACCCTCAAGCGCGATATTCTGCGACTCGGTGATGGGGCCGCAGGATTGCCAATTAAGCAGGTCGCTAGACTGGTAGAGGAGGATGCGGGCGCGGTTATTTGCCTGCTTCCGACTACCGAGAACCAGGTAGTACTGACCGTCGTGCTCCCAGACCTTGGGATCTCGGAAGTCCTGACTGTTGTCCGCCGGGGTCTTAATCACGGGGTTACCCGCGTACTTGGTAAAGTGGATGCCGTCGTCACTGTAGGCCACGTTCTGGTCTTCCCAGGAGTGATCTTGGTTGCCGTCATCATAATAGTGGTGTCCCGTGTAAACCAGGTAGAGGCGGTCTCTTTTGACGATGGCCGACCCGGAAAAACACCCCCCGGAGTCTTCGGGGTCACCGGGGACCAGGGCGACTGGTAAATTTTCCCAATGAACTAAATCTTTACTACGGACGTGACCCCAGTGCATCGGGCCCCACTCAGCAGAGTAAGGATGAAACTGGTAGAAAACATGGTAATAGCCTTTGAAGAAGCAAAGACCATTGGGATCGTTCAACCAACCGGCTGGTGTTTGGATATGGTAATGTTCACGATAGCGGGTATTCGTAACTTTGGCTACCCGTGATTCATCAATTTGCCGCAATACAACCGACTCCCTTTGTTTCTTGTAACCGCTTACGGCAATGATTGTAAACGCCTTTAGTAAAATTGTCAATCGTTTATCAAAAATGTTCTGCTACGTTATTTACAGATAAGAAAGACTACCTGCTATTGTCATGGACTTGACAATAACAGGTAGTTTATATAACTAGTCCAAAGACTGGGCATAGACCAGTTCGTCAGTTGAAATTTGCTCGTTTAAGGCATTAGCCAGTTCTTGTGATAGCTCGCCGGCGGCTAATTTCTGTTGAACATAGCCGTGTTCAAGCTGGAAGGCCTCGATGAACAGGCTTGTTACGACATCATTATCAACCGCGCAATCCCGGTTGAAGAGTTCCTTACGCTTGAGGTAGACCCGTTGGACCATTGCAATTTCGTTTAAATTGTTCGGCTTAGAGACCGAATGGAGGTAGCTTTCCACGTTGCGGTAGACAAGCAGTTGGATCTTGTCAAAGGCGGCACGTTTAGAGTCAATAATTTTCTTCTGCTTAGCGTCAAGCTTGTGGCCGTGATTTCTTAAGTAGCGCCAGCGGTTGAGCCGCCACTTGAGTCGGTGAATCATTACCCGGCAAAACTCCAGCAGGCCGTGCTGACCACCGCGGAGTGCTGACCGAGTGACAAAGCGGGAGTAAGCCTGGGCCTCCTGCTCGGTAATTTCACCTTCATCCGTTAGGTGGTCAATGGTTGCTAATTCTACCTGGTGTGTCCGGTTCATCAGCTGCTTGAAGAGGTTGTTGTCAAAGTTGTGGAACTGGTGGGCCTGGGTACTGAGCTGGTTCCTGACCATTGCCCGTTCGCGGGGATGGCTATTATCCCCGTGGAGGTCGTTGATCGCATAATGGACCGTGGCGGTTAGGTACCTTTGAAATTCCTCCTGGCTGTAATCGCGGGATCTTGATGGGAGTATGATTGGGTAAATGACTGCCCCCCCACCAGAATGCTGATTAGGATAACAAATGCCGCAATCAAGATTATTGAGTTACGAAAAGCAAATTCGTGGTGGTTAATGATTACTGGCAGGGAGAAGGCCAGAGACAGGGTGATGGTCCCGTGCATTCCCCCGATGCTCATTAGGAGGCTATCGCGTTTGAGGTGAGCCTTTTCAGAGTGGATATTGACCAGCCGGAGCCGGACCCAAAGGTAGCGCATGACCGTCATAATCAGGTAGAGGGCCAGTCCAATCAACGCGAGATTGAGGAGGTTCCGTGGTGCTGTCCGTCGGATAACCTGGGGCAGCATGACCCCCAGCAGGACGAAGACGATTCCGTTGAGGGAGTCGCTAACAATCGTCCAAATGGTGGTCGTTGCCATCTGGACCTTGGTGGAAGTCAGCTGGAGACGGTCGTAAAGAATGCTGTGAACAATCCCGGCGGAAACCACGGCCAGGATACCGGAGAAGTGAATTTCCTCGGCAGACCAGTAGATGACGATTGGGGTCATAACGTTAATGGGGATAACGATTGAACCGATGTCGACGTGGCGCCGCATCAACCGTTGTCGCAGGGTGATCAGGAGGTAACCGAAGATGGCCCCAAAGATGATCCCGCCGAAGAAGACGTAGATGAAGAACCACAAACCATAACCAATGGAGAATTCCCCAGACCGGTAGGCAGAGAGGGAGAGCTCCAAAAGGACAATTCCGGAAGCGTCATTGAAGAGGGACTCGTATTCGAGGGCCCCGTTGACGTTTTCCGGGACAGTCATGTTTGAGGTGATTGACTTAACGGCAACCGCATCAGTCGGCGTAATGATTGCGGCCAGGATGAAGGCAAGGGCAAACGGGAAGACAGTTGGCATTGCCAGGTGTAAGATGCTCCCCGCCACCAGAACCGTCACGAGGGCCAGCAAGACGGATGTTGAGAAAATTGACTTGTAGTTCTTGCTTAAGTAACGAAAAGACTGATTTTGTCCATCATTGAACATTAAAGGAGCAATGACGACCATCATGAATAGTTCCGGGTGCATTGTGAAGTTAGTTGCCGCCGTGGGAAGGGACGCCAATAAAACTCCCGCCAGGATCTGGTAAATTGACAGGGGGATCCGGGGGGAAATCAGGTGAATGATATTAGCAACGACAACGGTTGCTAAGAGGAGGATGATTCCAAGTAGCAATTCCATAATTAAATACCACCTTGTACTAAAGTAAATAAAGAAGCTGGGGAAATGATATTTCCGCCAGCTACCACGAATAATTAGGTCATTCCCGCCCGAGAAGCATCTTCACCCCCATCGCGACATTGTAGATGAAGAGGAGGAGGGCAATCAGTAATGCGAAGGTTAATAAGATACCAAACAGGGCACCACCATGGGCGGTGAAGTCCTGGAAGACACTCAAGCTAAGCACGAGGATGGCGAAGATTCCGTAGATGAGCGGGAAAATTTGACTCCAAAAAGCCTTTCGTGCGTTGGCAGTAATGGATGGCTCCTCACTTGCCCGGGCAACGATCCACACGATTAGGGGGAAGATGACCGGTAAGAAGAAAATGCTGAAGTAAGAAAGCGCGTTAACGATTCGGGTTGTTAGACTAGTATTATTATCCATTTTTAGTCCCTTCTTTTTTCTTATATTATGCCTGATAAATTAGGGGAGCGCAATTAATACTAGTTGGATAAGAGCAAGACCAGCAATCAGAAGTAGCCAATCCCGCTTGGTAATATTAATTGGTTGGGCGACGGTCCGTGGCGCCCCCTCGACAAAGCCATGCGTTTCCATTGCCTGGGCTAGTTGGTCTGACCACTGAATTGCGGAGAGAATGGCCTTGAAGTAGAGGGTGGGTGACCACCAGTGAAGGTTAACTCCCCGCATCTGGCCGGCGACCCGGATGGTGACGACCGCCTGCCTTATCCGGGGGACCAGGTTTAGTGCGGCCAGAAACCCGTAGGCAAACTTACTCGGGAGGTGACAATTCTGCTCGAGGGAACGAATCAGGGTCAGCTTATCAGTGGTGAGGGTCACTGCACCGCCGACGAGGACATAACAGTAAAGCCGGCTGACCAGGACCCAGGCAAAGAAGACGTTGTGCCCGGGGGAGAAGAAGGCCATGGTAACGAACAGGGCTGCGGCCGGGATTAGGGTAATGAGGGCCAGCTTCGTGACCTTGTGCGGACTAACCCGGTGGTAAGCCAGGACCAGTAAGGCGCCGAAGATTATTAACAGGTTTCCCGTCAGGTGGGTGGTAAAGGTTATTTCCAGGGAAATAATCAGGGCAAAGATGAGTTTAAGACTAGGATTCATGGGTAAGAGCCCCCTGATAAGTTAGTCGGTGGTCATGGAGGATTAGGTGGAAATCTGCCAGCTGATCGATCTGGTCAAGCTGGTGACTGACGATGAGAATTGTCTGCGGCTTTGTTACCTGGGCGGTCCTGATAAGTTGATAGACCGCCTGGAGGGAAGCATGGTCCAAGCCGGCGAACGGTTCATCAAGGAGGAGGACTGCCTGCTCCATCATGAGCATTACCAGGAGCTGCAGCTTTTTCCGCTGTCCCCCGCTAAGGGAGTAGACGACCCGGTCACCAAGATTATTTAAACCGAGGGCTTTAAGAGCGTCCTGCAGGTGGGCCTTGAAGTAGGGGTGACAGCCATTTTGGGCACTTAATTCTAGTTCCTCTTTGACCGTCACGTCAATGAATTGGTCATTGGCCCGCTGAAAGACGAGTCCGACCTCTTGCCGGTAGTGGCGGTCCTTGATTCGGTTAATTGTTTGACCCTGGTAAGTAATTTGTCCACGGAAGGGGATCAACTTAGTAAGGGCCTGGAAAAATGTTGATTTACCAGTGCCGTTGGGACCGGTGACCAGGGTAATTTTGTCCTTAATGATTGCTAACTGCTCGATATTTAATAACTGCTGATTGCCACGTGAAAGAATGACATTGTTGAGTTCGAAGACGTGCGGTGCAGCCGGTTGGGGGGCGGCAAAGGCCAGCTGCCGGGTTGCAGCCTTATCAGCAGCCACCAGCCGTTGCCGACTAGCGGCGGGCGAAAGACCCACGATATGGTGGTCAGTGAAGTCGTAGATTCGGGGTGCGAGGGCTTGATAGCCGTGGCAGTCGTGATCAGCGATAATCAGGGTAACACCGTGTCCGGTTACCAGTTTGCCGAGCTGCGCCATTAAAAAGTGTCGGTTTGCTTCGTCGATATTGGCAAAGGGCTCGTCAAGAAGGAGAATGTCCGCCTGCCGGGCGATGATGACCGCCAGGGCTACCCGTTGTTGCTGGCCACCAGATAACGAGGTGATCTTACGGTTTGCCAGGCCCGTAATTTGGCAAAAGTCGAGGGCCGCCTGAACCCGGTCGGCAATTTTATCGTGCGGGACCCGCTGGTTTTCAAGAACGAATTCAAGCTCGTGGCGGGGGGTATCGAGGGCAAACTGGGTTAGGGGGTCCTGAAAGAGCATCCCAATCGTTGGTTGCCCACTGGGAAAGGTAATTTGGCCCCCGCTAACTTGCCCACCATACTTGGGCAAAAGGCCCGCTAAGAGACGGAGGAAGGTCGACTTCCCACAACCCGACGGTCCCGTTAACAGGGCGGTCTGCTGGGCAGGAAAGTTAACCGTGACCCGGTCAAGGACGGGGGACTGGTGGTTAAAGGCAAATGTTAAGTTGCGGACTTCAACAATGTTCATGACTTACCCCTTGATAACGTGTGCTCGAACCAACATGTTGACGATCAACTTGACTAAGATACCGGAGAAGACCAGCATGGAAACAAAGCGGACGACCAGCATGATAACCAGCATGTGGGGGGCAAAGTGACTATAACCATTCCGGAACCAGTCCCAGCCAAAGGTAACCAGGGTAGCGAAGAGGCTGGTGAGGACAACGGTGAGCCAGTTGTAAAGTTTGTAGAAGGTAACGGTAAAACCTAATTCGGTAGCAATCCCCTGGACTGCTCCGGAGATTAAGTTGGCAGCGCCCCATTGGTCGCCGAGAAACATCTCCACGGCAGCACCGAGAAACTCACCTAAGAAGGCCGCTCCGGGGAGGCGCAATATGAAACCGGCGAGGGGGCCGGCCATGCACCAAATGCCCATCGTAATGTCATTGGCCATGGGACCATAGCCAACCGGCGTTAAAAGGACCGTTAAGCCGTTGTAAACGAAGGCCGCGGCGTAGTAAATGACGCCGAAAATAATTGCAATTAGGGCCAGTAGAATAATGTCTCGTAAATGAAAAGTTTTGTTACGCATAATAAGACTGCTCCTTGAAAGTATTAAGATTAAGGCGGTCTTAGGTAAAATAAAAGTCCCGCAATGCACAAAGCATCTGGGACGTCATTAAACGCATCGTTGATTTGATCTTACCGAATCTTCCTCCGCTGGTGTTATCCAGGTCAGGTTCAATGGGTATTATCTCAGCCAATTGGCACCCCAGACATCGTATTAATCTCACCAATGATTATAACTAAGAAAGAAAAAGAATTCAAATGGGCAAAATTATTCAGATTATTGGTGAAGGAGCGTACAATAAAAAATGTTTTGGGCAGATTGTAAAATTTAAGTTGAACATTTAAGTGGACAGAAAAACCCATCAAGGTCTTTAATGGTGTTACCGTACAATCCATTAGAAAGAAGGACCTTGATGAGCACCACTATTTTATCATTCCAGAACCGTGTTGTCATTGAAACGCTTCATAATGAAGGACGTTCCTTGCGATACATCGCTAACTACTTAGGCTTTAGTAAGACCACCATCTTTAACGAACTTCACCGGCTAAATAGTGAGTACCGGGCTGAGCTAGCGCAAACTGACTTTGAATGCAAGGTTAGTCAACGGGGGCGGAAGTCTTCGCTCACTAAAAACCTTAAACACTTGATCGAGGAAAAGATTCAAGTCCAGAAGTGGTCCCCTGAACAAGTTGCCCATGTAGTTGGAATTGCCTACAAGACGGTCTATAACTGGATTGATCAAGGATGGCTTGATGTACAGTTACCCGATTTGCCTGATCATGGGATTCGTCGTCATCGTGCTAAAGAAAAGCGTGGTACGTTCAGTCACGGCCGCTCCATTGAGGAGCGTTCTCATAAAGTCGAAACTCGCCAGGAATTCGGCCACTTTGAAGCTGATACCGTACTTTCTGGCAAACGTAAAGGCCAAGCTGTGGCTACTTTTGTGGAGCGTAAGAGTCGCCTGACAATTGTTAAACGGCTCCATGGTCGCGACAGTCAGTCCATGACTCAAGCCGTACTTGAACTAGCTAGTCAACTTCAAGACAAGCTCAAGACGCTTACCGTAGATCATGGTAAAGAGTTCGCTAACTACCAGGCAATTGAGCAGCGAACTGGTACTCCGGTTTATTTTGCTCATGCTTATTCACCACATGAACGCGGCAGTAATGAGAACCGTAACCGAGTTTTACGACGCTTTATTCCCAAGGGCCAAGCCATTGATGAGTTAAGCGATCACAAGCTGATTCAAATTAATTGGTATTTGAATTCCCGGCCACTTAAATGTCTTAATTGGCATACACCAATTGAGATCTTCTTGCTTAATCTACGTCACTAAATTCGTTCAAGTTATTTCTTGCAATCTGCCTTTGAAAAAAGAAGAGGAGGGAACTATGTCTGGAATCACCTTTTTTATTGTTATGGTTGTTATCGGAATCCTATCCGGGATTGTCAGTGCCGCGGCGGGGCTGGCGTCCTTGATCTCGTACCCATCGTTGCTGATGATGGGACTTCCGCCGGTAATCGCCAACGTAACCAGTGCCTGGTCAACAATCGGGAGCGCTTATAGCTCTATCGTGGCTTCGAGTAAGGAGTTGCAAAAAGACCGCAAGCAGATGTGGATGATTATTCCCCTGGTACTTGTGGGTGCCATCATTGGGGCCCTACTTTTGTTCGCATTACCCGGGAAATTATTTCAGGAGTTAGTTCCTTTCTGCATTGCTATTGCCGGAATTATCCTGCTTTTCCCTCACCGGGCGCGGCAAGCAACGGGCGAAATGGCCGCGGATAGTCGTTCTTTGAAGCGGTCCCGCCTATACACCGTCTTAACCGCCATTGGGGTCTTCATTGTCGGTGTCTACGCTGGCTACTTTAACGCCGGTGCGGGTGTCCTAATGCTGACCCTTTTGTCGGTGGTTAACCGGCAGAAGTCGTTTGCGGTCAATAACGCCCTCAAGAACGTGGCCATGACCGTCACAAACACCATTTCAGTTGCCATCTTTGCCTTTGAAACCACCATTGAATGGAGTTACATTATCCCCCTTTTCCTGGGAAATATTCTTGGTGGAGCCCTGGGGCCGGTAATTGTCCGCCACCTTCCCGGCCGCTTAATGCAAGTTCTCGTCGGGCTAGGGTCCCTCGTTTTAGCAGTTTCTTTGCTGGTCCGGAACTTTCTCTAGTTATTTAATAACTTGGCCGTGTTCTTGGGCATCCTTAGTAAAACCGGCGGGCACCTTAAGACCGAGCTTGTGGGCCTGCTTCAGGTTAAGGACTGGTTTGCCGTGGTGGTAGTCGTCAACCGCCATGTCCTGGGGCCGCTTTCCCTTAAGAATCTGCGCTGCCATTTTCCCGGTTGCTTTCCCCATCCCGTACTGGTCGAGGCTGATTGAGGCGACTCCGCCATCCTTCACCATGGTATCTGCACCGGGGAAGACCGGCTTATTGACGGCATCAGCGTTTTTAACGAGGACCTTCATTGAACCGGCGATGGTGTTGTCACACGGGACCATTACCCCATCGACGTGGCTGAGCAGGCTTTGCGAAACCTGGTTAAGGTCATTGGAGTTGGCAATTGTGGCCACCTTTAACTTGATGTTGAGCTGCTTGGCAGCGGCTTCCATTTGCTTAGCCTGGTGTTCTGCTGAGGGGTCGCTTGAGGTGTAGATTAAGCCGAGCTGCTTAGCGTGAGGAAGAAAGCGCTTGGCCAGGGCAAGTTGCTGGCGAACAGGGTTATCGGACTGGACCCCGGTGACGTTGCCTCCCGGGTGTTTCATGCTTTTAACGAGCCGTGAACCAACCGGGTCTCCGATACCGCCCATCAGGACCGGGGTGTCTTTGGTAGCGTTGGCTAATGATTGGGCGGCAGGGGTGGTAATTCCCATCACAACCTTGGCGTGGTCGTTGATCAACTTATTGGCCATCTGGTTGAGGTTGGACTGGTCCCCATTGGCGTTCTGATACTCAATCTTGATGTTCTTGCCGTTATGGTAGCCTTCCGCAGCGAGCCCCGCAACGAAGCCCTTGTAGATTTGGTCGAGGGCGGGGTGGTGCATCATGGTCAGGACGCCGACAACTGGACGGCGATTTTGCTGGGCCTTGGAAAAGCCAAGGTAGCCACCGAGAACAACAACTAAAGTAATGATGATTGTGATAATTCGTTTCATAATGAATCAACCTTTCTTGTAAAAATTAAAAGGAGCTCCACGGTGGGGGCTCCTCTTTTTTGCGCGAAAGGAAAAGCCCGTACGTGGAAAATCCGTACGGGCTTAATTGGTTCCTTAAAAAGCCGGTACAGATGCATTCTGCAAAACCCAGAACGCATCTGTATAGACGGCCATTCTGAGTTACCGGCTTTGCCAATTATTCAATTGTGTGAAGCGGAAACTCATGAATACTTTCTCCTTTGTTTTAACTTGCTTGTATCATAACAGGTAAATTAGTAAATGGCAAGAGAAATATTAAAATAATTGGTTCTACAATTTTAAGTACTGATGGATTTAACATCAGTGCTTATTTTGGTTTAAATTTAAAATAAAAAACGAAAGATGGCTGACCCCCGTCTTCGTTTAAGAAAGGACCATCTTTCATGGATAATTCTATCAGAACTGCTCTCGGAATTAAAGACACTCATCTTGAACTTGATACCAATACTAAAGAAGACTCGATTGCCGATCACGGCGATTATATTGTGGTCCATCTTGTTCAATCCTACCCCATGCATTGTCCTCATTGTGGCCGGCTAATGTACAAGAATGGCATTAAAATCGTTAACTATCATGGGGCAGACCTTCATTACAAGCCGACTGTTTGGTCGATTAAAAAGCAGAAGTATATTTGCCCAGCTTCTCCTCAATGTCCACAAACAGTGACGAAATTAGCTCCGGTCGAGGATGTCCAATATCGTCACCATATCGCCACGAGTATTAAGCAACGCATTATGATGCAACTGGTTAAGAATGAATCCCAAACTGATATCGCCGATGATTTTTCTGTTTCGGGCTGGACCGTCAGGCGCGTAATTAATCACCTTGATCATGTCTTTAAGCCTAACTACCATTGGCTTCCCCGTCATATTGCCTTCGATGACTTTCATTCTGGTCGCTTTGCGCCCAGCGGAATGAGCATGATTCTCGTAAACATTGAGAACCATCGAACGCTCGATATCATTCTTTCACGCCGGAGTAGCTTTCTTCGCAATTACTTCCTGCGTTATAGTCACCGCGCTCGTTTAGCGGTTCAAACTGTTACGGTCGATCTCTATACTCCTTACCGCCGCTTGATTCAAGAGCTATTTCCGCATGCTTTAATTATCGCGGACCACTTCCATGTCGTAGCTCAAGCTTACCGTGCCCTGAACCAAACTAGGATTAAAGTAATGAACCGTGCCGGAAAAAGTTCCCGGCAATGGCGAGCTCTCAAACATTTTTGGAAACTGCTCTTAACCCCTAGTGCACTCCTCAAGTATGATAACTTTTGGCGCCGCCGCAATTTTGGTTACGCCCAGCTAACTGATATTGAGGTTATTCATCGTTTATTAGCTTTCGACGACGAGCTTAAGCAGGCCTATCAATATTACCAAGACCTGATTTTAGCAGTTAATCATCGGAGTAAGTCAGCTCTCAACCAACTATTAGCTATCAAATGGACCGCGCTTCCCCAAGCGTTTCAGAAGGTCCAACGCACTCTGCGAACCCATCGTCAAGAAATCATCGCCAGCTTCAAATATGATCATTACACGAATGGTCCCGTTGAGGGTACAAACAATAAGATTAAAGTTATCAAACGGACTGCCTATGGCTTTCGTAACTTCTTCCACTTCCGCGTTCGTATCCTGATTTCCCTGCCGAATTCTTATATCGCCATTAATTGGCATAATAAAACAGCTCATGTCCAGGGTCAGGCAAGAGCTGCTTAGAAATTATTCAATTTATCTTATCAGTACTTCTTGACGAAGAGCCAAATAATTTAATACAAAAAGCCACCCTCCGTAATAAGACGAAGGGTGGTGAAGGAGTGTCAAAAATTTATCCTAGTGTTCCTTGAACAGGTTGGTCAGGTGGTCCATGAAGACCTTCAAATAACGTTCCTTATCAACGTTGACGGCCACCTTGACGTTCGGGTTCGGGTCGTTGAGCTTAGCGTTGTCACCAACCGTCCGGCCGTAGAATGGGCTGTCCGGATCGTATTCACAACGCATGAACAGGCTGATCGTTTGAACGAAGGATGGGTCAATGCCGACACCAACTGCCAGTGGGTCGTGGAGGGCACAACCACGCTTATCAATGTCGAGGTTGTAGTAAGCATCAATATAGAAGTCGGTGATGTCTGCGTATGCCTTACCAGCCTTGGTACCGAGGTCACGCCATTGTTGCGTTTCCTTCTTAGTCAAGAGGGTCCGCAGGGTGACGTCCAGGCCAACCATAGTTAATGGCAAGCCAGACTTGAAGACTTCATCAGCAGCCTTGGCATCCTGGTTGATGTTGGCTTCGGCGGCCGGGGTAACATTCCCGTCAACCGTCAGGGCACCACCCATGAAGGTAACATTACCAATCAGGTGGGCAATTTCAGGATCCTTCTTCAGTGCGGCTGCCAGGTTGGTCATTGGACCAGTTGGGATAATAATCAGGTCCTTGCCGTACTTGTGGGCGGCGTCAATGTAGAAGTCCACCCCGGATTCTTCTTCAACGGAACGTTGTGGGTCTGGCAGTTCAACCTCACCAATCCCGTTGTTACCGTGAATATCCTTGGAAACTTGCATTACGTCGAAGTGGTCAGATGTGCTGGAGTGGGGAAGCCCCTTGAATACCGGAATATCAGTGTGCCCTAACAGTTCCAGTAACTTAAGGCTGTTTTGCGCACAAACGTCCAGCAGGTTGTTACCGTATGAACTAACGATCCCAATCAGATCAACTTCAGGGTCAGCTAAAGCGTAAGCGATTGCTAAGGAGTCATCGACACCAGTATCTAAGTCGAGAATCATTTTTCTTTTAGCCATAATCTTGTCCCTCCAAAAAGTTAACTAAAAATTTTATCTACTACTCCATCTTAAAGTACTTTAGTGACAAAAACAATCAAGATGGTAGCGCTTTTACAAAAAGTTTAACATTGCTATATCAACACGTCAAACCTTTTACGTACAGTGATGATTAATTAATCATTCAGGGGGTATTAGTTGCTTAATACCGGTAATGCTATAATATAGTAAGCACTAAAGATGAAAGGAAATCTTAATGGCAGAGCAAAGTTATGATGTAACGATAATCGGTGGGGGGCCCGCAGGAATGTTCGCTGCCTTCTACTGTGGTTTGCACGAATTAAAAGCCCAGTTGATTGAGAGCCTTCCCCAGTTAGGGGGCCAGGTTGCCGCCCTCTATCCCGAAAAACAGATTTGGGATGTCGCGGGAATGCCCGGCGTGAGTGGCCAGGAACTGGTCGACCGCCTAAAACAACAGATGGCGGTGGCACCAGTTGACCAGTTTTTAAATGAGACGGTTGATGACGTCATCAAGGAAGACGATGGGACCTTTACGATCAAGTCCCGTCAACGGGAGTCACATTCCAAGGCAGTGATCATCGCCTTGGGTAATGGGGCCTTCACTCCCCGGCGGTTAAGCCTGGACGGTGCCGATGAGGCTGAGGGACACCAGCTACACTACTTTGTCCAACACCGTGATGATTACCGTAACCAGCGGGTAGCGGTCCTTGGGGGCGGTGATTCCGCAATCGATATTGCCCTGATGCTAGAACCCGTTGCTAAGGAGGTTAGCTTGGTCCATCGGCGTGACCAGTTCCGGGGGCTTGAACACACGATTACCCGCCTGGAGCAGTCCCAGGTCAAGGTCTTGACTCCATACCTGCCAAAGAAGATGCAGGTTGAAGACGACCAGACGGTAACGCTCAGTTTAAAGAAGCGGCGGAGCGATGAAATCAAGGATTTAAACGTGGACCAGTTGATTGTGAACTATGGTTTCACATCCAACAACGCGGCCTTGACAAAGTGGTCATTAGACCTGGCCAGTGAACACAACCTGATTAACGTTGATTCGACAATGAAAACCAGCGTGGATGGAGTGTACGCGATTGGGGACGGGGTCAATTATCCGGGCAAGGCGGCCCTGATTGCTTCGGCATTTGGCGAGGCCCCGACCGCGGTAACGGCCCTTGCTAAGCAGCTTTATCCTGATAAACACATGGCCGTGCACAGTTCCTCAATGAAGATTAATAAATAAAGATCCCAGCCTCATAGTCACGTTGTTGTATATTAACGATTACCTAATTCCGGGTGTTTCAAAGAAAAAACGGATAGCAGAATTGCATGAGTTTATGCATGGACGGGTAGTGAGAAATCATGATTATTTCCGAGGAAATAATAAGATAACCGGGACACATGTTTTCCTAGATAAGGTTATTGACAAGCTGGCTGCAAAACATTAAACTACTAGCATTGAAAAATATATTTATATTTTTGTAGGAGGCTAAGATTTATCTTGCCCCCCGATTTTTTTGAAAACGGGCAAGGAGACACGCTCTTTTAAGGACGTGATGAATTGCCTATTTTTTAATCTTTCAATCGAACATACGTTTTGGAGTATGATATAATATTCTTAACAGAGAGTAGTGTTCAGATATTAATTAGCTTTGTTGACTGGCCAATGATGAAAGATTGTGGTGAAAATGGCACAAGTTATAAAGGGGATCAAACTTCGCCTATATCCCAATGCCCAGCAAAGGGAACAATTGTGGCAGATGTTTGGCAACGATCGCTTTGTTTGGAACCAAATGTTGGCAATGGCCAAGGAGCGGTATCAAAATAATCCTAGTAGTCACTTTGTCAATGAATACGGGATGAATTATCTACTGAAGAGACTCAAACAGGAATACCCATTTCTTAGGGCTAGTGACTCAACTAATTTTCTAGTGGTTAATCACAACCTCGCCCAAGCCTTTAAGATGCTATTTAAACATCGGGGCGGTTACCCACGTTTTAAATCGCGTCGAGCTATTCGGCAAGCTTATACGGGGCGGTCAGTTTGTCGGGTACTTGCTAAACGGCGGGTTAAGTTGCCTAAGTTGGGCAGCATTCGGACCAGTAAAACAACCTGGTTAGCTAATAGCAAAATCAGGTGCTATACGGTTTGCTTTGAGCCCACTGGCCGCTACTATCTGTCATTACAAGTGGCGGTTGAGGCTCCCAAACACTTAAGAAAGGCGGAAAAAGCAGTTGGAGTTGATGTTGGCATCACTAATCTAGCCATTAGTTCTGATGGGATTAAGTACGGAACTTTTAATGCTAAATGGGCAGAAAAGCAAGCAGCTAAGTGGCAAAGTAGGTATGCCAAGCGGAAACATCAGGCGACGGTTGCCGTCTGTCAATGGAACCATAACCACAAAACCATTAAGAAAGAACTAAGTGATTACCAAAACTGGCAACGAGCACAGCAACAAAAGGCCCGTTACCAAGCCAAGGTGGCGAACCAGCGCAAAGATTATTTGCATAAATTAACAACGACCTTGGTTAAGCAATACGACGTAATCGTCATTGAAGATTTGAAAACCAAAAACCTTCAGAAAAATCATTGCCTAGCTAAAGCGATTGCAAATGCCAGTTGGTATCAGTTCCAGACCATGTTGGCATATAAATGTGCCTGGTATGGTAGACGTTTAGTGGTGGTTAAGCCCAACTATACCAGTCAAATTTGTAGTCATTGTGGCTATCATAGTGGCCCTAAGCCCCTTAACATTCGTGAATGGACGTGCCCAAGCTGTGGTACCCATCACGATCGCGATATTAATGCGGCAGTTAATATCTTGCATCAAGGATTAAAAGCTATTGGTTAGGGACTAGCCATGGTAATAGAGTGGAGTTCTGTAAGTTAGGTATCTTGAATACAGGTATAATATCCTAAATACTACTTCATGTTCCCAGAAGCGCGGTCATTAATGGCCGCGTGGTTCACCCCGTGCCCGTAACTTAATTAGGCGGTCGATTATATCGAGGACCAGCTTGAAAAATAAGCAGAGGTTCATCAATAGCCACATCTTAATCCCGGCCCCTAAACTGACCGGCTTTAGGCCAAAATGACACAGCTCATAAAGGAGGACGAGGACGATGTATAGCAGGTTGGCCCGCAAGATGTCCTTCGACCACTTATGATGAACGATATACTCCCAGATGTGCTTTAGCCGTTGCAAGAAAGAATCCCCCGTTAACCAAGATTAGCGTAAATTACGACAACGATAAAAAAGAAGAGGGCGGTTAGATAAGAAACCCTTAAATTATCACGCATGGCGCCATCCTCCCTTTAACAAATTTACTGAAATAAGTAATTGTATTATCACTTTCCTATAATATAATAAAGTTGTTTTTATTAATTGTAAATTGAGAAAGCGGATAAATACTATGACCTTGAAAGTTAAACACTGGCTTTACGCAATCTTTTGCTTGTTAGTGGTTGGCACGGTGCTTAACCACCGTGTCCACACCCTTCGTGCCCAAAAAGCCCGGATTGCGCGCCAGGCTAAAATTAAGCGCTCCCGGCGCCAGGCGGCTAAACAGCGTGCAGGGGTTGCGCAACGGAATGCCAATATGCGAACGCCCATTAACTGGCGGAAATCATCGGAAACAATTCCTTACCCGGACCTGAAACAGGCCAAGGATTTGTGGGTTAAGGTGTGTCTTAAAAAGAACCGGACCTACGTTTACGACGGCAAACACATCATCTACACTATGTACTGCACCGGGGGAATTTACCAACGGGATGACAAGACGGGCAAGATGAAAAGCCTAACCCCGACTGGCACTTACCACATTCAAAACGAGCGCGGTGACCACTTTTACAATGCGCAGCTGAACGAGGGGGCCAATTACTATGTCTCCTGGCTAGACCACGGGAAGTACCTTTTCCACAGTGTCCCGACGGTTGGTAATGGCAAGTATAATAAGACCGAAGCCGCTAAACTCGGCAAGACGCAGGGGTCCCACGGTTGTGTCCGTTTGTCCGTTCCGGATGCCCGCTGGTTCTCGCGAAACGTCCCCGTTGGAACGAAGATTGTGGTTACTAACTGAGTTGCAGGTGAATGTACTTGAGACCCAGGATGACGATATTTACGATCAAGAGGGTAACAATTGCCGTTAAAAAGGTAATCCGTACAAGTGGAACCAGCAGGATTAAGAGGTCATAAGCAATCATTGCAATAATGAGGCCACAGTTACAGAGAACCAGGTTCCTGATAAAGCTTTTGGGAAAAATACTGAACATGGTGATCACGTTCCTAACGGATAATAATGGTTGTTCCCTTGGGCAGGGACTGGGCCCACTTTGCATCGGGTGCGGATAGCTGAATGGTGTTGGCGACCTTAGCCGGCTTGGTTAGCCACTTGTTGCTGACGGGGTGCTGGTCCTTGCTTACTGGCGATTCAAAGTAGTAGTGATGACCAAACTCAGCCCAGTTCTTGGCAGTAACCGTATGCTGGCCCTGGACGTGGAAAAGCTGCTGACCATACTTACCTTGACTGGTGAAGCGGCCAGGTTGGGCGTTAATCTGGGCGTGCATGATGTAGATCACCTTATGCTTGCTCAGGACAAAGACCTTCTGCATTCCGGGCTCCGCAATCAGGCGCAGGTCGGTCTGCTTTCTTAAATTAGGGTAACTGCGGTGTTCCGACGCCTTGTACAATCGTGCCCGACTCAGGAGGTTGGTATTGTAGACCTGGCTGGTGCGGCGTGCTTCGGGGATGAAGTGACTGCTGTCCAGGTAGCAGCGGGCATTGATGAAGAGGATGACAAGCAAAAGAATCACCCCCGCAATTTGACAGAGGTGTTTGAATTCGCGATTCATTACTGGTTTAGCCCCTTTCGGAAGAATACTATTACTATCTTACCGTTATTTTTGAAACTGACAAACGCAATTTAACAAAATGGGAGAAAATTCATGAAAAAATTTTTTTCATTCTTAATCGCGCTGCTGCTTGCACTAAGCGTGGCAACCGGCGCGTCAGCTAGTAAACGTATTGATGCCTCGGCGGCGGTCATGGTGGATGCCTCAACTGGTCAGGTTATTTATGAGCAAAACCCGAATAAGAAGTTGCCAGTGGCGTCCGTCAGTAAGCTACTTACGATTGCTGTGATTCATGACGAACTGAAGCAAAACGTCATCACCGCTAACAGTAAGGTCCAGGTGACACCCGACGTCGCAGCCATTTCCAACGACCCTAGCTATTCTAGTATTGGCCTGCAGGCGGGGCAGTCGTATACTGTCCGGGAGTTGGTCAACGCGGCGATGGTCAAGTCTGCCGATGGGGCAACCCTTGCCCTGGCAATGGCGGACGGCAGTAACATTGAGGAGTTTAACCTTAAGCTCCAGCAAAAGGCTAAGGACCTCGGCTTGAAAAAGTGTTCGATCGTGAACCCGGTGGGCCTCACTAATGGTGACCTGAAGAACTTGAAGTTGAACCAGTACTCGGATAAGGCGGAAAACGCCATGACCGCTGCCGACGCGGCCATCTTAGCCCGTTACCTTATCCGGTCATATCCGGATATTCTCCAGGTAACTGCCCAGAAGAGCGCCAGTTTTTACATTGCTAAAAATAAAACCGTGAAGGAAGAGAACTTGAATAAGATGCTTCCCGGCGATAAGTACACGGTAAGTGGTGTCCAAATCGATGGCTTAAAGACTGGAACCTCTGATGTTGCCGGGGCATGCTTTGTCAGCACCGGTCTTTACCGTGGCCACCGGATTATCACCGTGGTCCTCCACGCCAACGGGAACGATAAAGATGCCCGTTTCACGACAACCCAGCAGCTTTATAACATGCTGAAGCAAACGCCCCTCCAGGAAATTACCCTGCCAAAGAATTTGCGCCAGCAGCGGGTTGCTAACGGGAACCAGCGGACCACCGATATCAAACCACAGAAGCTGATGATCTGGGGGAGTAAACCAGTCCGCCACTACACCTTAGCGGTTAACTATGACCACCAGAAGCAAAATAAGCGGGGAAGGCTCTTGGCCCCAATCAGGAAGAATGAACGGGTTGGTGAGATTGAGCTATCGAGCCCGGACATCCGGACAATTAATGGCGAACCGCTGACCTATGACCTCTACAGCGAGGAACAGGTCCCGCGGGGCAACTTCTGGCAGCGGCTGTGGCATTAATATAAAGAGAATATGACGATTCAAAAATGAGCGCCAGCGTTCGGCTTTTACCGAATACTGGCGCTCATTTTGTTTTGGCTATGAACTTCCTACTGGTTCTTATTATTGCCATCCGGGTTAGTAATCTTAATCCGGTTAGAATCGGTAGAAGAGTGATTTTGTTCTGGAGCATCGGTGCTGTAATCATCAACCGTCGATTGGTTGTTGTTTTCGCTAAAGATACTCGTCGACTTATTGCCCTTCTTCTTTTCAATCCGTTGAGCCCGCTTCAACCCGTTGGAGTAGTTATAATCAGCGGGGTTAACAGCCTTAAAGCCCTTCGGATGGTAGAAGCGAAGGAGGTTCTTTTCGTTTAAGGAATCGGAAAGGCCCAGTTCCGTGTTGACCAGTTTCTGGTCCTTTCGTAACTTGGCCCGCTGCTTCTTGGTCAACTTGGCCTTCTTCCCGGTCCGGTTGTTATAAATAGTGCCACTAATACTGGTGTAGTGCGGTGTAACAAAGTCCTGGTTCCGGAAAGCAACGACTTGACTGTGCTGCTTTGAGAAGAGGTCGGTCCCAAACTGGATATAACGTTTCGAACTGATACCAAGTAGGTGGAGGAGGGTTGGCAAGACGTCAACTTCGCCCCCATAGGTATGGACGATGTGGCCGTGGTTACCGGCGTTAGGGATGACGAACATTAACGGTACCCGTTGTAGTTGGGCGTTGTCAAAGTCCGTCCAGTCATCGGCACTCTTTCCGAGAACCCCCGCTAACGAAGTGTTCTCACTATTGGAGATTCCGTAGTGGTCCCCATAAATCATGATGATGGAGTGGTTGTAGAGTCCACTCTTCTTAAGGTAGTTGAAGAACTCTTGGACCGACTGGTCGAGGTAGTGGGCGGTAATGAAGTAGTTGTCCACGTTTTCGTCCCCAGAATCCGTGGTTTGGAAGTTCGGGTCCTTATCCTCGTCATCGAGGGTGTATGGGAAGTGGTTGGTGACCGTAATGTACTTGACGTAGAAGGGCTGTTGGAGGTTTTGCAAGTACTTGATGGAATCCTTGAACAGCAGCTTATCCTTCAGCCCGTAGCCGGTCGACTTGTCACCCGAAGTGTCGAAGTAACTAGCGTCGAAGAAGTACTGGTAACCGAGGTTCTTGTAAACATTGTTCCGGTTCCAGAAACTGGCGACGTTACCGTGGAATACCGCGCTGGTGTAACCGGCCCGCTGCTTGAGGATAGCCGGGGCCCCTTGGAAGGTGTTGTCACTACCAAGGGTGGCAAAGAGAGAACCTTGGGGAAGGCCAAAGGTACTGGTCTCCAGGAGGTTTTCGGCGTCACTGGTCTTCCCCTGGCCAACCTGGTGGAAGAAATTATCAAAGGCGTAGGTCTCTTTGCTGTGGTAAAGCGAGTTCAGGAACGGCGTGACTTCCTGTCCGTTGATCTTCTTGTCAATCAGGAACTGCTGGAAGCTTTCCAGGTGGATGATGATGACATTCCGTCTCTTGGCAATCCCAAACATCTGTGGGTTCGCCTTGGCATAGTGCTTGTCGGTAAACTTCTTGACCTTCTTCAGCTCCGACTTAGTAGCGCTCTGCCGCATATCGTTAATGTGCTGGGACTTCACCAGGTCGTATCCGGTAAAGGTGTCAATCCCTAGGTACTTAACGATGTAGGTCCGGTCAAACGTCCGCCCCAAAAGCTGTGGCCGGTCCATTTCGGCAAACGAGAGGTTCACCCCGAAGAGGACCAGGGCCATTGAGGTAAAGGCGAAGGCAAGCCGTGAACCGATTGCCCGCTTATCAAAGCGAACCTTTTTTAAGAGCATCAAGACGACGATGACGACGATGTCAAGCCAGTAGAAGACGTCGTGAAAGTTTGTTAGGGCAAGCGAACTGCCGCTGAGCCCCTGGTTCACCTTCGAATAGCCCGTCATGGTGGCAATCGTCATGAAGTCGGTAAATTCACGGAAGTAAATAACGTTAAGGTAGAGCAGGAGCGTATTGGCAATGTCGAGCCCCATCAAAACAGGGTAGAAGAAGCGCGCCCGCTTAAAGTAAAATGCAATACTATAGATTAAGGCAGTGGTTGCTACGGGATTAAACAGCAAAATGAGGTACTGGAAAAATCCGGAAGCCCCCAGCTTAAAATCAGTGAAGTAAGCAAATAGGGTTTTAAACCAAAAAAGGACGACTAGGAGGGTGAAGAACCCAATCCTAGTGTCCACAAATTTGCTTAATTTTTTCATTAGGAATGTTCCTCGCAATCAATGTTTATATTTAATTGGTTTTGACAAATCAGAACCATTTTATCACAGATTGCAAGTAAACAATTGGCATTGTTAGTTTCGTTGCGAAAACTTAATTCTTTGCGACCGCTGGAACGGGCGTCGGGGCCGCCAGCCAATCGTAATGAAAAAGCCGCTTCAAATGCCGGTTAACAGGGATCCAGATCCCCGCCTTCAAGATGTCTTTTAAAGAGGCCAGCATGGTTTTATCCTGCCGGTAAGTCTTAGAAAGGGGGATTCGCAAAGTCTGTCCATCTTCGGTAACAACTTTCACCGTTCGACCCGTCACCGCCACAATCTTGGCGGCAACGATGTCAGAGTGAGCTGTGTCTTTAAGTGTCATATTGATTCCTTCCTTCTATGTTCTTCAGTGTACGGAACAGATATGAAGAAAATGTGTTTAAAAGTCTAAACTCATCCTAAGCTTGATTCCGTGGCTTTACGCTAATGAAAGCGGTAAAATGATAATGAAGTCTTAGAAGTGGAGGTTATGAAAATGACAAAGTTAAACTTATACCTCGTTCGTCACGGCCAAACCTATTTCAACATCTATAACAAACTACAGGGGTGGAGTAATTCACCACTGACGGCAAAGGGAAAGGAAAACGCCCGGCAAGCGGGTGAACGACTCAAGGATGTTCATTTTGATGCGGCATTTTGTAGTGACACAACGCGGGCAATGGAGACAATCCAAAAAATTCTGGACATGAACCAGGCGGATTCGGTTAAGCACCCGACTACTATCCCTTACTTCCGGGAGGAGTTTTACGGCTCGTATGAGGGAACCAACATGGACGTTGCCTGGTACAACGCGGGCGCCCCGCACGGCCTTAAGACCTTCCGTGATATTGTAACCAAGTATTCGATTGGCCAAGCAAAGGATTGGCTGAAAGATGCCGATCCCTTTCACGATGCGGAAAATAACCAGGAATACTGGGAACGGGTGGATAAGGGAATTGAACTTATCCGCAACGCTGATCTGCCAGAGGATGCCAACGTTCTGTGGGTAAGTCACGGTAATACCCTCTTGAGCCTGGTTGAACGCTTCGGCGGTGGCAAGTATGACGTGACTGTTCGCCCCGCCAATGGTAGTTTGACGCAGATGCTTTTAACCGATGATAACATCAAGGTTGTTTCATACAATAAATAGGTCGGTATGTTTCGCGTGAAACAAGTATTGAGAAAGAACTTTTCTTTTAACACAAAATAAGCGGTGGCCTTCAGTGCTCGGCCTTCCGGGCATTGGGGGCCTTTTGTGTGCTACGGTAGGGCACCTCACGGCATACAGAATTTATGTCACGATTCCTTGGTGTTTGCGGTATAATCGACCCTGATACTTTTTAGGGAAGCGGGTAAAAATGACTAAGTTTATGCAGCACACCAAGGGTGAGATGGCCCAGTGGGAGGATACCCAGGCCAAGGAATTAGTAAAGATTCGGGCATCCCAGCGTCACCTCATTTATAACGTGGTGGCGTACCTATTGATCTCAATTATTGAGTACTGGCTTGCGGCGGTTAGCAAGTCCCAGACACTGCGGGCGGATGCCTTTAACAACCTTTCGGGAATTATTTCCACCGTCCTTTTGATGTTGGGCCTACACATTGCCCAGGACGTTGACGATGATGACATCATCGGGGCTAAGCTTCCGGAAGACGGCTACCAGGAACAACTGGGAACGGACCAGCGGGTGCAGTTTGTCCGTTGGCGGTACGAGACGGTTTTCTCCCTGGTAACGGCCGTAGTGATGGTGGCCATTGCCCTGAGCGTCATTATCGATGGTATCAAGGGCCTCTTAAGCTCGAATGACCGGGTAGTGCCCCAACCGATTGCCATCGTGGGGGCCGGTATTGCGTCAGTGATAATGCTGGTCGTGTGGTACATGAACCGGCAGACCGGCCGCAAACTGCAAAACGCGGCCCTGTTGGCTTCGGCCCAGGATAGCTTGAGCGACGCCTTCACGAGTATTGGAACGATGGTCGCAATTGCTGGCGCCCTGCTCTTTAACCTCACCTGGCTCGATGGGGCCACCAGTATTGTTGTCGGCTTCTTTATCCTGTATTCGGGACTGAAGATTTTCTTTGAAAGCAGCCTGAACTTGACCGACTACTTTGATCCTAAGGCCGAGCATGAGTACGGGCAGGCAATCTTAGCGGTTCCGGCAATTCAATACATTGCTGAACTGAAGGCCCACTACAACGGTAATCTGGTTACTTTGGATGCCACCCTGGTCGTTGATAGTAAGATGACGGTTCTGGAGAGTTTCCAGCTATCGGAACGGATCGAGCAGATGCTCCGCGAGCGCTTTGGGATTATCGACGCCGATATTTCCTTTATCCCCGATCCACGATCATTTACGGATAAGGATGTTCATGGCCGGTTCTAAAGATACAAAAAGAGGATGAAAATAAGCTGAAGCTTTTTCTCATCCTCTTTTTTATCGTTAGTTTTGTGGGGTACTCTTCTTCAAGCCAATCCCGGTAAAACCGCTGAGGATGGAGAAGACCGGTGAGAACAGGCTAAAGAAGGCAAAGGGAAGGAAGTGAAGGACAGGGACCCCTAGCGTGGAGGCGGCGAAGGAGCCAGCCACGCCCCATGGAATCAGGTAGTTGATGACACTTCCCCCGTCTTCGAGGACCCGGCTAAGGGCTAACGGGGCCAGTCCAATCCGGCTAAACGCGGGCTTGAAGGCCTTCCCGGGAAGGATGACGGAGAGGTACTGTTCGCCGACAAACAGGTTGATCCCAATCCCCGAAAGGATGGTTGTTGTAACCAGGGGGCCAGGCTTGCGGAGGTGCTTTACCAGGGGTTCCATTGCCACCTGGACGACGTTAAACTTCATTAGGATGCCCCCAAGTGAGAGGGTAACGATGATTAAAGAAACGGTCGCCATCATGCTGGTGATCCCACCCCGGGACAGCAGGGCGTTGACGGCGGCGTCACTGGTGTGGGCCACGAAGCCCTCGCTGATTAACGTGGTGAGGGATTTTAATGACTCATGCGGGTTCTGGAAGAAGATCATCCCGACCGTTACTAGGATATTGATAAACAGTGTTGGAATGGCCGGGATGTGCTTCCAGGCGCAGGCAAACATCAGAATGATTGGCAAAAGTGCCCACCAGCTGATAACGAAATGCTGGTTTAAGATGGCGGTTGTGTGGGCAATCTTGGCGGCACTCATCTGGTTGCTTGAGTTCCCAAGGACCCAAAAGAGGACCAGGGAGACGATGAAGGACGGAATCGTTGACCACATCATGTTTTTGATGTGGGCGAAGAGGTCACTACCGGCAATTGCCGATGCCAGGTTAGTCGAATCGGACAGGGGAGACATCTTATCACCAAAGACGGCCCCCGAGATGATGGCACCGGCAATGAGGGCGGGGTTAAGGTTCATCGCCATCCCCATCCCAAAGAGAGCAATCCCAATTGTGGAAATGGTGGTGAACCCACTCCCAATTGACAGCCCCACCAAGGAGCAGACGATGAAGGTTGATGGAATGAAGAAGCGACTCGAGATTAGTTTGAAACCGACGACCATGATGGCGGGAATAATCCCGGCCTGGATCCAGACTGCGATGAGGGCCCCAATTAAAATGAAGATGAAGATGGGGATGATCGCGGTGCTGATTCCTTCGGTGATTCCCTGGTGGACGTCCTCCCAGGAGGCGCCCCGTAACCGTGCCCAAAAGATCAAGAGAGCGATGGTAAAGAGAACCGGGATCTGCGGGGAAAGGCCAAAGTGGATAACGGCCGTTCCCAGGATTATGAGCATGATGATTAAGATGGTGAGTGCTTCACCAAAACGAACTTTTTTCATGGTTATTCCTCCTCAATAGTTTCTTAGTGCTGAACGTTAGCTATTGGGATAGCGAATTACACCGCCACAGTTATTCACTTTAACTCCTCCTTACGAAAAAACGCCCCGTTGAATTTTGCTTCAACGGGGCGACTGTTTTAAACCGCGGTACCACCCGAGTTATGGAAATACTCCATCCTCATATCAGGTGGTAACGGCACTGAATGTGGCCGGACAATTATTTATCCGTGATAATTCGACATTCTCCGCCTGACCGGTTCGCACATCCCCACCGGCTCTCTGACACCGAACGAAGCGTCTACTGAAATGATAATTGTTAAAGCTATGATAGCGTGTGAATAATTCTTTGTCAATGAATAATTATTCGTGCCGGGCCCACTTGTGGTTGAAGAGCAGGTTCAACAAGACAGCCGAAACACTGGTAACCACGATCCCGTTGCCCAGGATGATCTGGACTTCCGTTGGCATGTGTTGGAATAGCTGGGGATACATGGTAATCCCCAGGCCGAGCCCGATTGAAACCGAGGCGGTTAGCAGGTTGGCGTTCTTGGTGAAGTCCACCTTGTGGAGAATTTGGACCCCCTGGACCCCGACCATCCCGAACATCACAATCATTGCGCCACCCAGGACGGGTTCGGGGATGACCGTTGCCAGTGCCCCAATCTTGGGCAGCAGTCCCAAGATCAGGAGCAGGAAGGCGGCATAGTAAACTGGCCGCCGCGTTTTAACCCCTGACATCTTGAGAACCCCCACGTTTTCCGAGAAGGTTGAGTAGGGGAAGGTATTGAACAGGCCACCGAGGACGGCCGCAATTCCTTCCGCCCGGTACCCGCGTTCCAGGTCCTGGGTGGTTAACTGACGTCCGGTGATGTCACTGAGGGCGAAGAAGACCCCGGTGGATTCGATCATGGTCGTCAAGGACACCAAAATCATGGTGACCATTGCGCTAAGGTTGAAACGGGGAATCCCAAAGAAGAACAGCTGCGGGGCGTGGAACCAGGCTGCTTCACTGACCGGGGTCAATGAGACCTGACCTAAGCCGCCGGCGATAAACGAGGCGAGCAGGATCCCAATCAGGATGGCAATTGACTTCATGAAGCCGCGGGCAAAGGCGGAAAACAGCAGGATAATGACGATGGTCAGAAAGCCAATTAATAGGTTAACTGGGGCACCGAAGGAACTAGCAGATGCGTTTCCCCCACCGAGGTCCTGGAAGCCAACCGGCACCAGTGTGAAGCCGATAATCGTGATTAGTGAGCCGGTGACGACTGGTGGGAAGAAGCGCTTGAGGTGGGCAAAGAAGCCGGCGATTAGGAAGACAAAGATACCGGCCGCGATGATGGCCCCGTACATGTAGGTAATCCCTAGTTTGCCCCCGATGGATTCCAAGGGCGTAACCGCCTGGACTGCACAGCCAAGGACAACCGGCAGGCCGATCCCGGTCAGGGGCGTTTGTTTGAGTTGGAGTAGGGTGGCAACCCCACACATGAAGATGTCAATTGAGACCAAGTAGGTCATTTGCACCGTCGAAAAATGCAGGTAGTGACCAATCAACAGGGGGACCAGGACATCTCCGGAGTACATGGCTAGAAGGTGCTGAAAACCCAGGATAAAGTTACGCCACTGGCCAGCAAAGCCGGTCGGTGCTTGGTCGTTCTTTACAGTTGCGGATACTTGCTTCACGAATTATTCCTCCCAATATGAAGTTAATTCGCGGCCTATAAAAAAGCTCTCCTTGCCTTTTGCAAAGCAATGAGAGCTTATGTTCAAATTGCTTATAGTCCAGAGTTTATGGCTCCGGGTAGAGACTGCCGTCCGTATTACGGCATTATATAGGCCACTTGTTTAGTAAATTGCATTGTTGATATCCTACCATGTCAAACCGCTGATGACAAGCACCTTGTTCGGATTTTCCGGTAGTCTCGGATAAGATGAACATAAAAGTTCGTTAACGTCTCATTTCCACCAGCGCCGGTTAATAAGGAAGATTACGCAGGCGACCATCAGGATCAGGGTAATCATCAGGGTGAGTAACCAGGAGAGGTTGCCGTTAGCCAGGGGGAGCTTAACGTTTTCCCCGTAGAATCCGGAAACAATCGTTGGAATCGACAGGACGATCGAGTAAATTGTCAGGTACTTCATCGTTTGGTTCAGGTCACTATCCAGGACCTTGCTGTAGGCGTTTGAGACCCGCTCGGAAACGTCCGATGTCATTTGGGCCATTTCCAGTCCCTGCTGGGCTTCAACGATAACGTCATCGAGGTCGTTACATTGCCGGGTCGACATCCGTTTAAGAAACCGCCGCTTAAACTCTTCCAGCAGGGAGACGTTCCCTTTGAGTGACGTCAAGATGTAGACCAGGCCGGTCTCGATTTCCATGAACTCGGTGATTGCCTTGCGCCCCGTCCGCTTCTGCAGGTTCTGCTGAATTTGCTGCCGCTGTTGGTCGACTCGCCGGAGGGGACCAAAGTAGCTGGTGGAAAGGCGGTAGAGAACCGGAAAAACCAGGTTAAGCTTGTCAGTGACTGGGCCCCGGCGGTGAAGCGTCTTTAGCTCGTTGGCGATGATTCCGTTGACAAAGTTCGTCTTCGCGTTCGTGAAGGTGATGATGTTATTCGTGGTTAACATGATCCCAATCGGCGCCGTTTGGGGAGCCGTCACCGCGTGGGTGGGAACGTAAACGTCGAAAATGAGCAGGGTAACCCCGGCGTCCGGGTCGACTTCCACCCGTGCTTTTTCGTAGGGGTCAATGGCATAGTCAAGCAGCTCCTGGGTCACTTCGTACTTATCGATCAGGTCGACCCGTTCGCGGGGCAGGGGCTCAAAGACACTGATCCAGTGACTGTGGTCGTTGATTTTTTCCGCGCTTAACAATGCCATTCATCTCCTTAAAAATACTTATAATATTATTTAACGATAGAAACGGGGGAAAGTAAAGTCAGACCGCTAAATCAATATGAAAGCTTCACAATTTCCCGGGAAATATTTAGAATAAAGAGGTCTAAAGGAGGGGACAAGATGGGAAATATCCGTTGGAAAATCACTGAGCAACTGGGTCCTAAGCAGGCAGTCAAGAGCCTCCGGGAACTACTGCATGACCAGTGGCTGCTGCCTAACCGCTACATCCACTACTTGCGTCGCCGCCACAACGTCTTAGTCAATGGCCACTACCAGTACGTCAATGAACCCGTCCGCCCTGGTGACCAGGTCACGTTGCGGTTTGTGGGCGACGAATTGCGGACGCCGGATGCCAACGACTACGTGCCGACCCCGCATCCCCAGCTTCAGGTCCTCTTTGAAAACCGGGATGTTATTGTCGTTAACAAGCCCCGGGGCCAGAAGAGCCACCCTAACTACCATGGCGAGTTAGGAACGCTGATGAACGATGTGGCGGGCTACCTGAATGGCAGTGCCTACATGGTTCACCGCCTGGACCAGGAAACCAGTGGGGCGATGCTGGTTGCCAAGAATCCGGTAGTGGTTCCCATCTTGAACCGCCTGATCAGCAGTGGGCAAATTCACCGGCAGTACCTAGCTGTTGTGGCGGGGCAGATGAGTAGGGACGGGGAGCTGGCCTGGCCCATTGGTAGTGACCCGACTGACAAGCGGAAGTACATGGTTGGTGGGCAAAACGCGAAGGCCGCCCGGACCCTTTACCACGTCGTTGCGGTAAACCATCGGTATTCGTTAGTCCGCCTTCGCCTGGTGACCGGGCGGACCCACCAGATTCGGGTTCACCTGGCCCACGCTGGCCACCCCATAATTGGGGACCCCCTCTATAACGCGCAACCGGCACCGGCAATGCTGCTCCACGGTGCTATTCAGGAACTGGTCCTCCCCTTTACTTTCCAAAGAAAAGAAATTCAGGCACCTTTACCACCATATTTTCACAATTTTCTGGTAAAATACGACTTAGTTAGATAGATAAATATAAACATAAAAGGGAGGACATTAATTGTCACTTTTAGAAAAGTTATATGGACCGTTTTTTGATCCACATAACTGGGCAACGGTAATTACTTCGGGTCAAGACTGGCTAATCATCTTTTCATTGGTAATGATTGAGTGCCTACTGTCGGTTGATAACGCGGTTGTCTTGGCTGCCCAGACACGGGTGTTGCCAACCCTAAAGGAACAAGAGGAATCACTCTTCTACGGTATTTGGGGTTCATACCTCTTCCGCTTCCTAATTATTGGGGTGGGAACCTACCTGATCAACTTCTGGGAAATTAAGGTAATTGGCGCTGCCTACTTAATTTATCTGGTGTACCGTTTCTTTGCCGCCCGTTACCATGGGAAGCGGCGGCGGAGAAAGGTCCGCAACAGTGCCGCTGGGTTAAAAGGGCGCAAACTCTTTTGGACGGTGGTTGCCCAAATCGAGTTTATGGACATCATTTTCTCGGTTGACTCTGTTTTGGCCTCGTTGGCTATTTCTGAAAACCCCGTAATCGTTCTAATTGGGGGAATAATCGGGATTGCCTGCATGCGGGGGGTCGCGGAGATTATCATGAAATTGATGCGGCGGATTCCTGAGCTGGAGCCGATGGCCTATATTCTGATCTTTATCATTGCCATCAAGCTCTTCTTGACGATCCCCGCAATTGATATTGAGATTCCATCGGGGATTTTCGGTATATTTATTCTATCTGTTTTTGCCTTGACGATTATTATTCATTTCGTCCGGCGGAATAAGAACAAGGAGCAAAACTAATGGCAATTGAAGCAACTAGTGAGAACTTTGACCAAGAGGTGCAAGGACCAGTGACCGTGGTTGACTTTTGGGCCCCGTGGTGTGGTCCCTGCAAGATGATGGCGCCGGTTATGGACCGCCTGGAAAAGCAGTTTGCTGGCCAGATCAAGTTTGTGAAGTTTAACGTGGATAACAACCAAGAAATTGCGGAGCGTTACAAGGTAATGAGTATCCCGTCCCTGGTCCTCTTTAAGGATGGCCAGGCCAAGGAAAAGGTGACGGGGGTATACCCAGAGGCTAAGCTCGCCCACTATCTGAAACGCAAGTTAGCTGAATAATAAACAAGCTGGGAAAAAAGCATCAGAGTGCTCCGTATGGCTAGTATAGGACGATCGTTAGCACGGTACGGGCTGGCGATTGTCCGTAATCAATGGACTTGCTTCGCGGCGCTAGACACTAGGAGCACGCTTCGACGCGCAGCAAGCCTATTTGGTTTTTCCGCGATTACTATGTAATATTCGAGAAATATAAAGAAGGGTGAGAAAAAATGTGATTTTTTCTCACCCTCTTTTTTTACTCAAATTTTGGCTGGTAAATTCGGTAGAGAATAATTGAAAGGATAAAGGTCAACAGGTCCGCAACCGGTTGGGCCGCAATAATCCCGTGGTAACCGAATAGGCTGTTCATCAGGATGATTACCAGGGCAAAGATCAGCCCCTGCCGGCAAAACGAAAGCCAGAAGGCCGGGACTGCCTTCCCCATCGACTGGAACATTGTCGTGAAGACCAGGATGATCCCCGATAAGACGGCGGACGAACTTAGCCAACGAATCATGCCGGTCCCTTCCCGGATAACGGTCGGGTCCTTCATGAAGAGCCGAATTAAGAATGGGGCAAAGATGATTAGCAGGATTGTCATTGCAATGGCCAGACTGGCAATCACCATGATGTCGAAACGGACCGTGGCGTTGAAACGCTTGCGGTCCTTGGCCCCGTACGTGTAACCAATTAGCGGTTGGGCGCCAAAAGCCAGACCAACGACAATCATGTTGGTGACCATACTAATCTTAAGGGCGATTCCCATTGCGGCAACACTGCTGGCCCCGTAAGTAATCAGGTAGCGGTTGGTCAGTGCAGTGGCGAAGGTGGCCATTAGGTTAGTAATTGAGGCCGGAATCCCGATGGCATAGATTTCCCACTGGAGGTGACGACTGATCTTGGTCTCCTTAATTGAGGTGGTCAGTTTCTTACTCTTGTAGCGGGTGTAGTAGATCATGATGACGTCACCAATTACGGTCGAGGTGACGGTGGCTAAGGCCGACCCTGCAGCCCCCCAGCCGCACGTGAAGATAAAGATTGGGTTCAAGATGATGTTGATTCCCGTCCCGGTCATGCTGGCAATCATCGACTGGACCGCTAATCCTTCGGTCCGCAGAATATTAGTTGGTGTAAGACCGAAGATTACGAAGGGCGCCCCCCACGCCATTACCAGGTAGTACTCGCGAGCGTATTTCCAGGTATTCGGCGAAGCCCCGAGCAGGTGCAGGAAGGGAGTCTGGAAGGCGACCATCAGGATGGTGACGATGATTCCACAGATGATGGAGGCGTAGAAACAGTATCCGCTGACGTAGCGTCCCGTCTTGTCACGGTGCTCACCAAAGAGGCGGGAAATGACGGAGCTACCGCCCAGGCCGAAAATGTCTCCCAAGGCAATCATCAGGGTGAAGATTGGTGCCCCCTGTGACACCCCGGCAACCAGGTCCGGGTTCTGCGTCTTAGCGACGAAGAAGGTGTCGACCATGTTGTAGATCAGGGTGACCGTCATGCTCAGCACGACCGGCAGTGCCAGGGTGAAGTAGGCCTTCTTAATTGACGTGTGTTCAAATAACTTATCCATGCGCAAAATTCCTCCAACAGTAACTATTGTACGAAACCTATGGTGGAAAAGTCACGCTAAAAGTTAGTCCAGTGCTGATAAAAAAACACCCTCGTCAGTTTGAGGGTGCTTAGAAAAATCTTCGTTATTAATAGTTGAGACGAATCTGCAGCGACCCGGTTTCGACCATGTCGCCAAGGCACTTCATTGCGTAGTTATAGGCTCCCTGGGCAGTCTTTTCGTTTGCTGCTTGCAGGCACTCCTGGACTTTCTTGCCGGTCAGCTTAGCAGCGGCCTGGTCAGTGGTCATCAGAACGTGCCGCCCGTAGGCAATGGTGTTTTGCTTCAGGTCCTCGAGCATTGCGTTGTAACGCTTCGGGTGGTCATCGGCAATCGTGGTGATGGCGTGGGTCAGCCAGTACATGTTACTAATGTTGAACTTCGCCTGTGTGTCCCGGTACTGGGCAGGGGTATCCGCCACGTTCGTGTAGAACGGGGCAATGCCGTTGAAGGCGTTGGGACCGAATGCTAGCCAGCAGATGGCGGCAATGTCTTCGGGCACGTCATTACGGATCTGCATGATGTGGATTTCCTGGTTCCGCTGGAAACCAATTGGCCGGAAGGCGTGCTGCTCGGCAACACTCCCCCGGTCACTGTATGGATCGTATGGGGTGTGCTGGTAGCGAGAGCTCAGGGCGTATTTGAAGTCTTCAATCGTGAGTAAGTGTTCCGGCTTCTTGGCGAAGGGCAGGTCTGGGTTATCTGGCTCTTCAACGTCGCTCGGGTTGAAAAGCTTTTGGATGTACCACTGGCGCGGGATGTTGTAGTCGTAGTCGGAATCGTTGTGGCTCCCGAAGATGTGGCGGAAGTTGTAGCTTGTGCCGCCATCAATGTTGAGGTGGTGGTCCTTGATCATGTCTTCAAGGTCCGCGGAGGCCATCGTGTCCGCCGCCTGGAAGTCAAAGTCAGTGATGCTGAACCAGTTTGGGGCCACCACATATGCATCGTCGGGGACCCGTTTGGCAGCCCAGTGGTGGCCACCGATGGTTTCCATGTACCAGATATCGTCCTTGTCGGAGAAGATCACCCCGTTGGACTCGTAGGTTCCGTACTTCTCAAGGTAGCGGCCGAGCAGCTGTACCCCCTCTTTGGCCGAGTGGATGTAGGGCAGGACGATGGTGACAAAATCTTCTTCACCGATTCCGGCCTTGTTCATCGGGTCGATACCAAGAACGCGGGGGTTGGTAGTGCTGGTTTCGGTTGCTGACATGGCAACGTTAGCGGCGTTGATTCCACCTTCGCCCCAGATTCCCATTTTCTTTTCGTTTGTGGGGATTTCCGGCAGGGCGGTGTAGCGGAGGGGGTTGTCCGGCAGGTCGACCTTACACTTAGAAGTGATTGATTGGTAATTTTTTGGTTGTTGGTCGGGGGTAACCACGATGAACCGTTTGGGGTTAAAGGCGTGTCCGTAGTCTTCGTTTCGGGCGATCATCGTCGAGCCATCGGCGGTAGCTTTCTTACCAGCAAGAATTGTAGTACATGGCATATTAATGTCCTCCTTAAATGATTATTCACTCCCCATTGTAGGCCTAAGAAAGGGCTTCCTCAAATGGAAGCTGGCGGAAGACTAACTTTCGAAGTATTCGTACAGGTCCTTGGCCGTCAAACGAGCCTTGTCAGCCCCTTGGTAGTCCGCCTTGATTTGACCGTCTTTAAGGACGATCAGCCGGTTGCCGTACTTGATGGCGTCCTCCAGGTGGTGGGTGATCATCAAGGCCGTCAGATGGTCCTGGGTGATTCGTTCGTTCGTGGCGTGGATGAGGTTTTGACTGGTGTGGGGGTCAAGGGCAGCGGTGTGTTCATCTAGCAAGAGGATGTCCGGTCGTTTGAGGGTGGCCATCAGGAAACTCAGGGCCTGCCGTTGGCCACCGGAGAGGGCACCCGTTGCGGTGGTCATCCGGTTTTCCAGGCCGTTATTCATGGTGGCGGCCAGCTTGGTAAAGCGGGCCATGTTCCCCTTGAGCTTCCGCAGGGTGAGGTGACGGCGCTCCCCCCGTTTCGTTGCCAGCAGCATGTTTTCCGCTACCGTCATCCGGGGAGCCGTTCCCAACTTAGGGTCCTGGAAGACCCGTGCTAAGAACGTTGTCCGCTGCTCCTCGGTGGTCTTGGTGATGTCGTGACCGTTGTGGAGGATTTCCCCGTAGTCGGCCCGGAGGTTTCCCCCGATAACGTTGAAGAGGGTTGACTTACCGGCCCCGTTTGTCCCCACGATGGTAATGAAGTCGCCTTCGTTAATCTTGAGGTTAATCCCCTTGAGGATGGTCGTTTCGTTGCTCGTCCCCTTGTTAACGATGGTTTTGACATCCTTTAGTTCTAAGATGGGCTTATTCATGTGGCCGCACTCCCTTCAAAATTGGTTTACGAATCTGCAAGTGACTTTCCAGTTGGGGAATCATCATGCAGATTGCCAGAACGATTGATGAAATCAGGTTGAGGTCGTTGGCGGAGAAACCGAGCTGGAGAACGACCAATAAAATAATCCGGTAGATGATACTGCCGAGGGTTACGGCCAAGAGCCGTTGGTTAAGGGTTAACTCGCCGAACGCCACTTCTCCAATGATGATGGAGGCCAGGGCGATAACGATGGTCCCAATCCCCATGTTGATGTCGGCGTAACCGTTGTTTTGGGCGATTAAGGCCCCACAAAGGCCAACCATCCCGTTGGAAACCATCAAGCCAACGATCACCATCTTGTCGGTATGAATCCCCAGTGACTTGGCCATTGTTGGGTTATCACCGGTTGCAATGAAGGCTTGACCATAGTCGGTTGCTAAGAAGAGGACCATCAGGATGGTGATGATGGCAATCACGATGACGCCCATCACGACGCTGTCAAAGTATTGGGGGAGGCTCGTCATGAAGTGGCCACTGAAGAGGGTCTGCTTACCGAGTAGTGAAATGTTGGACTTCCCCATGATCCGGAGGTTAACGGAGTAGATTGCGGTCATGGTTAAGATCCCCGCCAAGAGGCTGGGAATCTTCCCCTTCGTGTAGAGGAGGCCGGTGACAAGGCCGGCGAGCATCCCGCTGACAACCGCTAGGAGGGTTGCCAAGAGGGGGTCAATCCCGTGCGCAATGGCGGTTACCGCGGTGGCGGCCCCGAGAGGGAAGGTCCCTTCAACGGTCATATCACAGAAGTCGAGGATTCTAAACGTTAGGTAAAGGCCCAGACCCAATAAAGCCCATAATAATCCTTGCCCGATTGCTGATACCATTAGATTCATTGATAGATCTCTCCTTTCGTTTTGGCTTCGTGTTCAAAGCCCTGCGGTACTTGTAAGTGGAGGCGGCGGGCCTGCTTCAGGTTGAGGACGGGCTCACCGTGGCGGACATATTCGATCGGCATGTTGGCCGGTTTCTTGCCCTTCAGAATTGCCACCGTCATCTTGGCACTGCGGACACCGAGCTCGTACTGGTTAACACTGTAGGTTGCCACGCCCCCCTGCTTGACCATTGTGTCAGAGGCGGGGAAGACCGGCTTGTTGGCGGCGTTGGCGTTCTTGACGAGGGTCTGCATGGCCCCGGCAATGGTGTTGTCGGTGGGAACGATGACGGCATCGACTTCCTGGAGCATCTGTTCGGAAACCTGGTTAAGGTCGTTACTGTTGGCAATTGAATAGGACTTCAGGGTGATACCCATCGTCTTGCATTCTTGCTTGATTTGGTGATAGCCGGCAACAGCGGATGCATCACTGGAAGTGTAGATTACCCCGAGAGTCTTCATCCTCGGCATAAAACGTTTGATTAGGCCCAGCTGTTCTTTGATTGGTGCCTGGTCAGAAACACCACTGATGTTGCCACCCGGGTGGCGGTTGTTCTTGATTAGACCGGCGCTTTTCGGGTCGGTTACCGCGCCTAGGACAATTGGTGTCTTGGTAGTCGAATTAGCGACGGCCTGGGCCGCTGGCGTAGTGATTCCGTAAATGACATTGCAATTGTCATTGACCAGCTTGGAGGCCATGGTCTTAAGGTTACTCTGGTCCCCGTTGGCGTTCTCGTATTCAATCTTGATGTTTTTTCCGTTGCGGTACCCCTCACGTGCTAGTTCGTGGACGTAGCCCTTATAAATTTGGCCCAGGGCAGGGTGGTGCATCAGGGTTAAAACCCCGACTTTTGGCACCCGCTGTTTAATAAAGCCCCCACTTTCCTTAAAGAATGCTACACCTAAGAAGGCCACTAAAAGTGCGATTAGGGTATACATTCGCTTCATCATCTTCACACCTTTCTAATATAAAAATGGGAGTCCACATTGCGGGACTCCCATTTTGAAAGCAAAATAAAAGTCCGCATGTGGATCCATGCGGACTGAATGAATGTCAAAATCAGCCGGCACAGATGCAATCTGCTTTTCAGGTTGCATCCATGTCGAATCAACCTGAAACTACCGGCTTTGCCAACGATTATTTCGAATGTTGAACTGATTTTGCTTCATAATATTTACTCCCTAATTAATAATTGCTTTTAGTATAGCTAAGGTCATTTCCGGTGTCAATAACTAATATTAAAATTTTCTCATCGTTTGTGGCCGGGTGACTGATTGCTGATTGCGTCTTGCCTGTGCTACCATGAAGTAAGTTTACTATGACATAAGGAGAAAAGAATGGCTGTATTAGATGTAGAAGGACTGACGATGAGCTATGCCGATAAAAAGCTCTACGAAGACTCCAGCTTTCAACTAGAAAAACATGAACATATGGGGATTGTCGGCCAGAACGGGGCCGGCAAATCCACCTTGATCAAGATCTTGATTGGTAAGGTCCTCCCGGTGAAGGGGTCAATCAAGTGGCAAAAGGGGGTCAAAATTGGGTACCTGGACCAGTACGTTGACATTCCTAAGGGGATGACGCTGATCCAGTTTCTCCACACGGCCTTCAGCGACCTGTACCAGTTGAACGATGAGATGAACAAGCTCTACGAAGACTACGCCACCAAAATGGATGACAAGCTCCTGACCAGGGCGGGACGCATCCAGGAAAAGCTGGATGCTAATGACTTCTACAACATTGAAACCGAAGTTGACCGGGTAATGAATGGCCTGGGACTAGTAGAAATCGGCAAGGACCACGTTGTCTCCGAGATGAGTGGGGGCCAGCGGTCCAAGATTATCCTTGCCAAGATGCTGCTGGAAAAGCCGGACGTCATCCTCTTGGACGAACCGACGAACTACCTGGATACGGCCCATATTGAGTGGTTGATTGACTACCTGAATGATTTTGACGGTGCGGCGATGATCATCTCCCACGACTACGACTTTTTGGAGCAGGTTACCAACACCATCTGTGACGTATCGTTCAATAAGATCACCAAGTACCGGGGAAGCTTCCAGCAAGCAATGCGGCAAAAGGAAGAACGCAAGGAAGCCCAGGAACGCGAGTACGAAAAGCAGCAGGTGGTTATCGAAAAGGCGGAACGGTTTATCCGCAAGAACAAAGCCGGGTCCAAGTCGACGATGGCCAAGTCCCGGGAAAAGATGCTTGCCCGAATGAAGAAGATTGACCCGCCTTCGGATAACCTCAAGGCGGTCTTCCACTTCCCGTATGAAAACACCGGGTCCGCCAATGCCTTGCGGGTTAACCAACTCTCCGTGGGTTATGGCCACCCCCTGCTGGCGCCGGTTACCTTTTCAATGACGATGGGCGAAAAGCTCCTCTTCACCGGGTTTAACGGGGTTGGAAAGTCAACTTTGATCAAGTCAATTTTGAAAAAGATCCCGGCCCTGGGAGGGAACGCCGTCTTTTCGCCGTCCGCCAAGATTAATTACTTTGACCAGGACCTGGAATGGGATGATCCCCGGTTAACGCCGCTCCAAACGATTCAGAATATGTTCCCGACAATGCAGCCGCGGACGATCCGGACGAAGTTGGCCCGGGCCGGAATTAACGCGGCCAACACCCAAAAGCCCCTCCACCTTCTTTCCGGTGGGGAGCAGACCAAGGTTAAGCTTGCCATTCTAGAGTTGACGCCATGTAACTTCCTGATCATGGATGAACCGACGAACCACCTCGATGACGAGACCAAGGATGGCTTAAAAAGGGCCCTCCAGGAATTTCCGGGGAATTTGATCCTTGTCAGCCACGAAGAAAGCTTCTACACGGGTTGGCTCGATAAAATTCTGAACGTGGAGAAACTCAGTTTGAAGAAATAGGAGGAAAAGGATGCCGTATACGATATCAGAGCTTGTTGTGCTCTTCTTTACCTACTCAGTGGTCGGCTGGTTATGGGAAACCTTTTATTGTTCCATCAAGGACCACCACTATGCTTACCGGGGCTTTCTGTTTGGCCCCTACTGCCCGGTGTATGGCTTTGCTGTGACCACGATTTTGGTAGCGACTTATAACGTCCGCGACAACCTGTTCTGGTTGTTCGTTATCGGCATGATTGTGGCCAGTATTTTTGAATACTTTGCCAGTGTTTTTCTGGAAAAGGTGTTCCACATGAAATTGTGGGATTACTCCGACCTGTGGGGGAACCTGCAGGGACGGATTGCCCCGGCCATTTCCCTATTCTGGGGAATTGGGGTAGTCCTCTTGGTCCGCTTTATCCAGCCGCTGATCCAGCAGGTGATCAACTGGGAAGAATCCTGGACCCATGGCTTCTTGGCCCTGTTCATCACGGTGGGGATGGTTACCGATACGGCAATGACAATCTTCAGTATCAGACACTTCCACATGACTACCAAGCAGTGGGACCAACGGATCAACGACTTCCAGGAACAGCTCCGTCACCGGATTCGGACTGCGGCCCAGCCTGAAGAACGGGCACTTAGGAAGCGGCAATTGGCCAACTGGCGAGAATCCTTCCTTACCCACTTGGAGAAGCGTCCTGAGCAGCTGTTGCGGTGGAACGAACGGCGGATGATTAAGAGCTTCCCTAAGATGCGGGTTCTTGATGCCAAGCGCTTCAATCAGATTAAGCAGGACCTCTTCTCAAATAAGTAATTAATTTGACGATTTTCTGAAGATTATTCAAAGGTCAGGACATTTCTTTACCAATGTCCGGGCCTTTTTTGTATAATGGCGAATAAACATTTGGAAGGAAGTTGATCGGATGGCCCACCACCAAAAGATACTCACTGTCCTGGGCACCGTCATTGGGGCCCTAATCCTGGTGCTTTGCCTGTGGGCGGCGATTGCCAACTACCACAAGCGGACCAACCAAGTTGAGCGGCATTCCCCCAACATTACTACCGCCGCTTTTATTAAGAAGATTGCCCCAGCGGCGCAGCGGGAACAGAGACGCTACCATATTCCGGCCAGCATCACGATTGCCCAGGCTGGTCTGGAATCGAACTGGGGTCGTAGCCGGTTGGCGGCAAAGTACAATAACCTGTTTGGCATCAAGGCGACGTCCAAAACGGACCGGGTGAAGATGACGACGACAGAAAACGTCAAGGGCAAGACGATTGAGGTTAAGCAGTACTTCCAAACCTACCGTTCGTGGGCGGATTCGATAAATGCCCACACCCAGCTAATTGTCAACGGGACGGCGGACAACCACGCCCGCTTCCGGGATGTTCAGAAGGCTAGCAACTATCGTCAGGCGGCCGTGGTCCTGCAGAAGGGTGGGTACGCTACTGACCCGAATTATGCTAATAAACTGATCTACGCCATTCAGAAGTTCCACCTCGATAAGTACGACCGTAAATAGCGAAGTTTAAAAAATGGCCTCCCAGGTTCGGATGCACCGAACTTGGGAGGCCTCTTTGTACTATTTTGTAGTCTTTAATTCAGCTGCGTCTCGTTGCTGGTAACGCGTTGCCGGCGGAACCAGTGGAAAAGCAGGCCGACAACTAAGCCAACCAGGGCCGGGACTAACCAGGACAATCCCATGCTGGCCAGTGGTAGGGCACTTCGCCAAGCAGCAACCATTTGGCCAAAGTGACTTGCACTGACGACTGATGGGAAGGCGACTACCATGTCACCTAGTGCCGGAACAACGGTGAAGAGGACAACGAAGAAGTAGACCACCCCGTCCCGGTGGAAGAGTGGGGAACTAACGGATAAGAGGATCAGGACCATTGCCAGTGGGTAGAGGAACATCAGCATTGGTGTTGACCAGGCGATGATTTGGTCCAAACCAAAGTTAGCGGTTAAGAAGGATGCGAGGCAACTGAGGGCCAACCAGGTATGATAGCTGACCTTTGGGAAGTGCTTGTGAAAGTCCTGGGCAAAGGCGGCAACCAGTCCAACAGCGGTGGTCAGGCAGGTAACGGTTAACAGGAAGGCTAAGACAACTTGACCAAAGGCACCGGCGTAGGCGTTAACCAGCTGGTTGAAGGCCACCCCACCATCAGCGGAGACCTTAAGCGACCGAGTGACATTGCCCCCAGCAGGATCAAGAGTAAGTAGATCAAACCGATTCCACTGACGGCCAGGACACCCGACTTGGCAACAACCTTGGAGACGTCCTTAGCCCGCCGTTGACCCATGGAGCGGACAGCAGTGACGACGGTTACCCCGAAGGCCAGACCGGCGAGGGCATCCATCGTGTTGTAACCTTCTAAGAAACCGTTAGTGACGGCGCCGTGAACGTAGGCACTGGTAACGGGGGCGTTGGCCGGGTTACCGAGCGGGTTCGCAAAGGCGACTACGAAAACCAGGAAGAGGAGTGCTAAGAAGACGGGGTTCAAGACCTTACCAACGTTGGCCAGGATGTTGTTTTCCCGGTAGGAAAAGGCAAAGGCGGCCAAAAAGAAGAGGGCGGAAAAGAGCAGAAGTGCCCAGCCCTGGGCAGCTTTTGGCAGGAACGGTGCGACCCCAACGGTAAAGGAGACAGTTGCCGTCCGTGGCGTCCCGAAGAGGGGACCGATGGTGGCGTGAATTAGGACCATGAAGACAAGGGCAAAACCGGCACCCAGCGGACGGCCGATGTCGTAAACCCCTTCTGCCCGGGTAACGGCAACCGCGAGGACCGATAAGAGGGGAAGCAGAACCCCGGTTACTAAGAAGCCCAGGGCGGCAGGACCCCAATTAGCACCAGCCAACTGGCCGAGGTGCAGGGGGAAAATAAGGTTCCCGGCACCGAAAAATAAACCGAATAATAGCGAAGCAACAACTAAGTACTGTTTGAATGACAACTTAGGTGATGTTAAGTCACGCATAAGAAATCCCTCCTAGAATAAATAGATATCAATAATTGCTCTGATCCCAATAAAAAAGTCCCTTAACCAACTTTTACATTGGTTAAGGGACGCATTAGCGTGGTACCACCCTATTTTCAGGCTGTCATCAAACAACCTCTTCACGTACGGCTAAATAGCGATACGCTGACACGATAATGGGTGTTACCACCTAGTCTTACTGGATTTTAAGATTAGGACTCGAAAGTGATTTTCCCCTTGCCGTTGGACTGCCTCCTCACACCTCACGAGACTCGCTGATGTCGCTGGTAAAGGTACTCTTCTTTCTCATTGCGATCAAATAATTAAATTATTGTTTATTATTCTAAACATAATTTAATAAAAGTCAACAGGAAATTTTAATTTTCTTACCTAGTCAATCTTTTCGCTAGCGACGGCGTAGGCGGGATCACCATTTAGTGCCCGCCCAACTGCCCGCTCGACGGCGGTGTTGGAGGTGACGTTGGCGATGGCTAGTGGCTTGTCGTAGCGCTTAGCATGGTGGTTGGCGAGCTGGCTAATCCGGTGGTGGATTGCGTCGATGCAGACAATCACGAAGTCGGCGTTCCGAATCTCCCGCTTTAAGGTGCTGGAGGAAACCTTTTCTTCTGCCGAGGCGTCAAGGCCGTGGAACACACCATGGTGCTTCGTGATTACTGGCTTAAGGCCCTGGACCTTGTCACGGACCCCCGTAATTACTAAGACGGTGCGCTGCTTGAGGTCATAGTCAAGCTTCTTCTCGTAGTCGTGACGGGTATTAGTAACCTTCTTGACCTTCTTTGGCTTAGCCGGTTGCTTCGTAGTATCGAAGTCGGTCTTTTCATGGATCCAGCGAATCGAACCATCAGCCGCATCCTTGAGGCCGTTACCCCGGTCATAGTAGGCATAGTCGATGACCATTCCGGCCTTCAAGTCGCGGCCCGGGTACTTGAAGGGGTCGACAACGACAGTGTTAGCAGGGGCAGTATCAAGAATCGAGTTTTCCTTCATGGTGCTGCTGATCTGCAGGACGTCGGAACCCGGGACGGCGGTTAGCTTGGCGTACTCCAGGACGTTGATCTTCTCCGGTTGGTAGTCGGTGAGGTGGTCGCTGGTGACCCGACGGATGGCGGGCAGCCCCCGGACCGTTTGCTGGGGGTCTAGCTCCACAATGTCCCCATCTTCAACCGGGAATGGCAGGTGGTGGAGAATCGCCTCGGAGTAGTAGCGGTGGTTAATTTCGGCCCCGCTCAGCTTTCGGTGAACGAGGTAGCGGTTATCGGCAGCCAGGCGCTCTTCCGGGGTAATTTCCTTGGGGGTCGCGGCCTCTTTTTCGGCGGGCCGGACATGAATTGCCGGTTTCGTGTCCGTAACTTCCTTGGCAGGGCCCGTTAACAGTGACTTTAACTGCTTTTTAGCGGCGGTTGGCAGGGGCTGCTGGTCCCGGTTTACCTGGTGCTGGTGAAAACTGGGCTTTTTAACGGCGGGCACTGGACGGTTGCCCTGGCCTTCGGCGTAGTGGTTGAGGATATTAAGAATGGTTGTTAGGCTACGCTGGGTTTGGAGCAAACTTGCGGGGTCGCTACTGGTGTTTTCCAACAGGGTGATCAATTCCTGCCGGTAATCATATATTTTCATTGAGCATTGTCCTTTCTAAAACTTCACTAATATTAATCATACCAATTCCTGTACCTAATGTCAGTTGATACGCTATGTGCCTGGGCGGGCTTACGGTATAATGGGGACAAAAGAATTGATAAGGTGGTCATAAGATGGTTAAACGATTAATAAAACTTTTTTCGCATAATGATTTAGATGGTTTTGGGGCCCCGCTTTTGCTAAGGGCAGTGCAGCCGACGATGTTTGCTGACGTGGAGTTTGACATGACAAACTGTGGTGCCGGGCGGATTGATGACGAATTTGCCCACTGGTTGAAGAGCCCAGAAACGGGGCGCTTTACCGATGTTTACATCATGGACATGACCCCCGACAGCGACTATACCTTCCAGCAGCTAAATACTAACTTTGCCAACCACTGGCTCGTCTTTGACCACCACGAAAGTGAAGAAGCTCTGCGGAAAAAGTATGCTGCCAATAGTGTCCTTCCCGCTGACCCCCAGGTTAACCCCAGTGCGGCAAGCCTGGTGTGGGACTGGCTCCAAAAGCAGCCCCACTTCAATGACCTGCCAGAACAGCGGCGTCAGGACTTAGCTTACCTGGTCGAACTGATCCGGGCCTATGATACCTGGGACTGGCAAAACGACCCTGACATGGGGGATGAGGAGCGGACAGCCGCGGATGACCTTGACCAGCTCTTCTGGTTCTACCCCTTGCAAGACTCGGCGTCCTTTGTCATGGATGTCTTTAACGCCGGCTGGACCAAGTACCGGGAGGACAACCAGCTCTTGATCCGGACCCTCAACGAACGGCGGGCCAAGTATCTAAAAGGACACCTAAAGGATATCTTGAAGACGAAGCTGGACGGGCACCAGTTTGGCATTGTCTACGCCAGTGACTACAAGTCCGAGATTGCCCACGAGCTTCTTGACCAGAACCCCGACGTGGACGCGGCCCTGGTTATCAGCCCCGTTAGCGTCTCCCTCCGTAGCAACGGCAAGCTCGACGTTGCTAAGTTTGCGGAGAAGTACTTTGCTGGTGGTGGCCACGCCGATGCCGCTGGTGGTCGCCTGACCGTTAACCCGATTAAGGTTGGTGAGCAGGCAGTTGCCGACGAGCTTGCCCAGACAATCAAGAACCATGAGGACGAGCAGCAGACGACGGAGAGTACCCTGGCGGATAACCTTGACCCGGCGGTCGCTGCTAAGATGGCTGCCCTGTTTAAGAAAGATTAGGATAAGCAATATAGGCCTGCAGTGCGCAAGTTCGCCACTGCAGGCCTAATGTGGTGCGCCCGGCATGGGTATTAACTAGGCGGTGAAAGTCCACTATGGGCCGTAGTAGTCGGAACCATGAGCTGACGACAAGGGTGTCCACTGTGAGGTGGAATCTGAAGGAAGTCTAAGGCAAAGTACTGCACCGATGAACAAGAAGTAGCTATAAGGCTGAGAGTAACTGGATAAGGTTGCCATACAAACTAAAGTCCAATACTACTCGAAGTTGCTTTCAGTAAAGCTAACGGTGACATGGTACGAAAGTTAATATTCTTACCCGGGGAGGTCTGGCTTACACGTTTCCGACAAGAGGAATAAATGAAATTCCACAGAAACAAGCACGACAGTGATGTGGTGTTGAGTAAGTCAGAAGTCAGCCGAGGTCATAGTAGTCTGATTAGTCAGACGAAGGACTGAACGACAATAACTCATAAATTATATCGGAGGTGTAATCAGGTGCGACAATCGCAGAAAACAGAAACACAAGCTGACCGCTTGTCGAGGATAGGTTTGGAAAACCGAAAGTACACAAGGGCGCGTAGTACCGATTATGGTGAAGGTAAAGGTATGAGTGTCACTATCCAAGACTTAGTCTTGGATCGCAATAACCTTAATCAGGCTTATTTGCGAGTTAAGAGAAATAAAGGAGCGGCGGGTATTGACGATATGACTGTCAATGACCTTCTGCCCTACCTCAGGGAAAATAAAACGGAATTAATCACCAACCTACGTGAGGGCAATTATAAGCCAGCACCGGTTAAACGAGTGGAAATTCCCAAGCCCAACGGTGGAGTGAGAAAACTAGGGATACCAACGGTAGTGGACCGCCTGGTCCAACAAGCAGTTGCCCAGGTACTCACGCCCATCTTTGAGCGAGTTTTCTCTGACAATAGTTTTGGTTTCCGCCCTCATCGTGGAGCCCAAGACGCAATCGCAAAGGTAGTTAAGCTATATAATCAAGGTTATCGACGGGTAGTTGATTTAGACCTTAAGGCCTATTTTGATAATGTCAACCATGATTTGATGATTAAATACCTCCAACAATATATTGATGACCCATGGACACTAAGACTTATCCGTAAGTTTTTGACTAGCGGAATCTTGGACCACGGGCTGTTCGTTAGGAGCGACAAAGGAACTCCGCAAGGAGGACCACTATCGCCACTGCTAGCGAATATCTATTTAAATGAGTTGGATAAAGAGCTGACCAGACGTGGTCACCACTTTGTGCGCTACGCGGACGATTGTAACATCTATGTTAAAAGTCAGCGGGCCGGAGAACGAGTAATGCGTAGTATTACTCAGTTTCTTGAAAAGCGATTGAAAGTTAAAGTTAATCCAGATAAAACCAAAATTGGTAGTCCCTTGAGGTTGAAGTTTCTTGGCTTCTCACTCGGTGTAGACCGTAATGGTGCCTATGCCCGACCAGCCAAACAATCACAACAACGAGTAAAACAAGCATTGAGGCTTCTAACTAAGCGTAATCGGGGTGTTTCTCTTACCAAGATGTTTGAAGAAATCCACCAAAAGATGCGTGGCTGGCTTCAGTATTACTCAATTGGGAAGTTAGCCAATTTTATTCACCGCCTTGATCAATGGTTAAGAGCACGAATAAGACAATATATCTGGAAGCAATGGAAGAAATTCAAAACTAAAGTTGTACACCTACAGAAGTTAGGTTTGTCTTATCATGATGCGTTCGTCTTCGCTAGTACCCGAAAGGGTTACTGGCGAACTGCACACAGTAAGACACTAAATTATTCTCTAACAAATAGAAAACTGGAGCACCTTGGACTAATAAATATGTCCAAGACGCTCCAGTTAATTCAAAAGTGATTAAATTGTCGAACCGCCGTATACGGAACCGTACGTACGGTGGTGTGAGAGGTCGGTAATTGAACTAATCAATTACCTCCTACTCGATTACTTTATAATTCCTAGTCGTTCGGGTAGGCAACGAGGTGCAGCTGACCATGGATGTATTCACCGAGGTAGATATCGTTAATGCTCCGGTACCCGGCCTTGACGACCGCGTTTTTCAGCCACTGCACGTCGTGGTGGGTTAGTTCCAGGACGTCCTGGTTGATTTGCCCGTCGTTGATGATCGGGAAGTGGACGTTTTGCTCATCGTTTTCGATGACGACGAGCTGGCCGTTTTGTTCGAGAATTCCGCTCTTTACCTGGTTGACCTCGTAAACACCGTGCCGGCGCAGGTGGAACATCAGCTCGTTGGCGGTAATCCCGGCCCGCATACAGTTATCGACCAAAAGCTGGCCGTTTTTGATCAGCAGGCGGGGCTGCCCGTCGACAATCTTATGAACAACGTTGTTATGTTCCTTAGCAAACTTGATGATGAAGACAATTACTGTCCAGATTAAGAGAACCATGAGGAACTGGAGGACGGTGACGTCGTTGTTGTAGATAATACCCCCAATGATGCCCCCGAGGACGTAGTTTTGGACCTGGTCGATCGCCGAGTTCGGCGCCAGGTTGCTCTTACCAGAAATATTAATTTGAAAGATCAGGCAGATCATTCCGAGGACAAACTTAATTGTGACTAGTCCGTAATCCATTTTGCAACCTCCTTAGTGTTGGATTTTAACCGTGTGGTCGACAACGTGCGCCCGGCTAAGGGTGTAGTTATCACCGCTGGGGCTCATGTTGACCCGGTAATCCCTGCCCCTGAAGCGGACCAAGATGCCATCGGTCAGGGTAGTGGAATTAACCACGACCTGGCTGGACTTCAGACCATGGTCCTTGGCAACCGCCTGGATGAACGGTTGCATCTGCAGGGATTGGGACCGCTGGGTAACGGTCCGTTCCAGGTTGGTGATCTGTAGTCCGGTGAAGATGAGTAGGAGCAGGAAGAAAATGATTCCCAGATCCCGGTTCCGTGTCCGCAATTGGTGGCGGAGGTAACGGATTGTGTTGAAGATCACCAGGAGCAGCAGTACCACGATGGCGATGTAGTTGACCAGGCTGGTTAACTGCTGCTGGTGTAAGAAGTAACTTTCACTATAAAAAGTCATTGATAGGTCCTCCTCAAATAATGATTTCTTATAAAAATAAGACTGGAAAACACAAATTTCCAGTCTTATTTATTTCAAATCTTAAGTAGGTCCATTGGTGAACGCAGTGGGTAGTCGGCATCCGCAATTGATTCCGGATTAGCGGACCCGTAAAGGGCGCCCGCAAACTTAATGCCAGCGGCCCGGGCTGCCTTTTGATCGTTAATTGTATCACCAACGTAAACACAATTTTCCGGGACCGCCTTTAACTTGGCAATGGCCGCCAGTAAGGGTGCGGGGTCCGGCTTGTGTTTAACCGTATCCGAAGAGGTGATTGCAACCTCAAAGAGGCGGGCAAATGGGTACTCGGGGGCAAAGTGGGTCTCGTATTCGTGACGAAGCTTGGAAGTTGCCACGGCCAGGTGGTTTCCTTTGACCTTGGCGATCGCAGCTAACGCTTCCGGGACCTGGTCAATCACCTTGACCAAGTTTTTCCGCTTATACGTGGCTTTAATCCACTCCTTTTGAATGGTCTCCCGTTCATCGGGGCGGACCCCAAAGATACGGAGGGCGTCGGCACCGGTAATTCCGAAGAGCTTTTTCATCGTTGCTAGTTCGTCTTCCGGTGCAATGTGGTAGCCGTGTTGCCGCAGGATGGTGATCATTGGCGGCATGTACATATCAAAGGTGTCAATCAGTGTTCCATCAATGTCAAAAATAAAGTTATTAATTTGCCCCATTCTCGTTTTCCTTTCTGAAACGAATCTATTTATCAGCTTCGGCGACCAACATGATCAGGCAGGAGAAGACAATCACCGCCAACCATTCTACCAAGCTAATCCCGGTAACGTGGAAGGCTTCCTGCATGAATGGCGTGTAGGTCAAAATCAGCTGGAATGCCAGCATGATTCCAATCACTGCCCATGCCCGGCCGGTAATTGTTTTAATCTGTTTGAGACCATTGCCGGTGGTCCGAATGCTGAAGAAGTAGAAGAGTTTACTGATGACAATCACGTTAATCATCATCGTTGTTGCGTTGATAACACTTGCGTCGTGACCAGTGAACCAGTCGTATGCAACGAGGGCGAAGATCGCCATCAGCGCTGAGACATAGCCCATCTGGATAAGGTCGTGCCGGTTCATTAACTTGGATGACACTGGGCGTGGTGGTCGGTTCATTAACCCCGGTGCTGCCTTCTCGAAGACAAAAGCAAACTGGATGGTGATGGCGGCCACCAGGTTGATCCAGAGCAGCTGAACTGGCTGGAGGGGAACTTGTTGGGCGGTCAGGATTGAGAAGGCCACCACAAGGCCTTCGGCAAACGAGGTCGGCAACAGGAAGAGGATGCTCTTCTTGATGTTGTCGTAAATACGGCGACCTTCTTCAATGACCGCCGCCATGGTTGCAAAGTTGTCATCCCCCAGGACCATATCGGCGGCGTCTTTGGCAACGTCCGTCCCCTTGATCCCCATGGCAATCCCGATGTCAGCCTGCTTGAGGGCCGGGGCGTCGTTGACCCCGTCCCCGACCATCGCGGTAACGAGTTGGCCCCGCTGCAGGGCGTCAATGATTTCCAGCTTGTTTTGCGGTGTTGTCCGGGCAAAAACCTGGTTATCCTGGGCCGCTTTGGCCTGTTCTTCGGCAGGTAGCCGGTCCCACTGGGCGCCAGTTATCGCGTGAATTTCACCTGGGGCCAAGCCCAGTTGCTGACCAATCGCCCGGGCGGTTTGCGGGTCGTCCCCAGTAATCATCTTAACTGCTACCCCGGCATTATTCATTGTCTTGAGGGCGGCAATGACTTCTTCACGGGGCGCGTCTTGGAGGGCGGCCAAACCGAGGAGGTGGATTCCCTGGTAAAGGTGGTCGTGTTCAATCTCCATCAGGTTTTCCCCCTCGACAACCCGAAAGCCGAGGGCAATGACCCGTTTACCCGCCACGGACCAGTCATTAACCCGCTTGGTCCACTTTTGAATGTCGAAGGCGGGATCTCCTTTGGCGGCCATTTCAAACAGTTTGTCGGGTGACCCCTTGATGAAGATGACCTGCTGGTTACTCTCCGTGTTTCGAGTCAGTTCAGCGATGTAGCGGTAGTTGGAATCAAACGGCAGGAGGTCCTGGGACTCGTAGGAAGATTGGTACTTAGCACCCAACAGCTTGTGGTAAAGAGTTAAAAAGGCACCGTCAGTCGGCTCACCATTGATCACCCAACGCCCATCCTCCTCACTGAGGACCGTATCGTTGGCCTGAAAGCCCGCCTCTAGCAAGAGCTTGAGCTGGTCGTCAACTTCAACCTGGTGACCGTCTTGCATTAGCTGTCCCTGGGGCGCGTAGCCAGTTCCCGTAACGGTGTAATGCTGGTCACCAGACCACAGTTCAATAGCAGTCATCTCGTTCTTCGTTAACGTCCCCGTCTTATCGGTGGCGATCACGTCAACGGAGCCCAGGGTTTCTACGGCCGGCATGGACTTAATAATCGTCTTGTAGCGCTTGGCCATCTTACTTACCCCAAATGCCAGGATAACGGAGGTGGTAGCGGGCAATCCTTCGGGGATGGACCCCACCAGCATTGCCACCACCGCGAGGGCCAGGGCCGGCAGTGAATAGATTTGCAGGAAGAAACCGATGATGAAGATAATAACGGAACCGATAATCGTGATGTAGGAAACGATGGTCCCCACCCGGTCGATTTCCCGAGTGAGCCGGGTCTTCTTCGGCTTGATGTGAGCCACCTCTTGGGAAATCTTCCCAATCTCGGTGTGTTCACCAGTGGCCACGACCACCCCGAGTCCGCTCCCGCTGGTTACGGAAGTGGAGGAATAAGCCATGTTGACCCGGTCAGCCAGCGGAATCTTATCATCGGTTAGGGCCTCGTCGGTTTTAATAACCGAGTTGGTTTCACCAGTCAAGGCCGACTCCTCAATCCGCAGGTTATCAGCGGACACAATTCGCAGGTCGGCGGGCACGTTATCCCCGGCTTCTAAGAAGACAACGTCACCGACAACCAGGTCACTGGCGTCGATATCTTGCCGCTTACCGTCACGGTAGACGGTAGCGTGCTGCGCCATCATTTCCTTAATCTTAGCTAGTGCATTGGCAGCACTTGTCTCCTGGAAGTAGCCAATCAGAGAATTAAGGATGACGACGGCGAGGATAACGACCGCGTCCGTATAGTGGCCAATCATGATGGTTAACAAGGTTGCAACCAGCAAAATGTAAATAACAATGTTGTTAAACTGGCGCAAAAAGATTTTCCACTTGGGGGTTGGCTTAACTTCCAGAGCATTCTGCCCATCCCTTTGCAGGCGGGTCGCGGCTTCTTGGCTGCTAATCCCCTGTGTAAATTCTTTGAGGCCAAGTTGCTGTTTAATTTCAGCAGTGGTTAGTTGGTATTTTTCTTTCATCTTTTCCCCTAGAGTTGATAAAGCGACATTGCGACAGGCCCGGCAACTGATTAGCGGGCGGTGAGTGTTGCTTTAAGTTTTTGCAGTTTTCTCCCCTTTACCTGTTTACTTACTAATAATATCCTACCATATTCCCTTCGCTGACTTGGCGGAATTTAGGGATTCTTAAAACATTCAAGGAAATGTTGCAAATTAGGCCTGGGGATCCTTGATTTGAACGACAAAAAAGCGCCCCGGGGCCTAATGCCAGCCACGGGACGCGCTCTTAGGTTTTACTTGTTAAATGTGCCGTTTTCAACCTGGCGAATGAAGTCAGCCAGGTGCTTGTAGTAAACGTCAGGGTTATCAACCATGTGGTGGTGGCCACCACCCGGCGTGGTGACAAATTTGGCGTTCGGGATCAGCTTAGCCATCTTTTCACCGGTGGCGATTGGCATCGTTTCGTGCCCACCAAAGGTAATCAGGGTTGGCACCTTGATGTTCTTGAGTTGGTCACGGAAGTGCCAGCTCTTCAGCTTACCAGTGATGACAAACTCGTTGTCCCCCTGGAAGACATTGTAAACCGCGTCGCCACCAATGTCCTTGAGGTGGTAGAGCTTGGAAGGCTGCTTTCGGTCGACGAAGTTCTCGTTCATGACCTGAACGTATTCCTGGTACTTCGGGTTACTGTAGTCGTCGCGTTCTTCGCAGTCCTTCATAAAGGCGACCGCTTCCTTAGGCAGGGTCTGGTCACGGAGGGCGTTGACGTGTTCGACATACTCGTCAATCTCATCAACCATTGAGGAGATGATTGCGCCCTTGAGGTGTTGACCGTACTTGACTGCGTACTCTTGGACGAGCAGGCCACCCCAGCTTTGCCCGATTAAGTAGAAGTTGTCTAAGCCCAGCTTTTGCCGAACTTCGTCGACTTCATCCAGGAAGTACTCGTAGGTGAGGTACTTCTTGGCAATTTCGGGGTCAGAGTAGTCTGGCTGGTCGGAGTAGAGGGAACCCAGCTGGTCATACATGGTGACCTGGACGTTTAATCCCTGCTTCTTCAACTGGTCAGCGGCGTCTTCCCAGTATTCATGGTTGCCACCGGGACCACCGTGGAGGGCGAGCAGGTGAATGTCACCTTCACCCTGGGTATTCGTCCACAAGTGGTAACCGTTATCGAGGGTAATGATTTTTGTTCCTTGCTTCAAATTGATCGCTCCTTTTTCGTGAGATAATAAATACTATTCTAACTCACTTTGTAAGAAGATGCGAAAATTTACCTTTCTTCCTGGCTGCCGGGGATGGTCAGGGTTGCCTTTTCAAGGGGCAGGGTGTAGGTGATGTCTTCGTTGCCGCGGAGGGTAAATTCGTAGTCGGTGCTGTAAATAATCAGCCCTAGCTGGTGGCCCGCTGCTAATTCATGAAAAATTGGCTGGAGGTCAAGGGAAACGTCCACGGCTTGTCCCGCCCGTAAATCCTCAGTCTGGTCCGGCCGGTGGCGGTTCTGGAGGTTAATGTGGCCGCTGCTGATCACCTTGTAGGGGCTCGCTTCCTTTTGGAGCTTGAATTCACGAAGGTCATCGCTGGCCCAATGATAGCCCAACGGGAGCCCACCCCGGTTGATCAAGACGGGAGACGTGGTCAGGCGCTTGGCAATTCCCCAGTCGATTAATTCAGCACTGATCATTCCGTGGCCTACTGATGAGGCAACCTGGAGACTGAGGTGGGGCGTTCCCCGCAAGATTAGGCTGTGGTCCAGCTTGTCACTCATGAAGTGACAGCTGAAACGGCCATCGTCTTTGACCAGCGCCGTTTGCCACTTTGCCGGCTTTTTGCACCAAGCCTGGTAGTCAGCGGGAGCCTGCTGATCATTAAATTGACAAGTGGTCGAATTGCCAGGCGCGCTTGTCAGCTTGCCCGCCTGCAGGTGGTATGTGACGGCTGTCCCGGCAGTCCACCGTTCGTAAGGGGTCCAGGTCTCCGGCAGTTTGTTGGATTGTACTAAAACGTTTGGTAAGACCTTATCGGCGTTGTTATCCACCGCCCAGAGCTTGTTAGCTAGCCAGAGGTTGACCATTTCGGAGAAGTCCAACGACTGGAAGGCATTGATGTAGATATGCTGCCCCTGGTGGAGAATGAGCTTGCTGGTCACGGGCATTTCTTGCAACTGGTCGGCGAGGGCCTTGACGTTGCTGGGCTTAACATTGGTGTCATTGAGACCGTGGACCATCATTACGGCCGCCTTGATCTTAGGAATATTAGGCCGGTAGTCACGATTGGCCCAGAAGGCATTATAATTACCAGTCTGCCGGTCCATCGCTGCCGTCAACTGCTTGATGTATTTGAGATAGGTCGGTTTGATGCGTTGAAAGTCGGCTGGTCGCTTGGTCCGGCTAAAGGTCTCGTTTGCCAGTGTGTCCGCATCTTCACCCTGGAAGCCACCGGCCGCTCGAACCAGACCGTTTTCCCGGTAGTAGTCGTACCAGCTGGAGATGGCGGCCTCACTGATGATTGCCTTGAGGCCGGCAACCCCGGTGGTGGCCACCGCGGTGGAGAGGGTTCCCAAATAAGAACGCCCGGTCATTGCCACGTTACCGTTGCACCAGCTGGCGGTGGTTAACAAGCCGCTATGCCGGTCGGTAAATGCCCGCCGGTCACCATGCAACCACTCCACGACTGCCTTCATCGCGGCGGCCTGCTCGGGTGACCCACAGGTTTGCAGACCATCAGAGTCCTTCGTTCCGATCCCGGCAGAGTAGACGATGGCGTACCCCCGGACTGCCAGGTAGTTGTTCAAGGTGTAAGCTGGGGTGCTAGTAAAGGTTGCTGTGGCGTGCGGGGCCGTTCCCTTGACTGTTTGGCGGGCAAAGTTCGTTGGGAAGGAAGCTTCCGCGGGTGCCTGGTAGTTGGGATTCTTGTGGTGGAGCCGGTGGTTCACGTTATGGGTCGATTTCTCACCCCATTCGTCATTGGTTCCCTGATTATATGGACTAGCGGTGAACACGGCTGGGAACTTTTTAACGTTTGATTCTTGGGGCCGGATAATTTCTACCTTAACTAGGTCGGCTTGCCCGTCGAAATCAGTATCCATGTCCGTTTCAACGTAAACAACCTCCCGGATAAACTCGTGGGGGTCAAAGCAGTCCAATGGCTTACCGTTGAAGAAGAGGGGCTTATCCTTGGCGGGCAACTGGTATGTCCACTTCAAGAAGCCCTGGCTAGTTAAATTGTCGATTAGCGTTTGACCGTTTTTACCCCGGGTATTAAGAAGAAGGTAAATGCCATCCACCACGTCGGCTGTGCTCCACGTGTCATGGTCGCGACGCGGTAGGGTCACCTGGTCCCAAAATTTTAGGGGATCGTTAAGGGTGAAATCTACTTCCGGTTCAAAATTAAGCAGCTGGAGGGCAACCCGGTAAAAGACTGGGGTTGTCAACGCCGCGTTACCGATAAGCCAGTCGTCAACCGCAACGGTCGGGGTGGCAAGAATATCGTGGAGCCATTCCTGACCAGTGACGGGGCTATCAATTCTGTCATGTATCCGTAAGAGGAGGGACTGCCAGAGCTTGACTGCTGACATTGCCATGTCCCCGTCTTTGAGGAGGTGGATGGTTCGCAGCTCTACCTGCTCTTGCCGTGGGTCAGCGTTGATGATACTAAATTGGTTGATTTTCATGAGAACACCCCGTTTAAAAATAATTACCTGTATTATCGCACTTATCCGGTGGCCACGGTAATTTTTAGGCCTTTGGTAACCAAATTTGTGGCGCAACCGGGTATAATTTAATTGATTTGCTAAATTTAACTAAGACGAGGATATGCTGATGACAGAAAATATTATGGAATTCCGCCATGTTGGCAAGCGGTACGATGATAACGTTGTCCTTCGCGACATTAACTTTAAAATTGAGGCAGGAAAGTTTTATACCCTCTTGGGGCCCTCAGGGTCGGGGAAAACGACCATCTTACGGCTGATTGCTGGCTTTGACCAACCGACTAGTGGTGGAATTTACTTTGCCGGTAAAGAAATTAACGATGTGCCCGCAAACCGCCGTCAGGTCAACACCGTCTTCCAAGATTACGCCCTGTTTCCCTACATGAACGTGGCCGAAAACGTCGCCTTTGGCCTTCAGATAAAGGGGGTTAAGAAAAGTGAGATTAGACGCCGGGTCGATGAGGCTCTGCAGTTGGTGCAGCTAGCTGGTTATGGGTCCCGGGAGATCACCGCGATGTCGGGGGGCCAGCGGCAGCGGGTAGCGATTGCCCGGGCAATTGTCAACGAGCCCCAGGTATATTGGACGAGGCCCTGTCAGCGCTGGACCATAAGTTACGGGTACAGATGCAGACTGAGCTTCGTCAGCTGCAGCGTAAACTGGGGATTACGTTCATCTTCGTTACTCATGATCAGGAAGAGGCCCTCGCGATGAGTGATCAGATCATGATTATTAACGATGGCAAAATCCAGCAGAGCGGCACGCCGGTCGACATCTATGATGAGCCGCTGAACCACTTTGTTGCCGACTTTATCGGGGAAAGCAACATTGTTCCCGGAATCATGAAGGAAGACTACCTGGTCGCCATTAACGGCCAGAATTTTAAGTGTGTGGATGCGGGAATGCGGCCCAACGAACGGGTTGAGGTCGTTATCCGTCCAGAAGACCTCGACATTACCACGGTTGAGAAGGGACAGCTGGTGGGAACGGTCGATACCCAGCTCTTTCGGGGAGTCGACTACCAGATTACTGTTCACGATATTCGGGGCCACGTCTGGGAAATCAATTCAATCCATAAGACCACTGTTGGCGCTAGGGTAGGGATTAGCTTTGGCCCCGAAGATATTCACGTGATGCGTTATAACGAAACGGAGGCCGACTTTGATGCTCGGCTGGACAGCTACGAGGAGGATGACTGATGCGGCAAAAAACACTCTTCATTGTTCCCTACCTCCTGTGGATCGTCCTCTTCGTCTTGGCACCATTAATCTTGATCTTTTACCAGTCCCTATACAATATCAACGGGCAATTCACCCTGGATAACTACACGACTTACCTGACGCCCGGTGTCTACTTGAAGATGACCTTTAACTCGGTCTGGTACGCCTTTTTGATTACCCTGGTCACCCTGGTAATCAGCTACCCGACGGCCTACGTCTTGAACCGCCTGCATAACAAGCAATTCTGGCTCCTGTTGGTGATTTTACCCACCTGGATCAACCTGCTGTTAAAGACCTACGCCTTCATTGGCCTCTTTAGTCGGACGGGGTCGATCAACCAGTTCTTGCGCTTCGTGGGCCTGGGGAGCCACCAGCTCCTTTTCACCGACGCCAGCTTTATGTTTGTTGCGGCCTACATTGAGATTCCGTTTATGGTCCTGCCAATTTTCAACTCGCTGGCCGAGATCAACCCGTCCCTGATCAACGCTAGTAAGGACCTGGGGGCCAGTCAGTGGCAGACCTTCACGAAGGTCATCTGGCCGCTTTCAATGCCTGGTGTTAAGGCCGGAATTCAGGCGGTTTTCATCCCCTCCCTCTCCCTCTTTATGATTACCCGCTTGATTGGTGGAAACCGGGTGATTACCCTGGGGACCGCAATTGAAGAGCACTTCTTAACCACCCAGAATTGGGGGATGGGGTCGACAATCGGCGTTGTCCTGATCATTGCCATGTTTATCGTCATGTTCGCAACTGGTGAAGCCAAGCAGAAGGGAGGGCACACCCGGTGAAAAAGCATCATTTCTCCTGGTCGGGATTGTACCTGACCATTGTATTCATTATCCTGTATGCCCCAATTGTCTACCTGGTCGTTTACTCCTTTAGTGCGGGGACCACAATGGAAAAGTACCATGGCTTTTCCCTGCGCCACTACGCCGACCTGTTTGCCGACACGCGGATGATCACGATTGTCTTCAACACACTGATCGTTGCCCTGCTAGCGGCACTGATTGCGACCATTGTCGGGACACTGGGAGCTTTGGCGATTAAGGAGACCCGGGGAAAAGTCCGCAACAGTCTTTTGTCCCTCAACAACGTCCTGATGGTTTCCCCCGACGTCATCATTGGGGCCAGCTTCTTGATCTTCTTCACGATGTTGGGAATCCGGCTGGGCTTTGTTTCGGTTCTCTTGAGCCACATTGCCTTCTGCATCCCCATCGTGGTGCTGATGGTCCTGCCCAAGCTAAATGAGTTGTCACCAACCCTGGTGGACGCCGCCTATGACCTTGGGGCTAGCCGGTGGCAGGCCCTGTCCCAGGTTATCCTGCCGGCAATCACCCCGGGGATTGGGGCCGGTTTCTTCATGGCCTTGACCTATTCCTTAGATGACTTTGCGGTGACCTTCTTTGTGACGGGGAACGGCTTTTCAACCCTCTCCGTTGAGATCTATTCCCGGGCCCGGCAAGGCATCAACCTGGAGATTAATGCCTTGTCAGCCCTGATGCTCCTGGCTTCGCTCCTGCTGGTCGGTGGTTACTATTTAATCAGTAAGCACGGTGGTCGCCGTCACCGGGTTGTTGCGGTTAAGGAGGGGGATGCACAATGAAAAAGCTGTTGACGATTATTGTTGGCATCCTCGCCCTGTGCCTGTTACTGGTTTGCGGGGAATACGCCTTGAACCACCGCGGAAACACGGGTGGGCACCGGGTCTTAACCATCTACAACTGGGGTGACTATATTGACCCGGCCCTGATCAGCAAGTTTGAAAAGCGGACCGGGTACAAGGTTGACTACGAAACCTTTGATAGCAACGAATCAATGCTGACGAAGCTCCGCCAGGGTGGGACGAATTACGACTTGGTTATCCCCAGTGAATACACCGTCCAGCGGATGAAAAAGGAGGGCCTGGTAGCCAGGCTGGACCACCAAAAGTTGCCCAACCTTCGCTACATTGACCGGCAATTTCTGAACCGCTCCTTTGACCGGGGAAACGAGTACTCGGTTCCCTACTTCTGGGGCACACTCGGCATTATTTATAATGACCAGAAGATCAATGCTGGTGCCGTCCAGCACTGGGAGCAGTTGTGGAGCCCCCGGCTGAAAAACAATGTCATGTTGATTGATAGCGCCCGTGACGTCTTTGCAATTGCCCTGATTACCCAGCACCAGTCAGTTAATACCAAAGACTTCACCAAATTAAAAAGGGCGCAGGGACATTTGAAAGCCCTGACGCCGAATGTAAAGGCAATTGTTGCCGATGAGATGAAGATGTACATGGAACAGGACGAGGCGGCCGTTGGGGTTACCTATTCGGGGGATGCCCGGGAAATGATGGACGTCAACCACCACCTCCACTACGTCGTCCCTAGCGAGGGAAGCAACATCTGGTTTGATAATATGGTCATCCCTAAACGGGCCCAAAGCAAAGCGGCCGCTTACGCCTTTATCAATTTTATGCTGGCGCCCGCCAATGCCGCCCAAAACGCGCGATACGTTGGTTACGCCACCCCTAACTGGGCGGCCAAAAAGCGCCTTTCGAAGAAGATAACTAGCAACCAGGCGTTTTACCCGCCGCAAAAGACGATGCGCCACCTGCAGACCTACCATGACCTGCCGTTGAAGACTTTGGGCGAGTACAATGAACTCTTCCTTGAATTCAAGATGTTTGCTAAGTAATAAAATAGAAGCTGGGAAAAAAGAATCAAAGTGCTCCGTATGGCTAGTATAGGACGATCGTTGGCACGGAACGGGCCGATGATCGTCCGTAACTAGACACTAGGAGCACGCTTTTTTTCCGCGATTACTGTGTAATATTCGGAAAACTAAAAGAGGCCGGTGAGAAAACAAAGGGCTATTTTTTTATTATTTACGAAAACGAGGTGACGTTTCTGGTGCCCAGAAGAGGCAGATCAGACCCCCAACGATGAGGACGGCGGTGCAGACGATCATTGCCAGGCTGGCCCCACCGATATTGGTCAGGATGGGGAGGAGGAAGGTGCCGCTGGCCGCCCCAATCCGGCTAATTGTAATGCAGATCCCGACACCCGTGGCCCGGACCTTGATATCAAATAATTCTGTCGGGTAGGGGTAGTCGAGGACCAACCCCGCTGACAAAATGACGGCAAAGAAGGCGAAGAGGGTGATCATCACGACATTAGGGAAGTGGTTCCCAACAACCATTAAAACCAGGGCGAGCGCGGACAGGAAGAATGTCCCAATCAGGAAAGCCCGCCGACTGATGTGTTTGAACAATGCGGTCCCAATTAAGACCCCGATGAGGACACAAACGTTGTAGATGACCCCGGAAAGGTTGCTGTTACCCATCTGCATGCTGGTTAAGAGGATGGGTAAAAAGATACTAATGCCGAAGAAGGAGAAAGCCTGGCAGGCGTAAAAGAGGCCACCAACAAGGGTCCGCCGGCGGTACTCCTTAGTAAATAGCACCTTCCAGGAAATGTTGTCGGGGGCGGTACTCTTAATTAGCTTCTTTGAAAGACCCCACTTCTGACCCAGGTTTTCTTGGATTACCTTTTGGGCCTGGTGGTTGTTAACGTGGGTGGCCAACCAGCTCGGGGATGCTGGCAAGCTGTAAACGGACCGGTAAATGGCCGTAATCAGGCCGGGGACCACCGAAGAAGCGAGGATAACCTGCCAGTTGTGACTGCCAAAGCCGGTAATCATGATCCCGGCGATGTAGGAAGCGATGAAGCCAATTGTCCAGTAGATGGTGAGGTTACTCTGAGCCCGGCCGGCCACCTTTTCCGGCATCCATTCGACTAGCCAGGCGTTACCGACGGTGTAGTCGATGGCAATCATTAGCCCAATCAGCACCCGGAGGATTAGGAGTCCCCAGGGATTAGCGGTAAATAGTTGGAGCAGTGAGAGAATAGAGAAAAGGTACATGTTGATCATCAGCATTCCCTTCCGGCCGGAGCGGTCGGCGATTTTTCCCATCAGGGCGCTTCCAGCCAGGCCAATTAGGCTGCCGGCACCAATGAGGCCAACCCAGAAGTTATTCAGGTTGGTCACTGTTTGGGCTTGGGCAAGGGCCGTTCCACTGATGCCGAGGGCGTACCCGCATGATATTTGTCCAAGAATTAAGGCGAGATAGTTTCCGCGGTGGGTGGGTAATACTGGTGCTTTCTTGTAGTCTTTTTTCGTATTATTCATAGCTTACTTGGCCGGTAATTTAGGCCAAATAAATTGTCCCTCCTTGTGAAGTGAATTATTACTACCCTAACACAAAATCAGGAATGACGCAAATTAGACGGATCATTCCTGATGAAAGATTGTGAAATTAACGGTCCTGATTTAGCTTACTGTGCCGGTAACCGTAACTGAAGTAGATAATCAGGCCAATTCCAAACCAAATGCCGGCACCGATCCAGGTTTCCTTGGAAAGCATGGTCATCATTGCCAGGCAAGCCAGGCCGGAGATGATTGGCAAAACCGGGTAGAGGGGAACTTGGAAGCCCCCCTTGTTACCGATGTCCTTCCGCTTCCGCAGGGGGATGATCCCGAAGGAAACGAAGAGGAAGGCCAGCAGTGTCCCGATGTTAACCAGGCTGGTCAGCTGGTCTAAGGAGACGAACCCGCCCATGATAGCAATGATCAGGGTTACGATCCAGAGTGCTTCTTGGGGAACGTGATGGTGATTGTCGATTTTAGCCAGGGAGGAAGGGAGGAGTCCATCCCGACCAATGGAATAAACCAGCCGTGAGCTGGAGTAAATCATGGTAACCATCATCGTGAACATCCCAATTAAGGCCCCGATGGAAAGCAGCTCGGCAATCCATCCCTGGTGAACGGCTTCAAGGGCAAAGGCTACCGGGTTAGCCACGTCAAGTTTCGTGTACTTAACCATCCCGGTCAAAACAACTGAAACGGCCATGTAGAGGACGGTCGCAACTACTAAAGTTCCGATGATTCCCATTGGCATGTTTCGCTTGGGGTTCTTGACTTCTGCGGCAGAGGAGGAGACGGCGTCAAAGCCTAGGAAGGCGAAGAAGACGACCGTGGCCCCGTGGAAGACACCCTTCATGTGGTAGGGAAGAAATGGGTGGTAGTTGGATGGCTTGATGAAGAAGAGTCCCACGAGGACAAAGATAATGATGATGGCCAGTTTGATTGCCACGGCAGCGTTGTTGATCCGCATTGAGGATTGCATCCCCTTAGAGAGCATCCAGCTAATCAGTAGGACAATGATAATGGCAACAATGTTGACGTAAGTGCCGTGGGCCGGGTCAAAGGGACCGGAGACGGCTTTGGGCAATTTCAGACCGAAACTGGCGATAAACGAGTTGAAGTAAGCGGCCCAACCGGTTGACACGGAGGCCACCGCCAGCATGTATTCCAGGACAAGGGCCCAGCCGAGAATCCAGCCAAAGAATTCACCGAAGACCACGTTCCCGTATGAGTATGCACTTCCGGCGACCGGTAGTGCTGAGGAGAATTCAGCATAACACATGGCCGCGAGCGCACAGACAATTGCTGAGAAGAAGAACGACAGGGTGACACCAGGGCCGGCAGAGTTAGCGGCAACGGTCCCGGGAAGGATGAAAATCCCGGTACCAATTACCGCCCCAATCCCTAGGGCCATTAAGTCAATGGCCGTCATTGACTTAACAAAGTGCTTGTCGACCCCGAGGTAACGATCAAGACTTTCTTTCCGCATAATGTTTAAGCGCATCTTTAAACCACCTTTGCTATAATGTAATGTGAATTATCATTACTGATAATGATACATACTACTAACATTAAAAGTCAATGAGAAAAATTAATTTTTTATTAAAGGAGAACCTGATATGGCAATCGAAGTAACGAGTGGTGCAGTAGTATACCGTAAAAAGGATGGGCAGCTTGAATACCTGCTCTTAGAAAGCCAAAACAAGGGTCACTTCTGGGGATTCCCCAAGGGCCACGTTGAAGGCAACGAGAGTTTGAAGCAGACTGCTGAACGGGAAATAAAGGAAGAGACCCAACTAACCCTGCCAATTGACACGAGTTTTTACGTCTACACGGAATACGACCTGCCAAATGGTAACCATAAGCAGATGACCCTCTACACGGCTGACCTGACTGCCAATGAAGATATTCACTTACAGGCGGAAGAAATCCGGAACTGCGGTTGGTTTAACTACCAGGATGCCCGTAAGCAACTGACTTATGACAACCTTAAGCAACTCCTTGACCAGGTCAACGACCACCTGACGAAGCAAGATGACTAATCAGGACCAGGTATTTGTCGTTTGTGGTGCGGCCGGTTCGGGAAAAACGACGGTTGCCAGCTACCTGCAGAAGCATTTTGGTATGCACCGGGTGATTACTCATACCACCCGGGCACCCCGTCCTGGTGAACGCGACGGGGTTGACTACCACTTCGAAGATGATACATCGATGGGCCAGCTCCACTTGCTGGAGTCAGTCACTTACGACCAAGCCCAATATGGTTCCTCAATGGAGAGCCTTGAAGAGGGCTGGCAGCAGGGACGTGCTGACGTGATCGTCCTTGATACGAAGGGGGCGCTGACCTACCACCAGGCCCTTGGTGACCGGGTGACGATTATCTTTTTGACCGTCAGCAAGCTGGACGTTCTGGTACGCCGGATGACCGGCCGGGGTGACCAAAAAGAGGCAATTCAGTCCCGGCTCAAAAGTCGTGAATACCAGCGAGACCTCCACCTGCCACACTACTTGGAACATATCGCCCACGTGATTGTCAACGATGGCTGGACCCAGACCGCCGAGCAGCTGGATGATTTGGTGGGCAAAATTGTGTCAGTATAGGTTCTTCGGTGGTAAAATGAAGTTTCCAGTAAAAGAGGTGTGGGGGATTTGGAAAAGTTAATTAGTGATGCACGGGCTAAGCTCAAGGCCAACCACATGCGCTGGACTAAGCAGCGGGAGATGATGCTGGCCCTAGTCAGCAAGGATCCAGAACACTACCAAGACATTACGACAGTTGACCAGGCCCTCCGGAAAGCCTATCCCGGCCTTAGTCATGACACCATTTACCGGAACCTCAAGGCCTTTGAACGACTAGAGCTGGTCGAACTCCGCCAGCATAATGATCAAATGCAGGTCAAGTACCGGTGCGATGTGGCTCACCACCACCACTTCATTTGTGAAGTGTGTGGTCGGGTGCAAGAAATTAAAATGCCGCCGTTAGACATGCAATTTTATGAGCAGCAGCTTCCCGGCGCCAAGATTACCGGACATACCTTCGAGTTACGGGGGATTTGTGCGGATTGCCGGGCCCGACATTTGAAATAAAAAATTTCACCTTTCCTTAACATTTATTTTGGGTAAAATCGGTTAAGATATAATTTGAGAAAAGGAGAATCAAAAATGGCAGCAAAAATACCACCACTGGTGACACCATTTGCGTTGGTATCACTAGTACTAGCCTTGGGCGCAACCAACGTTGTTGTTAACAAGGCAACCCACACAACAGAAGGGGCCAAGATTGTCTCAACTTCCCGTGTCCGCCAAAGTAGTGATATTGACCCGGATAACGACCGGGATAACAGCAGTGAAAAGGACGCTAACTCTGATTCTGCGGACGATAATTCGGTAACGAAACGGTCGGATAGCGACAACCAGACGGACGGTGATGACCAAACGACGACCCGGAATACCGGCGATAATGATAACAACACCACCCGGTCGACGAATAATAATACTGGCGGGACGACCTCAAATAATCAGACCAACAGCACCAATAACGGTGGTGGAACTGGCAGCGGTAATAGCGGTGGCTCGACCGGTGGTAATACCGGTACTGCAACCCAAAGTAACCAATAAGGAGGTGTTGAATTACCATGTTTAGTTTCCTTGATATGATAAATTCATCTCTGAGCTACTTTAACCTCGATGTGAAGCTAAAGAGTCGGATCTACATTGGGATCGCGACCCTTGGTGACATCTACTTGGTTTACGTTACCTTCCGCCTGTTCATAAACCACGTTTGGATGCGGGCCTTTCTGTACTGCTTAGCGATGGTTGCGATTACTTATTTCTTATACCTGAACTTTGTTTACTATTTTCTGGGGAGGACCTCGAAGCTCGACTACTTTTCTCCCCGTTTTGCTAAAATTACGGGACAGAAGTTTGGCAATACCGAACCAAAGGACAACGGGCAACAGCAACTGGCCCAGGTAATGGCTAACCAGTCTAACGGCTTATTTACGGGTGACAATACTATTCCCGCGGTTGTGAAGATTGATAGTTATGAACAGCATAACCTCCAAGAAGTGGTAAACCAGTTGGTCGACAATGGCATCTTTGCCAACGACTTTAATGGCCTCGATGATAACCAGGTAATTGATAAGTATAGTGAAACGGGTAAGCCGGTTCAGGCTTTAAATACCAACGCCGTGCCGCCATACTTCGAACTGGTCCACGACAAGATTCGTCACCGGTTGGAAATTTACATTGGAATTAACCAGATGGAACGGCGGGCGGTTGGTCACATCATCCGGATTGGCCTAACTGATGTCCGGGATGCCCACCAAAAGTACCGCATTTACCTTGCCGGTTTACTGGTAACTGATGGCCCCAACAAGATTCCGGGCCGGCGGGGGTCCACGATTTTGACGACCGCCGACTACCACCTTCAGGCCCAGGTTGCCTACCGTGAGCGGGATGAACGATAAATAAAATAAGAATGAACTAAAAAAAGGGGTTGTGACAAAAAGCCTCTGAATCAGAAGCTCCATTCGGAATTTAACAAAAATTCTGAATGGAGCTTTTTGATTATCTGAATATTTTGAGAAAATGAGCGGCCTTCCGGCCATTTTCTTCATGTTTAATGCCATTAAAGCAATCCCAATTTGTCTTTTGGCTTTCTTAAGACCACGTACTGTGAATCTTTTAAAACCCAAATAAGCCTTCAAGTTACCAAAAACAGTCTCTACATCGTACTTACGACGGGAGTAAGTGTTGGAATTTGAAAGCGACTCGCGAGCTTTCGACTTAAAATATTCCCACTGTGGGTTCACCATAAGGTACTTAGTGTTCCCATGTGGTGTTAATGCCTGAGAAATAATTTGATGATTCTCATCATACTTCTCTGCTTGATATACTTTGAAATCACGACGGAATTTGTATTTATCATTTCGGTATGCGTATCGTTTAAAGTTGAATCGGACGCCCTGTGGGTTTACATAAAAGTCATCAGCCTCATGATATTCCCAGTTCATTACTTTTCGATCATCAGAACGCCACTTACGGCTATTCTCTTTAATCATGGTGCTGTAAGGAATTAAAGCTGTACAATCAGATAGCTCATCTTCGATATACTTATAATTGCGTTCTGATCCGTAACCAGCATCGGCAACAATTTCTCGCCCCAAAACTTCGTTCTGGGCGAGATGAGATAAGAATGGGATTAATGTTCTAGTATCGGTTGGGTTCTGCATGAGTTCATAACCCAGCACGTACTGTGAGCTAGTCATAATTTGAAGATTATACGCTGGCTTTGTTTGACCATTACGCATCGGATCTTCCTTTAAACGCATAAAAGTAGCGTCATGATCGGTTTTGGAATAGCTATTACGTTGGCCAGCAATCTGCGATTGGGCTTGGTATTCAAGATGCTTTTGACGACAATGGTCTAAAGCATGGAGATACTTTTTGGCATGACGTCGTTCCTGCTTGGCCGGATTGGGCGAAACCTTTGCGGTTTCGGCCACCCGTTGGTTTAACTCTTCAATCCGTTGTTCAAGTAAGGCAATAATCGTATCAAGTTGATCAATGTCAAAGCTATCTTCATCAACATCAATCTTAACTTCTGCTTGCTTAATTTCACGAATTAGTTTTTGAGCCTTTTCAACGTTTAATTTGCGATACTTAATGGTGTGTTTCTTCCAAACAAAGGAATACTTATTTGCGTTAGCTAAAATCTTAGTGCCATCAATGAATGAAGCCTCATCGATCATTCCCTGAGCCTTTAAATAGTCATGAAATTCCTTGAAACTACTCTGAATCATATCTTCCAATTCTTGGGAGACAATGAAGCGAGCAATGGTGCGGTAGGTTGGGCGCTGTTCTTGAGTCAACCACATCGCAACAATGTTTTCACGAGCAAAGCGTTCAATTTTCCTAGAGGAAATGATACCATAGCTGTAAGCCAGTAAAACTAACTTTAACAGCATTCGTGGATCATACTCTCTTGGTCGACCCATAATATTGGGTCGCCGCAGCGCTAAGCTTTCAACCAGCCGATTAATATAACGTGCTGGATGATTTAACTCAGGTTCATAAGCAGTAGGTATGTTCAAACTAAGTTGATTCATGTTATAATCAGGTTCCAATGTTTTTGTATCCTTTCGAGGGTATTTTGGAGGCATCGACGGTCAAGTCGATGTCTTTTCTTTTACTAATATTTTAAAGGAAAATGGAGTTAAATGAAATCCGAAAATTTCATCTAACTCCATTAATTATTTGGGACTTATGTCACAGCCCCTAATCTTAGGTTGTTTTTTAGTTCACTAATTACTTTTCCTTAAATTCACCTTCGACAGTGTCGTCTCGGTGGGCAGGGCCATGATAATCAGGCATAATGGCGGCCGCAACGAGGTAGATAATCGTCAACGGGAAAAAGCCGGTGCAGGCAATCAGGACGATGGCGATTAAGCGAATGACCGTGGCGTCCATGCCTAGGTAATCGGCAATTCCACCGCAGACACCAAGAAAGACCTTGTTCTTGGATTTCGTTAACTTCTTATGCATGTTGTTTTCCTCCTCTAGGCAAAGTATTCATAACGAATTTGGTAGTGCTGGGGGTAACCAGGACGAAGTGAAATGTCACCGAACTGCAGGTGGTGAGGAGTGTCAGGAAGGGTTTGTCCTTCCATAGCCATTGCAAACCACGATCCTGCCGGGCGGTTGAAGCCGTCCGCATTCGTGCCGTTGGCGGTGTAAACCACCAGGCCGTTCCGGTCAGAGAACATCTTAATTTTCCGCCCAGTAGCGGCATCCATAAGGGTTGCCACTGGCTCATGGGCAAGCCGGTTACTTGGCAAGACAACGAAGACGTCATCAAAGCCGCCCTCAGGAACACCTTGCTCCTGCAATTCTTGGAGAGCGGTCCCCATTACCGTTGGGTGACTGAAGTCAAACGGGGTATTCTTATTAATCAGCTTCCGCCCCGTTGGTAGTTTTTCGTCATCAAGCTCGAGGTGGTAGGTGGAGTTCAGTGTTAAGACGTGCCCCTGGATGGTCTTAGCTTCACCAGAGAGGTTCCAATAGGCATGGGTGGTTGGGTTGAAAAGAGTCTTGGCATCCGTCTTCCCGTCAAAGTCAATAGTGACGCTGTTGTCGTTTTGTAGGGTGTAGGTGACCGTCACGGTCTCGTTGCCCGGTAGTTTATCAGTGTCTGGACCAATCGTTGTTGTAAGGATGACCTGGAGCTTATCCTGGTCCTGCTTGGTGGCAACATCGTAAAACTGCTGGCTGAGGCCGTTTGCCCCACCGTGCAGGGAGTTATTCCCCTCGTTAGCGGGAATCTTGTATTCAACCCCGTCAATATCAAACTGGCCCTTCGCAATCCGTCCACCAAAACGACCGATAATCCGGCCAACGTATAATGGTGCATTGTTAGGATTTACGTAAGCGTCGATGTTGTCAGCGCTGAGCAACAGGTTAACCCGGCCGCCACGGGTGTTGGGAACCATGTATGCCTGCCAGATACCGGCAAAGTTAAGGACGCTAATGCTGACGTTATTATCATTCGTCAGGGTATATTTGATAACATCTTGTCCTTGGTAAGTGCCAAATTTATCATTTTCAATTTTCATAGTGGCCGCCTCCTAGAATCAATTCTGTTTGTTACCTTGATTGTAGCATAGAAAGGTTAGAGAACTGGGCCAATCGTGAAATTATAATTGAAAATGAAGCGAAGTTTTCCCAAATTATCAGGCAGAATTAATGTCTCATTTTGCGAAACTGTTTGAAGCAAAAACATATTATTGTCTTATCATAGAACTATGATTTGCATTTAACTCTGTTGTCCTGTAAAAATACGGTATACACTATAATTTGTCATAATGGTACAAGGAGGCGAGTAAATTGCGGGTCACACGAACAGTACGGGATTTTCAGAACGCATTGTTGACACTTTTGGAGAAAAACTCGTTTGAGCACTTAACAGTTGACCAAATCTGTAACGAAGCACTACTGCACCGGAGTAGTTTTTACCGTTACTTCAGTGATAAGTATGATCTCCTTGAGCAGACGCTGGATGCCCAGATTAGTCAGATTGTGGATTCAGGCGAATCAGAAGAAGATATTATTAAGCAATTCGTTTTATACATTAATGATCACAAGAACCTCATTCGCCACCTGGCATCGAGCAACTCACACAGCTCACTGTATACGGAAATGCTACGTATCTTTAGTCAGGTTATCTTAGATCGTTGCAAACGCGGCCGCACTAACGATGTCGTAATCGAAGCCGTTCAGAAGTCCGATAACCCGGAGATGATGGCGTACGTATTTAGTGGTTCCATCATCGGGGCGTTTTATTGGTGGCAAAAGAACAACTACGACGTGCCAATTGATGAATTTATCAAATTCGCAAAGCAGTCAGTCCTTTCGATGTCTAACAGCACTTTGTAAATCAATAATAATGAGGTGAACATTTCAAAATGGGTGAAATGATCAAAGCGGAATTCCGCAACCTCTTTAAGAACCATATCTTACTGCTCTCGGTTTCGGTAATTTGCCTGTTACCGTTCCTGTACAGTATCTTCTTCTTAAAGTCAGTGTGGGACCCGTATGGTAGTACGCAAGACTTGCCGATTGCGGTGGTCAACAAGGATGTTCCGGTCGAATACCAGGGCCGGAAGATGAATGTTGGTCAGCAAACGATCAAACAACTGCGTCATAACCATCAAATGAAGTGGGAAATTGTTTCCCAAAAGAAGGCACAATACGGGATTAGTCACCGCCAATACTACGCGGTAATCACCATCCCGAAGAACTTTTCTGAAGATGCCACAACCGTAATGGAAAAGCATCCAAAGACGATGAAGCTCCATTACGAAACGAACGGTTCCTTGAACTACATCGGGCAGGTTATGACCCAGATTGGGACGACCAGGCTGAATAGCAAGATCCGCTCCCAGGTCACCAAGGCCTACGCCACCGCGATGTTTAAGGAACTCCACGTTGTCGGTAAGGGGATGACCAAAGCTGCCGATGGTGCCCAGCAACTGAGTACCGGCCTGGTCACCTTAAATGACGGGGTTAACCGTTACGTTGCCGGTGTCTACCAGGTCAACAACGGTGTGCAGCAGTTACGGATGTCCGTTGCACCCCTGGCCAGCGGTGCTCAGCAGTTAGCGAGCGGTAGCCAGACTCTGGCCGCCGGTATCCAGCAATACACTGGTGGGGTTGGTCAACTCGCCAGCGGCTTGGGGCTCCTTCAGGCAAACTCTGGGCAACTTAGCTCCGGGGCCAATCAGTTAGCGGGTGGCTTGAATACGCTGAGCGGTAACTCTGCTGCATTGCAGAGCGGTGCCAACCAGCTTGCCGCCGGTAACACGGAATTAAACAACCAAGTTAATAGTCTCCTTCCCCAACTGCAGAGTCAGATGGGGGCAATGTCCGGTGACATCAGTGCTAAGGGCCAGGCTTTGAACGCTGCCCTACAGCCAATCGCCCAGAGCAGTAACCAGTTGAAGGAACTCTCTGGTCAACTGGGAACGATTAGTGCCGGACTTGAACAGTTGAAGCAGGCAGCTTCGGCCGGAGCAAGTTCAACCACCACGACGACTAACAGTGGCAGCAACAATAGTTCCCAATTGCAGGCCGCTGCTGCAGACCTGAACGGTGTCGAGGCTAAGGACCCGGCCGGCCAGGCAAAGATTGAAGCGGCCAAGGCGGCAATTAGTGCGGCTGCTAGTTCTAGCAACAACAGTACAACCACCCAAAAGAGCACCGATAACGGTCAGTCCGCTAAATTAGTGGGGCAGATTAGTCAACTGCAGGCCGGGGTCAACCGACTTAAGGCGGCGGTTGACCAGTCAGCAAATAGTGCTGGTCAGAACACGGCCAACGTGCAAAAGGCGGCTGCGGACCTTCAAAACAGCCTTTTGAACATGCAAAACGGGACCAGTGCGGCCCTGACAACCGCTTCCGGTCAGTTGACCTCTGCTACCCAACAGCTGGCTAACGGTGCCAACACATTGAACAGCGGTATTGGTCAATATACGAACGGTGTAGCAACTGCGGCGGCTGGTGCCAACACCCTGAGCGGTGGTATCGGTCAATACACGGCTGGGGTTGCCCAGGCCGGGGCCGGTGCTAACCAGCTAGTTGCCAACAGTGGTGCCCTGAACGCCGGGGCCGGTCAATTGGCGAGCGCCCTGGGACAATTGAATGCCCAGGTACCGGCTTTGATCAGTGGGGTTAACCTGCTGGCTTCCGGAACTCAACAGTTGGCTGATAACTCACCAGCCCTGATTAGTGGAATTACCCAGCTGAATAACGGTGCTGGTCGTCTGGCTTCGTCATTAGCGGCGGGTGCTAAGGCAATTAACAACGTTAAGCCAACTAACAAGACAGCGAAGATGTTCGCTGAACCAACGACGGTTAAGCACAAGAACTACAGCTACGTGCCAAACTACGGTCACGCTTTGGCTCCTTATGTTCTATCTGTTGCCCTCTACGTTGGTATCCTGGTATTTAACTTTATTTACCCAATTCGGCGGGTGGCTGTCGACGGCAAGTCGGCTGTTTCCTGGTGGATCAGTAAGGTCGTTGTTGGGGCCGTAGCGGTTACCCTGATGGCCATTATCGAAGATGCCGTTATGCTGGCCGTTGGTTTGACGACGGACCACGTTGCATCGATGTTTGCCACTAGCATCTGCTTCGGGCTAGCGTCGATGGCGATCGTAATGTTCCTGTCAATGACCTTCGATAACCCCGGCCGGTTCGTTGCCATGGTTCTGCTGATGCTGCAACTTGGTGGTTCCGGTGGGACCTTCCCAATGGAAGTTACGATGAAGTTCTACAACGTCATTCACTGGTTTCTACCGATGACCTACTCCATCATGGGACTGCGGCAGTCAATCAGTAGCGGGATTGGTGCCCACTACGCAATGTTCTGCAACCTTGTCTTGCTAGGAATTGCGGTTCTCTTCAACTTGCTCCTGTTAGCGGGGATGCTCGGTATTCACCACCACCTCTTTAACATCAACCCAAAGTTGGACAAGAACCAGAAGTTCCTTGACGAAATGGAAGACGATGGCGGAATCCAATCTAAGTAATGATTTGCAAAAAAGCCCTGTTCGGTCAGCGACTGAACAGGGCTTTTTGTGGTGCGCCCGGCATGGGTATTAACTAGGCGGTGAAAGTCCACTATGGGCCGTAGTAGTCGGAACCATGAGCTGACGACAAGGGTGTCCACTGTGAGGTGGAATCTGAAGGAAGTCTAAGGCAAAGTACTGCACCGATGAACAAGAAGTAGCTATAAGGCTGAGAGTAACTGGATAAGGTTGCCATACAAACTAAAGTCCAATACTACTCGAAGTTGCTTTCAGTAAAGCTAACGGTGACATGGTACGAAAGTTAATATTCTTACCCGGGGAGGTCTGGCTTACACGTTTCCGACAAGAGGAATAAATGAAATTCCACAGAAACAAGCACGACAGTGATGTGGTGTTGAGTAAGTCAGAAGTCAGCCGAGGTCATAGTAGTCTGATTAGTCAGACGAAGGACTGAACGACAATAACTCATAAATTATATCGGAGGTGTAATCAGGTGCGACAATCGCAGAAAACAGAAACACAAGCTGACCGCTTGTCGAGGATAGGTTTGGAAAACCGAAAGTACACAAGGGCGCGTAGTACCGATTATGGTGAAGGTAAAGGTATGAGTGTCACTATCCAAGACTTAGTCTTGGATCGCAATAACCTTAATCAGGCTTATTTGCGAGTTAAGAGAAATAAAGGAGCGGCGGGTATTGACGATATGACTGTCAATGACCTTCTGCCCTACCTCAGGGAAAATAAAACGGAATTAATCACCAACCTACGTGAGGGCAATTATAAGCCAGCACCGGTTAAACGAGTGGAAATTCCCAAGCCCAACGGTGGAGTGAGAAAACTAGGGATACCAACGGTAGTGGACCGCCTGGTCCAACAAGCAGTTGCCCAGGTACTCACGCCCATCTTTGAGCGAGTTTTCTCTGACAATAGTTTTGGTTTCCGCCCTCATCGTGGAGCCCAAGACGCAATCGCAAAGGTAGTTAAGCTATATAATCAAGGTTATCGACGGGTAGTTGATTTAGACCTTAAGGCCTATTTTGATAATGTCAACCATGATTTGATGATTAAATACCTCCAACAATATATTGATGACCCATGGACACTAAGACTTATCCGTAAGTTTTTGACTAGCGGAATCTTGGACCACGGGCTGTTCGTTAGGAGCGACAAAGGAACTCCGCAAGGAGGACCACTATCGCCACTGCTAGCGAATATCTATTTAAATGAGTTGGATAAAGAGCTGACCAGACGTGGTCACCACTTTGTGCGCTACGCGGACGATTGTAACATCTATGTTAAAAGTCAGCGGGCCGGAGAACGAGTAATGCGTAGTATTACTCAGTTTCTTGAAAAGCGATTGAAAGTTAAAGTTAATCCAGATAAAACCAAAATTGGTAGTCCCTTGAGGTTGAAGTTTCTTGGCTTCTCACTCGGTGTAGACCGTAATGGTGCCTATGCCCGACCAGCCAAACAATCACAACAACGAGTAAAACAAGCATTGAGGCTTCTAACTAAGCGTAATCGGGGTGTTTCTCTTACCAAGATGTTTGAAGAAATCCACCAAAAGATGCGTGGCTGGCTTCAGTATTACTCAATTGGGAAGTTAGCCAATTTTATTCACCGCCTTGATCAATGGTTAAGAGCACGAATAAGACAATATATCTGGAAGCAATGGAAGAAATTCAAAACTAAAGTTGTACACCTACAGAAGTTAGGTTTGTCTTATCATGATGCGTTCGTCTTCGCTAGTACCCGAAAGGGTTACTGGCGAACTGCACACAGTAAGACACTAAATTATTCTCTAACAAATAGAAAACTGGAGCACCTTGGACTAATAAATATGTCCAAGACGCTCCAGTTAATTCAAAAGTGATTAAATTGTCGAACCGCCGTATACGGAACCGTACGTACGGTGGTGTGAGAGGTCGGTAATTGAACTAATCAATTACCTCCTACTCGATTGCAAAATCTTAATTTCTTTACGCTAGTTCTTGCTAAATGATATACTGTTTGCATGTTTAAAATTAGCATATGAGGGAGACGATAAGATGACGACAGATAAGAGAAAGGGAATCACCTTGGCCATCGTTGGGGCATCATTTTGGGGAATGTCTGGGGCTGCCGTGCAGTTTCTATTCCAAAACCCAACCATTAACGAATATTGGCTTGTTGGGCTTCGCTTACTGGGCGCCGGGTTTCTGCTGGTCCTATATTCGACTTTTAAGCAACCAGCTGCGGTCAAAAGGCTGTTTAGTAGCTGGTCGCGGGTCCTTTATCTGATTCTGTTCTCCTTTATTGGGATGGGGGCGTCCCAGATGTCGTATTATGTTGCCGTTAAGTATAGTAATGCTCCAACGGCAACGGTGATCCAATACTTAGCCCCCGTCTTCATTATCTTCTATATGGCCGTGCATACCAAAATGCTGCCTCGGCGACTGGACGTGATTTCAATCATTGTGGCCCTTATTGGGACCTTCCTGTTGGCCACGAATGGTCACCCAAGCCATCTCGCCCTGTCCCCATTGGCATGTATTTGGGGACTGCTGGCGGCAGTCTCGGAAGCAATTAACACGATTATGCCGCGCAAACTTTTCAAAGAGTTCGGAACAATTACCATCGTTGGCTGGTCAATGCTGATTGCTGGCCTGGCCTTTCTGCCACTGTATTGGATAATGCCCGTTCCGTCATTGAACGCAGTTGATATTACGACAATCCTGTTCATCATTATTTTCGGAACGCTTTTTGCCTACACCCTTTACCTTGCTAGTATCAACTACATTGATTCCAGTACAACCGGAATGCTCGGGGCATTTGAGCCCTTGGTTGCCACTCTGCTAGCGGTTTTCTTCCTGGCCACACCGTTCAGTTTGCCCGACTGGATTGGGGGAATACTAATTGTCCTGGCAACGATTTTGCAGTCGCTTCCGGAAAAATACTTTACCCATATCAAGTAATAACGCGAAAGCTCCCGAAACTCGTAATTACTACGACCTTCAGGAGCTTTTTTTATACCTCGTACTTCGTAAAGCGCTGGGCCTCTTGGGGTGACATTTCCACCGTCAGGAGGGTGCCATCCGTCCGGTACTCGGTATTCAAGATGTTAGTGTGTTCGTTGAGATAGGAAACCAGCTGTCCCTCTGCGAAGGGAAGAAGGAGCTTGACCTGAACGTAATCCTTGAAGAGGTGCTTACGAATAACGTTCACCAGGAGGTCCAGTGATTCCGGCTGCTTAGCCGAGATTACCACCTGGTCATCCCCTTCAAGAACCGGGAACTCAATCTCGGTTTTATCAGCCTTGTTGAAGACGTTAATCATCGGGATGTTTTCAATGCCAATCTGCTTCAGGGCCTGCTCAGTGGTGTGCATCATTTCTTCGTAGTGGGGGTCCGAGTAGTCGATTACCTGGATCAATAGGTCAGCGTTGGCAGCTTCCGCCAAGGTCGAACGGAAGGACTTGACCAGGTTAGTCGGCAGCTTGCTGACGAACCCGACGGTATCACTAAGAAGAAAGTCCTTCTTGCTTGGTAAAGTCAGGCGGCGGACACTGGTGTCCAGGGTGGCGAAGAGCATGTTCTTTTCAAACACCGTCTTGTCTTCAACTGCCCCGTAACGACGGACTAATCCGTTCATGATGGTAGACTTACCGGCGTTGGTGTAGCCGACCAGGGCGGCGGTTGGAATATTACTCTTGGCCCGCTGCTTCCGCTTAGTGGCTTCGGACTTATCAATGTCAGCTAGCTCGTGACGGAGGTGGGAAATCTGGTGTTGGATCGTCCGCCGGTCCATTTCCAGCTTCGTTTCACCGGCCCCCCGGTTAGTAAAGCCGCTCCCGCCACCAGTCTGCTGGTCAAGGCGCTGACTGGCACTGGTTTGCAGCCGGGGCAGGCGGTACTGGAGCTCCGCAATCTGGACCTGCAGTTTGGCCTCCTTGGTCTGGGCCCGGTTAGCAAAGATTTCGAGGATGAGGGCTGTCCGGTCAAGAATCCGGCAGCCAACCTCTTCCTCAAGGTTCCGCAGCTGACTTGGCGAGAGTTCATCGTTGGTAATGATGGTGGTGGCGTCGTTAGTGGCCGCCACCTCCGCAATTTCCGCTACTTTCCCCGTCCCAAAGTAGGTGGCCGGGTTAGGGCGGTCAATTACTTGGTCAACCCGTTGGACGACATCCATGTGGTTGGCCTGGGCCAATTCGGCCAGTTCGGTCATCGAATAGTCGTAGTCTTCCTGCCCCGTGTCGAGGCCGGCAATGATTACTTGTTCATCTTTTTGTATATTGTTATCCATTGAAGAATAGTGTTCCCCCTTAGGATCAATGATTATTCTGGAAGTTCTAGTTGGTCGTAAAAGTCAACGTGTGTCTTGTCCGCCGTTAACGTCAAGCGGGTCAGGCTCCCGTTTCGGACTGAGGACGGGGTC